>JAEUNB010000148.1 GCA_016790625.1 Betaproteobacteria bacterium | reverse complement strand
CCATGATTTCTCCGATGATTTCTTCGGTTCCGCACAGCGAAATATTGTCGCGTCTTTTCAATTGACGATACCTGTTCACCCCTTACGTGTAAACAGCGCTGAAGGTTCGGCCGAGCGCTTGCTGAAGAAGGCACGACAATGGCGCGGTGCAGCATGCGGACCGGCCGAAATCGCTCTAAATTCAATGTTCCGCTTAGCGAAACCAAATTCCGGGAAACGTTGACACGCTGTTTTTGGTTGTGAAACGATGAGGTGAATTTTTACGGCCGCACTCGGCATTAATGATCTCCCGCGCATCCCATGAATGACCGCATTCCAGACTTGGCACTATTCACCGGCGCCGCCAGCGAGAAGGACCGGCAATTTGTCACTGCACTGGCGCGCGGTCTGGAAATTCTGCGCTGCTTCAAGGCCGGCGATCGCTATCTCGGCAATCAGGACTTGGTGAAGCGTACCGGGTTGCCGAAAGCAACCATCTCGCGCCTGACCTATACGTTGCGGCGACTTGGTTATCTCAGCTACGCCGAAAACCTCGGCAAGTATCACCTCGGCACCGGCGTGCTGGCGTTGGGACACTCCATGTTGTCGAACATGGATGTACGGCAGATCGCGCGGCCGTTCATGCAGCAGCTGGCTGACTACTCGCAGGCCTCCGTGGCGCTGGGCGCGCGTGATCGCCTGTCGATGGTTTATATCGAAAATTGCCGCAGCAGTGCGACGGTCACGCTACGGCTCGATGTCGGATCGCGAATTCCGATTGCCGGCACCGCGATGGGCAGGGCTTTGCTGTCCGGTTTGCCGGAGCGCGAGCGCGATTATTTGCTCGATCTCACGAAAAAGAAATTTCCAGCCGAGTGGACGCAAATCAAAAATGGCGTCGAACGATCGCTGCGTGAATTCCAGACTCGCGGCTTCTGCTTGTCAGTGGGCGAATGGCAGAAGGATGTCAATGCAGTAGGTGTCGCTATTACGTCTGGGAATGGTGCCGGCATACTGGCGTTCAACTGCGGTGGTCCGGCATTCCAGATTCGCCGGCAGATGCTGGAAGACGACCTGGGTCCTCGTCTGGTGCAACTGGTGAAAAACGTGGAAGCCGCGCTGTCGCGTGGCGGCATGTGATCGCATCAACCCATAGAGGACCGCGATGATTCGTGATGCTGAGCTATTGAACGCCCTGACGGACAATATTGCCCGCTTTGTGCGCGAACGGTTGATCCCCAATGAGAACCTGGTCGCTGAGACGGATGCGATTCCACCGGAGCTGGTAAGCGAGATGAAAGCGCTGGGCTTGTTTGGTCTCTGCATCCCAGAGGCTTACGGTGGCTTGGGCCTGACAATGGAAGAAGAGGTGCGGGTGGCGTTCGAGCTTGGCATGACCTCGCCGGCGTTTCGTTCCATGTTCGGCACCAACAATGGTATTGGTTCGCAGGGCATCATCATGGACGGTACACCGGAGCAGAAGGCGCACTATCTGCCGAAGCTTGCTGCCGGAGAGATGGTTGCGTCGTTCGCGTTGACCGAGCCCGGATCGGGTTCCGATGCCGCCTCGCTGGTTACCAGCGCTGTGCGCGATGGCGATCACTATGTGCTGAACGGCACCAAGCGCTATATCACCAATGCGCCGGAGGCCGGGATTTATACCGTGATGGCGCGCACCGACCCAGCGAAGAAGGGGGCGGGTGCGATATCCGCGTTTATTGTCGAACGCGGCACACCCGGATTAAGTCTCGGCAAGGTCGACAAAAAGATGGGGCAGAAGGGGGCCCACACCTGCGACGTGATTTTCGACAATTGTCGCGTGCCGGCAAAGAATCTGATCGGCGGTGTTGAGGGTGTTGGATTCAAGACCGCCATGAAAGTGCTGGACAAAGGACGCCTGCACATTGCTGCCGTTTGTGTAGGGGCAGCGCAACGCATGCTGAACGATGCTCTGCGCTACGCAATGGAACGCAAACAGTTTGGCCAGCCGATCGCCGAATTTCAATTGGTACAGGCGATGCTGGCTGACAGCAAGACCGAGCTTTACGCCGCGCGTTGCATGGTGCTGGACGCCGCGCAACGCCGCGACGCGGGTGAGAACGTCAATACTGAAGCGTCCTGCGCCAAATTGTTCGCCTCCGAAATGTGTGGTCGCGTGGCCGACCGCTGCGTGCAGATTCACGGCGGTGCCGGTTATGTCAGCGACTACGCCATCGAGCGGTTCTACCGCGATGTGCGCCTGTTTCGCATTTACGAAGGTACCAGCCAGATCCAGCAGTTGGTGATTGCGCGAAATATGATCCGCGAGGCGGCCGGTCAGTGACAGGTGTCGCGCACAAAACGCCGCAGCAGGAAATTGACGAGCTGGATGTAGCGCTGGCCGGGCTTCCCGAGCGTATCGACGGCATTCTCGCCAGCCGGATGAATAGCGATCCAAATTCAATGGCCCTGCATGCCGATGGCCGGTATTGGACGATCGGCGAACTGACAGCAGTACATCGGGAAATTGCCGCCATCCTGCGCAGCAGCGGTGTACGTGGTGGCGATCGGGTGATGATCATCGGCGAGAACTGCGTCGCACTGGTCGCATTGCTGTTTGCAATATCCTCACTCGATGCTTGGGCGGTGATGGTCAATGCACGGCTGTCAGCACGAGAGATCGATGCCGTGCGCGAACACTGCGGTGCGCGGCGGACGATTTATCTCGATGCTGATTCACCGGAGGCGGCAGCACATGCGGATCGGCATCAGGCCGCTACTTTGAGTTTGGGTGCCGCAGGTGCGGCGCGGATGTCTGCACTCAATACGTCCTGCGAACCTGAGGCGGTTCATGCCAATGGCGATCAGCAGGTGGCCGCATTGATTTATACCTCTGGCACCACCGGCAATCCCAAGGGTGTGATGCTCACGCACCGCAACCTGCTGTTTATTGCGGCGGTGTCCGCCACGCTGCGGCGTATCACCAGCGATGACCACGTTTACGCCGTGCTGCCAATCTCACACGTTTATGGCTTGGCATCGGTGTGCCTGGGCTCGCTGTTCGGCGGCGCCTGCCTGCATCTGGAAGCGCGCTACACGCCGCAGAAAATGGCCAGAGCTTTGCGCGATGAAGGCATCACGGTATGTCAGGGCGTGCCGGCGATGTATGCACGGCTGCTGGAGATGCTGAAAGCCGGCGGTCAGAAACTGCAACCGCCAGCCTTGCGGTTTATTTACGCGGGTGGTTCGCCGCTCGATCCGGCATTGAAGGCTGAAGTGGAAGCGCATTTCGGACTCACACTGAACAACGGCTACGGCCTGACCGAAGCCTCGCCGACCATCTCGCAAACGAGGTTGGACGAATCGCGTGTCGATTGCTCGGTGGGCCGCGCCATTCCGCGTGTCGATGTACGCGTCGTCGATCGCGCCGGCAGCGATGTCGCTGAAGGCGAAACCGGCGAACTCTGGGTGCGCGGGCAGAACGTGATGAAAGGCTACTACCGCAATCCCGCCGCGACTGCCGAAGCCATCAACGCAGATGGGTGGCTCAATACCGGCGACCTCGCCAGTCGCGACGCGAGTGGCGCGCTGTTTATCATCGGCCGTACCAAGGACCTCATCATCCGCTCCGGTTTCAATGTCTATCCGGTGGAAGTGGAGGCGGTGCTGAACGCGCACCCAGACGTTACACAGTCAGCTGTGGTGGGGCGCGAGGTTGCCGGCAATGAAGAAGTGGTGGCTTTCGTCGAACGCGCACCGGGAAAAACCATCAGCGAAGCTGGTTTGATTGAATTTGCTGCAGCGTTGCTGGCACCTTACAAACGGCCGATGCAGATCATCTTCATGTCGCCCTTGCCGGCGGCGGCCAATGGCAAGGTGCTGAAGCACAAGCTGAAGGAAATGTTGAAGACGATGGCGTTGAACTGAATGACAAACTCCAGTATTGGCGAGGCGTTTCAGCCATTTTTGGCCAGAAAGCCGCGCCAATGCTGGAGTTTGGCTTCCTAGTTCAGTACCGCACCGCGTTCGCGCAAATAGCGCTTCACATCGTCGAAACGTACCGCGCCGGTCTTGCGCGTGTCGATGGCATCGAAATTCTGCGCAATAAAGCCCAGTCCTGCGGCTTCGGCCTGTGCCTTTGTCAAGCTGCCACTCTGCTGGGTAGCGGCTGCGTCGAAGCGCTGCTTCAGTTTGCGTTCCACCTGTTCCTGCAATGCGGCGCCCTGCGTAGGCACGGCGGGAGCGGCCTTGCGCGCCGATGGCGGCACCCAGGGATCAAGCATCGTTACCTCGGCGCCCGCGCGCTGTGGATCGGGTGAGGGTGTGACTTGCGCATTGACACCGCTCGAGAGGCACAGCACGGTGATTAGCACACCGTGCGCCAGCGTCGAAAAAACCAGTCTCATATTGGTCCTCGCAATGTTCATGGTGCCACCGCGTTTTGATAAAACTGCACCAGGTCGGCTTTCTGCGCGACACGCGTCGCGTTGTCGAGATAAGTCATGTGCCCCCCGTTGTAGTTCCGCACCTGTACATTTGAATTGCTGCCCAATCGGGCCAAGTCCATTTCGGTCTGAAAGAACGGCGTGGCGAGATCGTGATAGCCATTTACCGCCAGCACTTTCAATCGTGGGTTCAGTGCCAGTGCTGCAGCCAGATCGGGAATGGTGTCGGGCACGTCCTGGCCATCGTGACGAAAATTCCAGGTCTGGATGGCGCTGCTCAGCGTCGTATAGGTCGATGGCGTGGTGTATTGCAACGTGTTGGTAAGGTAACTGCCGATGCCAACCGCAAAGCCATCCGAGATCGACGTGCTCGAAGGATCGCCCTGCGCCAGCGAACTGCCCTGCGGCGCCGAGACGCGCGCATCGTAGCGGCCGATGCGTGTACCCGCGATCAAGTTGTTCTGCACAAAAGGCGAATCGAGATTGAAGCGCGTTTGCCAGGTGGCTACGCCGATTCCAGTGTTGTTGGATAGCTGCGTCAGCAGCGGCGTTCCCGGCACCGCCAAGGTCGAGAGAAATGTCTGCACGGCGGGCGCGTACTGGGTAGTCGTGAACACGCGCATGTCGCCCAGAAAAGCCGGCAACGTAGCGGTCGTCGGATTGGGATTGAGCCGGTTGTACCAGGCGCCGGCCGCACTATAGCTCGGCAGGTAGCCCGCGCAACTGATGACAGTATCGAGCACGCCGCAATTGCTGTTGTAGTTCATTGCCGGTGATTGCAGCACGATGCCGTTCAGTCGTACGCCGGCGCTCTCCAGCAGGAAAGCCAGTACCGCGGTGCGCGGCCCGCCGTACGATTCGCCAAACAGAAACTTGGGCGAGGCCGTGCGGTTGTTGACTGAGAGATAGCGGGTGACGAAATCGCGGAACACGGCGGCATCGGCGTCCACACCCCAGAAGGTCTGGTTGGTGTTTGGCGCGATCGCCTGCGAATAGCCGCTGCCGATCGCATCGACAAACACCAGGTCGCTGATATCGAGCATGCTCTCGGCGTTGTCGATCAGCGGAAACGGCGCCGGGTTGATATTGGGATGGCCGGTCACCAAACGCTTTGGTCCAAATGAACCAAGGTGCAGCCAAACGGTAGCGGAGCCCGGACCGCCATTGTAGAAGAAAGTAATCGGTCGCGTCGCGGCGGTCTGGTTGTCTCGCGTATAGGCGACGTAGAAAAATGATGCCAGCGGCGCATTGGTGCCGGGGGCACGTGCGATCAAGTGGCCCGTGGTTGCGGTGTAAGCAATCGCGTTGCCACCGACGGTGATCTGGTTGCGTGTCACTGAGGTGATTTCAGTGGCGGTGGTCAGCGATGCGCTCGGTGCACTCGAATACGCGATGGGGTCGGTGAATGCGGGGCCTGCGTTGTTGGGTGGCGCGGCCGATGTGTTGCTGCCACCCCCGCCGCCTCCGCCGCACGCCATCAGAAATAGCAGAGCTGAGGACGCAAAAAATGTTCTGATGTTCAAGGCGGTGCACATGGCGTTGAATGGTCCCGGCGTTGACTTGCTTTGAGTGTACGCCGCCGCAATCCCGAGTCAACAACCGGATACGGGGTGGCCGCGCTTTTTTTGGGGCATATAAAACAGGCGTGACAAACTGCGACAAATTGCAACAAGAGACGATGGCATTGGGTGTTGCCGGCATGCGGCGATCCTGTTATGTGCAGGTGCCGTCCAGGTTCCACAGCAGGAGGCGTTAAGTGCTTCATACGCGACCGGAGCGGAAATTCAGCGCAAAATGCCACGCAATCAACCATTCGCTTCAATATTTTCGGAGTCTGCCTGATGAAATACCGCTTTCGCATCATTGCCTCAATGCTGGCATGCTTAGCGTCTAATGCCGAAGCCGGCATTTCGCTCGCCACCTGGAACCTCGGATGGCATATCAGCCAAAAGGAAGCAGGCGAATGGATCGCGGGTTGCGGCAAGCGATACGATCTTGATTTGGCGAGCAAGACCTGGCTCCCATCGAGCAAGACCGACGCACAGACCGGCTGGCAAATCGATTGGCGCCCGCGCGACGAGGCGATTAAGCTGCCGTGGACCATCGACAAGATGCCGCCTTGCAATATTTATCAGGACGGGATGCGCAATGTGATTCCGGTGACGGCTGAGTCGTTTGCCGCGCGTTCCACGCAGATTTCGCAATTGATCGCAAAGGATGTCGCGGCTGATGTGATGGCTTTTCAGGAGGTGTCGGGCGAGGCGGCGGTACGCGAGGCACTGGGCGGATTGTCGTTGCAGTACAACGTATGCTCATACGAGGGTTACGCAATCCAGCGACTGGCTTTCGCCTGGAAGAAATCACTTGGCAGTGGCGGTACCTGCGACGTGAATGAACCTTTGTCGTTGCCACAGAATGGGGCAGCGCGGCGTCCCCGTCCGGGACTGCGCTTGATGCTCAATCTGGGGAAAACGGCCGTCGCTTTTTTGAATGTTCACTTGAAAGCGGCTTGTGTATCGCCACTGGAAGCTGGCCCTGAAAATCGTGGCCAGCTGGAAAGCGAGCAGAAGGATTGCGTGATTCTCCAGCAGCAGATTCAGCCGCTGGAAGCGTGGCTGGAAGACACAGCAAGGAAGACCGATCGCATCATATTCATGGGCGACTTCAATCGCGATCTGTGGCACGAAATCGAAGCCGCGAAGACAAGCGGCAAGGGTGCGCGCGTCGACGGCAGCGACCCGAAAACGGCATTGAGAGCGGAAAGCAAAGTCCGGCTGTTGCTGGCGGAAATCAACGATAACGATCCCCCGGCATCGGCGCTCGTTTTGTCCAGCAACGCGTGCACGAAATCCGACGCCAGCAAAGCGATCTGCAATACCGCCAAGACCGCGCGCTTGTCGCGCGATGATCGCGACAAGCTGGCGCTGGAGATGGGTTGCCGTAATCCGGTCGGTTTGGACCAGATGCTGGTGAGTCGTGCATGGCCCAAGTTGCCGGATCCTCTCCAGTCGTTGAAGGTTGCGATCGCTCCATTTGGCGTTTCACAAAGCGCTACGCCGGGCAGCGCAGCGCAACTTGCTGCGTCCGATCATTGCCCGCTGCGCATGGAACTCCCCAACCCATAGTGGTCCTTTGCCGCTGCGTTTGCGTGTTGCTGCTGAAAACCTAACGCACGCTTCATTCACCGACAGCCCAACTGCGCTGTCGGTGTCGGTCCCCGGCGACAGCGCGCGAAATGGCCGAAGACCATTCGCGTCATGCGTCAAAAAAACTGTCGGCAGATGACGACGTTTTTTCGCGACTTTTCGTTACGGCCGTAATAAACCGGGCCGATCCGGTTTCTCTTGTAGTGCCTGTGTACCGATGGCATTCGGCTTGCGCGTACTCGCCTGTGTGCGCCGCAAGCAGCAATTGCGACCGCAGCATGCGTCCGGCGATGTTAATGCGCCGGCGAATCATTCATCCGCAAACAAGGATATCGATCATGACCACAGGCAAGAAGCTGTACCAGAAGTTGGTGACTCATATGGCTTGGTGCATCATGGCTGCCGCCCCAGCCGTTGTACTCGAAGCATCAGCAGCGACTTACGCGAAACTCAGCGTCAGCAAATCCGGCGCCGGCAGCGGCACGGTGACCTCCAACCCCAGCGGTATTTCATGCGGTAGCGATTGCAGCCAGCGATACACCGTCGGCAGCAACATTGCATTAAACGCAGTTGCCCAGTCGGGGTCGGTGTTCATCGCATGGTCCGGCAGTTGTTCCGGCACCTCGGCCACCACCAGGATTTCTCTCAATAGTGCAGCGACCTGCACGGCGACATTCAGGCCGGCCAGCACCACCCCGCCGCCTGTCGCAACCTACAGCCTGACGATCAGCAAGTCCGGCACCGGCATCGGTACTGTTACGACTTTGCCGACAGGCATTTCCTGCGGCAGTACGTGTGTGGCTAATTTCCCGGTCAACGCGAGCATCACGCTCTCCGCAGTCGCGGCCAGCGGATCGACATTCAGCGGCTGGTCGGGGGTTTGCAGCGGCATGGCCGCTACGTTTACCGGCGTGCTGTCGCAGAACGTGAGCTGCACCGCCAGTTTTGCCGCTGTAGCGGCAACACCTCCACCTCCGCCTGCGACTGCGACGTTGTACGTCGGCGTGGCCGGCACCGGCTCTGGCTCGGTGGTTTCCAGTCCCGCAGGTATCTCGTGCGGGAGCACGTGCTCGACAGCGCTGGCAATCAATAGTGTGGTGACGCTTACGGCTAACCCGGCAAGTGGATCGAGCTTTTCCGGCTGGTCCGGAAATTGTTCCGGTACTGCTGCGGGTACGCAGATCACGCTGGCTGCCACGTCAACGTGTTATGCGAGCTTTACCGCAGCGCCAACCATGGTTTCGCTTAATGTTGTAAAGGCCGGCACTGGCGCGGGAACGATAACCTCGTCGCCGGTGGGCATCAACTGCGGCAGCAGTTGCACGGCCAGCTTGCCCAAAGATACGTCTGTGGCGTTGACCGCTGTCGCGACATCGGGCTCGACGTTTGCCGGCTGGTCCGGCGCCTGTGCCGGAACTGCGGCGAGCTTGTCACTGACGATATCGTCCAGTTCAACTTGCACCGCCACATTCAATGCAGTCACCTCGATAAGCGGCGCCTATTACGTCGCCACCAACGGCAATGACATCACCGGCACCGGCAATATTGCCAATCCCTGGAGGACGATCAGCTACGGCATCAGCCGCATGGCATCAGGTGACACGCTGATTGTGCGCAACGGCGTATATTCCGGCAAGGTCAACTTCATTACCAATGTGAAGAGTGGCACTGCGGCTCGCCCGACGACGGTGATGGCGGAAACGCCGATGGAAGTTCGCATCGTCAGCAACACCTCGCTGCTGTACTACGACAACCAGCTGAACATCGGCGGCGATTACGTCAACGTCGACGGATTTGTCTACGACATGTCGGGTACGGTTTATCCCGAGTACATCGGCGATGTCAGCGGGTCATTCAACAAAATCACGCGCTCTATCTTCAAGCGTAGTGGCAACATCGACAAGTACGGCGGCCTGTTCTTTGTTAGCGGCAATGACAACCTGATCGAGGATGTTGCCGGCACCGGCGCCTGCCGATACTGTTTTGCACAGGGCGGACCGAGTTCATCGACGCAGCGCACCATCTGGCGCCGATTGGTTGGCCGCATGGACTATTCCAGTTCCAATCAGCCGAAGGCGACTTTCGCCAGCTACGGCAACGACAATTCGCCGGTGATGCGTGATCACCTTTACCAGAATGTGATCGCGCTCGATGGTCAAAATCCGACCGGACTCGGTGGCGAGGAAAAATACGGTGGCTTCTACACACCGAAGACTGCGGCCAATGTGCGTTTGTTCGGCAGCATGGTGTTGAATGAAGGCGTTGCGCATACCGGGTTGTTCCTGAGGGAATTCGGCAGCGTCAACTCGGCGTATCACTCGGTGGTGTGGGACCTGCGCGGCAGTACCTATGCAACCGGTATCAAGGCGAATAATGCAGATCACGTGACGATAGGCGGCAACGTTCCCGGCGCGGCAACGGACCTGATTGTCGCGGCGACGGCATCGCTATTGAAGCCGGCGACCAAGCCAGCCAACCTGCTCAACAACACAAATGGCGCCGTCATCATGAAGCGCTATGGCGTGACGGGCACGCGTTGGGGTGAGCCAGGCTACGACCAACTGACGGACGAGGACCTGTGGCCGTGGCCGTACGAAGCAAAGATCAAGGAGGTGTTCCGCGAAGTAAACGATCCGCCTTCAGGCAACAGCCCGGCAGCCAACAACACCAAGCGAGGATTTGCTGCGGATGGCCTGGGTCTTTACGGTGGTCCAGTGACGTTGACTTCGTATATCTGGGAGTATCTCGGCACTCCTTGCCCAGCCAGCGTTTGCCGATAGGGCAGTCAATACAAGATGGTCAAACTCTAGCATTGGTGAGGCTTCCGGGCTATTTTTAGTCCGAAAGCCGCGCCGGTGCTAGAGTTTGTGTTTTCTGCGCCGCTGTTTGCACGCGGCAGGAAAGCGCGCTTAGCGTGCGTATTTCTTTTCAAGCATCG
>JAEUNB010000107.1 GCA_016790625.1 Betaproteobacteria bacterium | reverse complement strand
CAGGAGTTGCTCGCGCTACTGGAAGCGGGTCTTAATTTGTTCGATGCCCTTGAGACGCTCGCAGAGAAGGAGCGTGATGCCGACTGCCGTGCAGTACTGGCTCGCTTGTTGACATCGCTAGGAGAGGGAAAGCGCTTTTCTGATGCGCTGGAAGTGGAACCGCGAGTGTTTCCCGATTTGTTCGTTGCCACTGTTCGCGCGTCAGAACGCAGTGGGGGGCTCACCAGCGCGCTGTCACGGTATGTGGCTTATGCGCAGACCTTCGATGCGCTCAAGAAAAAGCTGCTGTCGGCTTGCATCTATCCTGTCGCGCTCATGATCGTAGGCGGTTTGGTAACCTTGTTCTTGCTGGGTTATGTGGTGCCGCGGTTTGCGTCGGTCTATGAAGCCACAGGGCGCGACATTCCATGGCTGTCGGTGCTGCTGTTGGCCGTCGGCCGTGCCATGCATCAACTCTGGCCATTGGTGTTTGGACTCATCGGTGCCATTGTTCTTTTTGCCGGTACCCTGGTGACCAATCCTGCGATGAGGAATCGGGTACTCACCACCGGATTGCGGCTTCCGCTACTGAAGCAGATCGCCTTCGAGTTTAGGTTGACGCGCTTCTATCGCACGCTCGCGTTGTTGTTGAACGCCGGTGTTCCGCTCGCCAAGTCAATTGCCATGACGCGCGAATTGTTTGTCGGCGCGGAAAGGGGACGGCTGGACGCTGTGAAGCGTGCGATCGAGGAGGGCAGGACATTTTCCGAATCGCTCGAAGCCGAAGGCATGGTCACTGCTGTGGCGCTACGCTTGATGCGTGTGGGCGAGCAGTCCGGCGAACTATCGCAGATGCTGGAACGCACGGCGAAATTTCATGATGAGGATTTGGGCCGCCGCATCGATTGGGTCGCGCGGCTGGCTGAACCGATTCTGATGACGATCATGGGATTGGTAATCGGCGTGGTCGTGGTGTTGCTCTACCTGCCAATTTTCGACTTGGCAGCAAGTATTCAATGAGCGAGTTAAATGTAGACCCAGCCAATCACTGTTATCCCGCCATGCAGGATGCAGGCTTTGTCATGACGCGTGAGTTCATTGCGAAAGGACGTGAGCTGGCAGAACGGGACGGACGAGCACTGATCAACGTGCTGGAAGAGCAATCGAGCGTCTCTTCCGAACAGTTCATGGCCGCGTTGGCGCTGGCATTCGAATTTCCGTCTTATTCGATGCGCCAGCTACAAGCGGCCGTGCCACGCTTCGATCTGATCGCGTTTGCGGATTGCATGAGCCGGATGCTAGTGATGGTGAACGATGCCAGCACCGGATTGGTGTTGGTCAGGGCAGACCCATTTGCGCCAGACCCGTCAGCCTGGGTTCGGGGCCGGTTGAAAACGCCATTCGATATCGTACTGGCGCATCGCAGCGACCTGTCCGCGTTTCTGGCGCAGCAGGAAGAGAAGATGCGTGCTATCGACTCCATCGTTGCGGAGGCCTCGGCGGTCACACTTGGCGCTGATCTCGAAGAACTCTCGTTGGTATCCATCAGCGAAGACGCTTCGCCCGTGGTGAGACTGGTCAATTCGACACTTTATGATGCACTGAAGATGGGCGTGTCCGACATTCATCTTGAGTGCGATGCCGACCGACTGCACATCAAATACCGGATTGATGGCGTACTGGTCGCCATTGGTGAAAGCAAAGGTCTTGAAGTAGCCGAGCAAGTCATTTCACGCGTCAAGGTGTTGGCGGAACTCGACATTGCCGAACGGCGCATTCCTCAGGATGGACGCTTCAAGGTCCTGGTAAAGGGGCGTGAGATTGACTTTCGGGTGTCGATCATGCCGAGCCTTTTTGGCGAGGATGCCGTATTGCGTCTGCTTGACCGGCGTGCGGTTTCCGAGAGTCACGACTCGTTGACCTTGGCCAGTTTGTCGCTGAATGCCGAAGCCGCCGCCGCCATTCGCGCATTGTCCGCAAAACCGCACGGTATGCTGCTCGTCACAGGACCCACCGGCAGCGGCAAGACCACCACGCTGTATGCCGCCATTTCTGAAATCAACAATGGTCGCGACAAGATCATTACCATCGAAGATCCGGTCGAGTACCGTTTACCGAAGATTCTGCAGATCCCCGTCAATGAAAAAAAAGGACTGACGTTCGCGCGCGGTTTGCGTTCGATTCTGCGTCACGACCCTGACAAGATCATGGTGGGCGAAATTCGCGACAGTGAAACTGCCGAAATCGCCGTACAGGCCGCGCTTACCGGTCATCTGGTCCTGACCACAGTCCATGCAAACAACGTCTACGATGTGCTCGGCCGATTCCTGCACATGGAAGTGGATCCGTATAGTTTTTCCGCGGCACTGAATGGCATCGTCGCGCAGCGCCTGTTGCGCATGCTCTGCGAACATTGCGCGATATCTGTCGAACCCGACAGCGCGGCATTGCGGGCGTCGGGATTGAATGCTGGCGACGTTAAAGACTGGCGGTTTCGCAACTCTGGCGGTTGCGGTCACTGTCGCGGCACCGGTTACAAGGGGCGACGCGCGGTTGCCGAAGTGCTGGTACTC
>JAEUNB010000092.1 GCA_016790625.1 Betaproteobacteria bacterium | reverse complement strand
CGAGCTTGGTGGCAATCAGGTCGGCGTTCTTCAGATCGGCGATGCGAACCGCCAGGTCGACGCGCTCGTTCTTCAAATCCACCATGCGTTCTGACAACTGCAGCGTGACACTGAGATTGGGATGCGCCTCGACAAACGCTGGCAGGTGCGGCGCGATGTGTTTTCGGCCAAACGAGGTTGGCGCCGAGACGATCAATCGCCCACTGGCGCTGCGCGCGCCGACCGTGAGCGACTCCTCTGCCGCGCGCAGCTCATTGAGGATGTTCCGCACGTCGTCGTGAAACGACACACCCTCCGGCGTCAGGGTGATCTTGCGGGTGGAGCGCTTGAACAGCTTCACACCCAGTTGCTCTTCCAGTTGATCGATACGGCGCCCCACCATGGCGGGCGTAACACCTTCATCCCTCGCCACCGCCGACAGGCTTTCGGTCTTGGCAACGTCGAGAAATGTTTGCAGCGCTTTCAGGCGATCCATTACTTCCTCCGGGTTTTAACGTCGACCCATCCCTGTCCGCCAGTAACAAATGCTTATTGATTATTGGCGATTATCATTATTTTAGTATCGTAATACAATCAGCCAACAATCTGAAATTTTTTTCTGATTTTTGTTGCGTCCAAGCGACAAATCCGCCCCTAACGACGCAATTTGCATAGCAAGGAATCACCATGGACACCCTACACAATCTTCCTGCCGGCCTCGCCATTAATGCTTCGGTTTCGGCCGAATACGCGCAAATCCTCACACCTGAGGCATTGGCGTTTTTCGTCAAGCTGGCGCGCAAGTTCGAGCCAACGCGTCAGTCGTTGCTGGCGGCACGTGCCGGGCGTCAAAAAGAATTCGACGCCGGCAAGCTGCCGGACTTCCTGGCTGAGACGAAGTCCATCCGCGAGGGCAACTGGGTCGTGGCTCCCTGCCCCGCCGATATCCAGGACCGCCGTATCGAAATTACCGGCCCGACCGACCGCAAGATGGTGATCAATGCGCTCAACTGTGGCGCCAACACCTTCATGGCCGATTTCGAGGACGCCAACTGCCCGACCTGGGCCAACATGATCGAAGGCCAGATCAACCTGCGTGACGCCAATCTGCGCACAATCACGTTCGAACAAAACGGCAAGCAATACAAATTGAATGACAAGCCCGGCGTGCTGTTCCCGCGCCCGCGCGGCTGGCATCTGGACGAAAAGCACGTCACGCTCGACGGCAAGGCCGTGTCCGGCGCCATTTTCGATTTCGCGCTTTATTTTTTCCACAACGCGAAAACGCTGGTATCGCGTGGCGGTGGCGTGTATTTCTATCTGCCGAAGATGGAGTCGCATCTGGAAGCGCGGCTGTGGAACGATATCTTCGTCATGGCGCAAAACGAAGTTGGTGTTCCACAAGGCACCATCAAGGGCACGATACTCATCGAGACCATTGTCGCCGCGTTCGAGATGGACGAGATGTTGTATGAGACTCGCGAACACAGCGCGGGGCTCAATATTGGCCGCTGGGATTACATCTTCTCGGCCATCAAGAAATTCCGCCTCAACAAGGATTTCTGTCTGGCCGATCGCAGCCAGGTGACGATGATGGCACCGTTCCTGCGCGCCTATGCACTCTCGCTGGTAAAGACCTGCCACAAGCGCCAGGCGTTTGCCATGGGCGGCATGGCAGCGCAAATCCCGATCAAGAACGACGAGGCGGCCAACGCCGCCGCAATGGAAAAGGTACGCGCCGACAAACTGCGCGAAGTGACCGATGGCTGCGACGGCACATGGGTGGCGCATCCGGGCCTGGTGTCGGTGGCGAAGGAAGTATTCGACGCGCACATGAAAACGCCGAACCAGATTCATCGCCAGCGCGACGACGTGAACTACACCGCCAAGGACCTGCTCGACTTCCGTCCCGAAGCGCCGATCACCGAAGCAGGGCTGCGCAACAATATCCAGGTTGGCATCCAGTACGTCGGCTCCTGGCTCGCCGGCAACGGCTGCGTGCCGATTTTCAACCTGATGGAAGATGCCGCCACTGCCGAGATCTCGCGCTCGCAAGTGTGGCAGTGGATTCGCTCGCCGAAAGGCGTACTGGATGACGGCCGCAAGGTGACCAAGGAGATGGTTACCGCGCTTACGGCCGATGAGCTGAAAAAGACACCGGGCATCGTTGGTGAAGCCGCATACGCGCAAGGCAAATACGTCGAAGGCGCCGCCATGTTCGAGCAGCTGATCATGGACGACAACTATGAGGAATTCCTCACGCTGCCGGCGTATCGCGCGATCGCGTAGGCAATCGCAGTCGCATGTGAAAAAGCCCGCACCAGCGGGCTTTTTCATTTTCACCCGTCAGACCCAAGCACTGTAGCGGGTCGCAGGCCGAAAGCACTCGGGAAGCCGCACCAGCGCTGGAGTTTTTGTCTTCGATGCTCCCACTCTTCATGTCCATCCCCGGACGGTGCGTTGACCGGACCAATACTGGATGACGTAATGAGAAATGCGCCGGTTTCAGGCGTATTCCGACAGTCAGGAGCATTCGCATGAACCGGTATCTTGGAGCCATCGCATCCGCTCTTCTGGTCTCGCTGGCTTTGATCGCGCCGTTCGCGCACGCGGCAGCGCCGCAGACCATCAACTATCAGGGCTATCTCACCAGCCCGGCCGGCGCGCCGGTCAATACCACGGTGTCGATGACGTTTCGCCTCTACAACGTCGCCAGTGGCAGCAGCGCGCTGTGGAACGAGACACAACCATCGGTGAGCGTTGCCAATGGCAGCTTCGGTGTCACCCTCGGATCGGTCACACCAATCACGCTGCCGTTCGATGTGCCGTACTGGTTCTCGGTGGCGGTCAACGCCGACGCCGAAATGAGCCCGCGCCAGCCGCTGGCCAGCAGCCCTTATGCGTTCCGCGCGACGACGGCGTCCGAACTGGACAGTTTTGCCTTCATCAGTCCGACGCAGATTGGCGGCGGCCTGCAGGGTCAGATACTGGCGAGCAATTTTGGCCCGCCCAACTGGACTTCATCTCCCACGATCGGCGGAATCTTGACGCTGCAGGGCGGCCTGGAGCTCACCAATTTTGCAACCATCACAAAATTCGGCAGCCGTTACCTCCACTCCAACGGCAGCGGGAATATTTTTCTCGGCGCCAATGCCGGCAATTTGGGTGGCGGCGCGGGAAACAACACCGCCGTCGGCGAGCTTGCCCTTCCCAATGTGAATGGCTCCAACAACACCGCACTCGGCCGCGGTGCGGGTAGCACCACCAATGGCGGCAACAACAACACCTTCGTTGGCACCAATGCCGGCTCGGGGCTGGGCGCAAACAGCAGCGGCAACATCATGATCGGCAACGGCGCCGGCAGCGTCAACAATGCCGGTTCCGCCAACAATATCTATATTGGCAATGCGGGCAACGCCGTCGACGGCAGCGCCATACGCATCGGCACGCCGGGCACGCAGCTTTCCACGTTTATTGCCGGCATCAGCGGATTTGTCTCCGGCGGCGGCACTACCGTCTTTATCAACTCGCAGGGCCAACTGGGAACGAGCACATCATCGCGCCGCTACAAGGACAGCATCGCCGACATGGACGAGGCCAGCAGCGCACTGATGAAATTGCGTCCGGTGACTTTCCACTACAAGTCCGACCAGGCGCCAGCGGGACGCGAACTGCAGTACGGCCTTATAGCAGAGGAAGTGGATGAAACGTATCCCAGCCTGGTGATCCGTGGCCTCGATGGCCAGATCGAAACCGTCAAATACCATTTCCTGCCGCCCATGCTGCTGAACGAATTCCAGAAGCAGCAGCGCACGATTCAATCCCAGGCGGCGCGGCTGCAAGTGCTGGAGCGCGAATTGCGGGAGATCAAATCGCAAATCGGTCGCAAATGATGTTTGGCCGCAGAGGAGCAAATGCTGGCATGAAGGCAGTAGCCGCCCTGCTCCTGTCTCTATGTGTGATCGTCAGTCCGCTAGCGGTGGCAGGCGGCCAAGGCAGCATCAATTTCTCGATGGCCTTCGACACCTTCAACAACGGCATCGGTGAAATGACTTCTGCCAACCACCGTATCGTCTCTTCGGTTGGCGATGCCGCTGCCGGCGGCGCCATCACCAGCATCAGCTTCCAGCTAAAGGGCGGCTTCCGTGCGCAGCTCAACGCCAACCAGTCGGTGCTCAATCTCATGACCGTGATCTCTCGCAAGATGCACGGCGCCATGCCCTTCAGCCTGACCATCGACCACAGCCAACCGATTTCTGGCGCCGTGACCGTCGAGCCACGGCAGATCGGCAGCGGTCACACACTGGTGTTTCACTTCGACGGCAACGTCAACTATGTCAGTGCGGCAACCGCACTCGACGCGATGATGAATTCGGTTGGTACCGCAACGCCGGTGCGATCCGGCAACGACGTAGTCGTGACACTGACCGGCGTGGCCGACAACACGCGGTTGACGATCACGCTTACCGGACTCAACGGTGTCGGTACGGCAAGCGCTTCCATGGGTTTCCTGGTCGGCGATGTGAACAGCACCCGCGCCGTCTCTGCCGCCGACATCAGTGCGATCAAGGCCCGACAGGGCCAAACGGTCAACAGCGACGCCCGCGCACTGTTTGACCTGAATGCCGATGGCATCATCAACGCGACCGATTTGTCTGCTGCAAAGGCACGTTCCGGACGGGTATTGCCTTAGGTACGCAATACGCACATGGAAGCGGCCAACCGCCCGAGACGGACATGAAGACCGTACCAGTACACGTGACTTCCCCCCTTTCAATCCCGTAGCTGTTCCATTTGCCGGCAACATGAACTGCACTTGTGTTCCGCCCTGCTTGTCTCCATAATTTTCAGTAATTACTGAAATTACGGGAATTACAGCATGCAAAACCTTTCACCGCTGGTACAGAACTTTGTCCTGCACTTCGGCGAGATGGGCAGCCGCTGGGGCATCAACCGCACTGTCGGCCAGATCTATGCCCTGCTTTATGTGTCCGACCGGCCACTCAATGCCGACGAAATCGCTGAGGCGCTCGAGTTTTCGCGCTCCAATGTCAGCATGGGCTTGAAGGAACTGGAATCCTGGCGGCTGACACGCTTGCAGCACCTGCCCGGAGACCGGCGTGAATATTTTTCGGCGCCGGAAGATGTATGGGCGATTTTCAAAACACTGGCCGAAGAGCGCAAGAAACGTGAAGTCGATCCGACGCTGACCATGCTGCGCGGCGCGGTGATCGAAAATACCAGTACCGCCAGCGACCGTTACGCACAGGAGCGGATGAAAGCGATGCACGACCTGATCGAACTAGTCTCCGGCTGGTTTACCGATGTGCACAAGCTTGATCAGGAAACATTGGTGCAGTTGATGAAGATGGGTTCAAAAGTACAGAAGCTGCTCGAATTGAAGGGCAAGCTGAAAGTCGTCACCGGCGGAAAGAGAACCTAGGAGAGCACCGTGGACGCACTCATGCTCGCGCGCATCCAGTTCGGCGCCAACATCACCTTCCACATCCTTTTCCCTACCATCAGCATTTCGC
>JAEUNB010000038.1 GCA_016790625.1 Betaproteobacteria bacterium | reverse complement strand
TGATACGGCAGCATATTGACCGAGAAATCGAACTTGGCATTGCGCTTGATATTGGCCTGCGCCGCCGAGCTGGAGGTCACCATCGCGCATTCACCAGAGAAGAACTTGGCCTCACCTTCGTTGCGGCGACCGGCGTAGGTGAACAGTCCCTTCTTGGCATAGTCCGCCAGCAACGCGACCTGACGTACATGCAGCGGCGAATTCACCTTGAATTCGGTATCCATGCCTGCGATGCCGTTTTCCTTGGTGCCGATCGGAATGTTGTGCCACGCGGCCAGATTTTCCACATGCACCCACGATGGCCAGCCCGTGGTGTACACGCAGGCTTGTCCCGCTGCTTTCAACTTCTCCGCGGCCGCAGTGAATTCTTTCCAAGTCTTCGGCGCCTTGTTCGGATCGAGGCCGGCCTTCTTGTAGGCGTCCTTGTTGATATAGAACACCGGGGTGGAACTGTTGAACGGCATCGACAGCATATTGCCCTTGCTATCGGTGTAGTAACCCGCCACAGCAGGCATGTAGGCCTTGGGATCGAACTTCTCGTCCGAGTCCTTCATGAGCTGATACACCGGCTTGATCGCGCCCTTGGCCGCCATCATGGTGGCGGTGCCGACTTCGAATACCTGCAGAATGTGCGGCGCGTTGCCGGCACGATAGGCGGCAATGGCGGCAGTCATCGACTCCGGATAGCTGCCCTTGTACACCGGCAGGACCTTGTAATCTTTCTGGCTGGCGTTGAACTTGTTGGTGATCTCGTTCACCTTGTCGCCGAGCGCGCCGGTCATCGAGTGCCAAAGCTGGATTTCGGTTTGTGCCTGTGCAGCGTTGGCGGCCAGCGCCAATCCAATGGCAATGCTCATGCGCAGGAATGCGGCGTTCTTCATCGGTCTCTCCTCAGTTTGGGTGGAAGTGGCTTGGGTGCGCAGCTACCGATGCACCCAGCGTCCAGTGCGAAACTCTATTCTTGATTTGTGACTGTAACTTTACCGAAATATTGACTACCGGAACCAATGCGGCGGTGCAGCATCGCAAATTACGGCAGGCCACGCCTGCCGGCTAGGCGCCAGCTCATCCCCCAGACAGGGCGGCAACAATCAGGATGTCGTCGTCCGCCTTCAAGCTGGCGCCAATAGTCCGCTCGAGCTCGGCATTGACGAACAGCCGGATATGCGGCCGGAAACGATCCTGCTCATTGATCATGCGAAAACGGATGCCGGGATATTGCCGGTCGAGATCGCGCAGCAATTCGTCCACCGTGCCGCCCTGTGCACTGACCTCACGCTGGCCGCCGGTGTAGTCAACCAGCGGCGTGGGCAACATGACCTTCACAGGTCGCTCACAACGAATAAGCCTCGACCGAATAGATATGTGGCAGATGCAGCATCAGGCAATGCCACTGTCCGCCTTCATCAAAGCTGCACCAAACTTCGCCGCTGGTGGTGCCGAAGTAGAGCCCGACCTTCTCCGCCTGGTCCGCGCTCATGGCCTGGCGCTTGACCGTAAACCATGCCTGCCCTGCAGGAAGTCCCTTTGCCTGACGCTTCCAGCTGGCACCGCCGTCGCGCGAACAGTAGACCGCCGGCTTGCCGGCCACCGACATGCGCGGCCACACACTGGTGCCGTCCATCGGGAACACCCACAAGGTATTCGGGTCACGCGGATGCAGCGTCACCGGGAAACCGATATCGCCGATTTCCTTCGGCATGTTTTCACCGATTCGCGTCCAGCGATTTTCGGCGCGCTTCAGTTTGTAGATGCCGCAGTGATTCTGCTGGTAAACCACATCCGGCACCGCTGGATGCATGACCATGCAGTGCGGATCGTGGCCCCATTCCGCATCGGGGTCAGGCAGAAAATCGGCCACGCAGCCACGATTGAGCGCCTTCCATGTGGCACCCCGGTCAAAGCTCTCGAACACGCCGCCGGATGACATGCCGATCATCAGGTGTTTGGCATCGAACGGATCGACGTTGACCGAGTGCAGCAATGCGCCGTCGGGTACCGCATGGTCTTCTTCGCCCAGCCACTGCAGCCGGTCAGGATGAAGGTTGAATCCATCGACGCTGCTCCAGGTAACACCATCGTCATCTGAGCGGAACAAGCCGTGTGGCGAGGTGCCGGCGTACCAAACCCTGGGCTCGGACGCGTGTCCCGGCGTGAGCCAGAAAACGTGATTGACGGTCCAACCGTAGCCGCCGTTTTCGCGCTTGGGAAATGCCGGGGGCGATGAGGCCTCTTTCCAGCTCTTGCCGCTGTCGGTTGAACGAAATACCGTCGGCCCGAGGTGCCCGGCGCGGGCGGCTACCAATATCGTGCCGGTACGCGGATTCATCACCGCGTGATTGACGATCTGACCATGGAAATGCGGCATCTCGCCATCCACGCGCCATTTCGCTCGTTTGCCGTCACCGTGAAGTATAAACAGGCCTTTGCGGGTGCCGACCAGTACCGTGGTGCGATTGGGTTGCTTTGCCTTTTGCATACATCCTCCTACGCTAAACCTGTCTGATTCACGGCAACACTTAACGATTGATGCGCACCGCCTCGTAAACCGTGGGTGAAGGAGGATGCGCGCTGTCGGCAACCGTGATCGCCTGTTGCACTTCGCGTATCGCCGTCGCCGCAGCGTCAGCATTGCGCGCATGTACCTGCGCCAGTGTCATGCCAGCCTCGACGCGCGCACCGAGCGCGACAAATTCGCTCAGGCCCACGGCAAAGTCGATCTTGTCAGCTGCGCGGCGGCGTCCGCCGCCCAGTGCCACCACGGCCATGCCGAGTGCACGTGTATCCATGGCGCTGATGAATCCCTCTCGCAACGCCGGCACCGGCACAATGACGGGGGCAACTTCGAGATATTTTCCACGGCTGGCGACAAGATCACTGGGACCACCCAATGCCGAGACCATGCGCTGAAACACTTCCGTCGCTTGTCCATCGGCGAGGCAGCGCTCCAATGCCACACGCGCGGCGGCATTATCGGCAAACAAACCGGATTGCACCAACAACTCGGCTGACAGCGCCATCGTGACTTCGTGCAGGCGTGCAGGACGCGACTTACCAGTGAGATAGTCGAGCGCGCAATGCACTTCGATCGCGTTGCCCGCGCAAGGGGCCAGCGGCTCGTTCATGTCGGTCAGCAGTGCCGAGGTGCTTACGCCGGCGCCATTACCCACTGCCACGATGCTCTCAGCCAACTCGTGCGACTTAGCTGCGGTCGGCATGAAAGCACCAGAGCCGACTTTCACATCCATCACCAACGCATCGAGACCAGCTGATAATTTTTTCGACAGAATGGATGCGGTGATAAGTGGAATCGACTCCACCGTGGCAGTCACATCGCGCGTAGCGTAAAGGCGTTTGTCGGCGGGTGCCAGGTCGGCGGTCTGGCCGATGATGGCCACACCAACCTCTTTGACCACCTGCTGGAATTTCTCGATGGAGATCGTTGTCTGGTAGCCGGGAATGGCGTCGAACTTGTCCAGCGTGCCACCGGTATGACCCAACCCGCGGCCCGAAATCATCGGCACGAAACCGCCACATGCCGCCACCATCGGCCCCATCATCAGCGACACGACATCGCCCACGCCGCCGGTGGAATGCTTGTCCACCACCGGACCAGGCAGGTTGAGTTCCTTCCATTTCAGCACGCGGCCGGAATCGCGCATCGCGGTGGTCAGCGCCACTGCCTCGTCACGCGTCATGCCCTGAAAGTAGGTCGCCATGGTAAACGCGGCAATCTGGCCCTCGGTCACCGACTCATCGGTGATGCCGCGAATAAAGTCGCCGATCTCCTGCGCCGAAAGCGTATGGCCGTCGCGCTTCTTGCGGATAAATTCCTGCGGCAGCATCGTCTACTTCAGGCTCAGGAAGATGCCGGCGATGGTGGCGCTCATCAGGTTCGACAAGGAAGCCGCCAATACTACGCGCAGGCCGAAGCGCGCCACATCGCCACGCAGCTGTGGCGCAATGCTGCCGAATGCACCGGCCAGGATCGCGATCGAGGAAATATTGGCAAAGCCACACAGCGCGAATGACATTATTGCCTGTGTGCGCTGATCAATCGGTGTCAACCCTGCAGCCACCACCTGTGCATCCGGCTGCAGATAGGGTGCCAGGCCGATGTACGCAACAAACTCATTCAGGATCAATTTCTGGCCAATCAGATTGCCGGCAAACGTAGTGTGCTCGGAAGCAACACCCAGCATGTATGCCAGCGGCGCAAACACTTTGCCGAGAATCGTTTCGAGATTGATGCCGCTGTATCCGATCCAGCCGGCAATGCCGCCGACCATGCCGTTCAGCAGCGCAATCAGGCCGATAAAGGCCAACACCATCGCACCCACACTTGCGGCAATCTTCAGGCCCAGCGCTGCGCCGCTGGCCGCGGCCTCAATCACATTGGCCGGGCGTTTTTCTTCGAATTCGAAACGATCAAAGCGGATGTCGGATTTTTCGGTGCTCGGATAAAGTAGCTTGGCGAACAACAGCCCGCCGGGAATGGCCATGAACGAGGCTGCCACCAGATACTCGATCTTCACGCCCAATCCGGCATACCCGGCCAGCGCGGCACCGGCCACGCTCGCCATGCCGCTGGTCATGATGCAGAACAGTTCCTGCTTTTTCAGCTGCGACACGAATGGCTTTGCCGCCGCACCCATTTCGTTTTGACCCAGAAAGATCGTGGTCACAGCGCAGAACGACTCGATCTTCGACACGCCCAGCAACTTCTGGAAAATGGTGCCGAGGATGGTGATGATCCAGCGCATGATGCCCAGGTAGTACAGCACGGCAATCAGCGAGGTGACGAAGATGATGGTCGGCAAAACCCGCAGTGCAAAAACAAAGCCGCCGCCACCGAATACCTCGAACATCTTCTGCGACACCAAACCGCCGAACAGGAATTCCGTGCCCTTGGCGCCGTACTCCAGCACGTGCGTCACGCCATTGGCGATACCGCCCAGAATCTTGATTCCGGCCGGCACGAACAGCACGAACGCGCCGATGGCCATTTGTACAGCGAGCGCGGCCAACACGGTGCGCCAGCTGATGGCCTTGCGGTTATAGGAAAAGATGAACGCGATCAGCACCAAGAGGCCGATGCCGATAAAGCTGCGGACCAGATCCGTCATTGTTGTTTGCTCCTCCTCGAACGATGCGGAATATTACAGCAGCCGCGTATCAGAGCATTCGATGGGAAAACTCAAGCACTGGCGCGCTATTCCGGGCATTTTCGCTCCAGAAGCCGCACCAGTGCTTGAGTTTGATATAGCGATAGCACTCAGTGCTGCAGCAAGTCTGCCACCGGCCGCAATACGATTTCGTCAAACGACTCGGCAATCGCATCGCGCATGCGAGATCCGGCATCGGCATCCAGGGAAGGTCCGGCAAACGCCGCCGTGCGCGCATCGGCGCTGGCCCACTGCGCGTAGGCATACCAAATGCCATCCGGCCCCTTGTGCAAGCGCGAACCCAATCCGCCGCGATGCTCAACGTAAAGCTGGGTAATGCGCACCCATGCGTCGATGAACTGTTCCTCTTTGCCGGGCTTCAGCCGCCAGCGATAAATCACCGCAAAACCGGGCATGGCCTTCATGTTGGCTTGGCGTGTTTGAACAGTTTGAAAAAATTGGCGGTGGTTGCGCTCGCCACCTCTTCGACCGGGATGCCGCGAAGCTCCGCGATATGCTCAGCAACGTAACGCACGTAACCGGGTTGGTTCATCTTGCCACGGAACGGCGTCGGTGCGAGGTACGGGGAGTCGGTTTCGATCAGCAGCCGATCCAGTGGCACCTGCTTCGCCACTTCTTTCAAATCCTTCGCGCTTTTGAAGGTGACGATGCCGGACAGCGAGATGTAAAAATTCATCGCCAGCGCCGCATCGGCGACTTCCTGCGATTCGGTGAAGCAGTGCATAACCCCGCCGACGTCCGCAGCGCCTTCTTCCCGCATCAATCGCAGCGTATCGGCCGACGCATTGCGGGTGTGGATCACGAGTGGCTTGCCGGTCTGCTTCGCGGCAAGGATATGAATACGAAATCGCTCTCGCTGCCAGTCAAGCGGCTCCGGCAGGCGATAGTAGTCGAGCCCGGTTTCGCCGATCGCCACCACTTTCGGGTGATCGGCCATCGCCAGCAATTCATCCAAGCTGACTTCGTGGTCGTCGACCTGCTCGTCGGGATGCACGCCAGCGGAGCACCACATGTTGTCATTGGCTTCGGCCACCGCTCGCACCGCAGGAAAAGTTTTCAGCGTGGTGGAAATGGTCAGCGCATGCGTCACGCGGTTTTCGCGCATCAGCGAAAGAACGCCTTCGCGATCGGCGGCGAGTTCGGGAAAATCGAGGTGGCAGTGGGAGTCGATAAACATGGCGACATTATCGCAGGCTTACCGCGTCGTCCTGCGCCTACAAAATCCAGGCCCGTGATTGGCTACGTACACTTATGAACGCATGCTCGCCGCCCACTCGGTCAACAACAATCACCTCGGGAGCTCTCATGATCCAAGTCCATCACCTCAACAATTCCCGCTCCCATCGCATCTTGTGGATGCTGGAGGAACTGGGCCAGCCTTACGAAATCGTCGCCTACCAGCGGGACACGGCGACCATGCTGGCACCGCCGTCATTGAAGGCAATTCACCCTTTGGGCAAATCGCCGGTAATCGAGGATGGCGATCTGGTGCTGGCCGAGTCTGGAGCGATCCTGGAGTATCTGGCCGGCAAATATGGGGGTGGTCGCTTTACACCGGCTGCAGGAACCGCCGAACATATCCGCTACCTGCACTGGATGCATTTCGCCGAAGGCAGCGCCATGCCGCTGCTGGTACTGAAGCTCTACCTGACACGCGCCGTGCAGGCACCACAACCGGTGCTGGATCGCGTCAATGCGCAAATCTCCACGCAACTCGACTACATGGAAGACGCGATGGCCAGATCGACTTATTTTGCGGGCGAGAGATTTTCCGCTGCCGATGTGCAAATGAGTTTTCCGGTGCTGGCATCGGCGGCTCGCGGCGGACTCAACGCAAGCCGCCCCAGGCTATGGGCATGGCTTGACGCCATGAAGCAGCGCCCCGCATTTATGGCCGCCACCGCACGCGGAGGCGTGCTGGAATTGCCTTGAGATCAAGCCGGCAATCCCACGAAGTTATAATGCGGGCATGCGAAAAATCGATGCGTTGTGTCTGTACTGCGGCTCCAGTCCCGGTACCAATCCGGCCTATCAGCAGGCTGCCCGTCACTTCGGCGAAACGCTGGCACGCCAGAAAATCAAGCTGGTATTCGGTGGCGGAAGCGTCGGCCTGATGGGCATTGCTGCCGATGCCTGCCTTGCGGCCGGCGGCCAGGTGATCGGCGTGATCCCGACCCTGCTGATGGAAAAGGAAGTGGGGCACAAGGGCCTTACCGAAATGCACGTGGTCGCCGACATGCATCAGCGCAAGGCGTTGATGACCGAACTGGCCGATGGTTTCATCGCACTGCCAGGGGGTTACGGCACCCTGGATGAGCTGTTTGAAGCACTGACCTGGCTACAACTGAGTTACCACCTCAAACCGGTGGGACTACTGAATGTCGCGGGCTTCTTCGACCACCTGATCGGCTTCCTCGATCACGCCCGTGATGAGCGATTCCTGCGCGAGATGCATCGCAACGCATTGAACGTCGATAGCGACCTGGATCGGCTGATTGAAAAATTGCGCGTGTCCGAAACACCGGACAATGCCAAATGGCTGGATCGCGTCGCGAAGGAAAATCGCGGCTAGGGCTGTAACCCGCTACAGCGTGTGCGTGGGCCGGTCGGATTTGGCGACCGGCGCCAGAATGCCTTCGATTTTTTTCTTCAGCTCTTTACCGGCTTCTGTATCCGGCAGGCGAATGCCGACGCCTTGCGGGCGATTGCCCTGCGCATGCGGCGGATTCAGCCAAGCCACCGTGCCTGCCAATGGAATCTTGGTCGACTCATCCAGAAAGGTGAGTACCAGCAGGATTTCATCGCCTAATTTATGCGGTCGTCGTGACTCCATAAACAGCCCGCCCCCCTTCAGAAACGGCATCCACGCCGCATACAAAGAGCTCTTCCCCTTCAGATTGAGGGAGATGACGTCCGGGCGGCGGATCGGAGTAACGGTAGCGGGGGCGACGGTATTAGTGCTCATGACGTAATTTTGCGCGTGACCTAACGTATGGCCTGCGCATACGATATTAGCAACTGTTCCAGCAAAAGTCTTGCGTTCAGCGGGTGATGAATGCTGCGGCGTGCCTGACGTAGTTGCGATTCGTAACGGAACAGGGCAGGCAAGCTGAGCCGCGTTGCCAGACGGGATAAGGCCGCTTTCTGGTCGCGATGGTGACGTACTTGACCAGTCAGGCGAGACAGCGCGAGGTCGCTCACCCATGTTTGCAGCCAGGTAACAACGTTGACCAAATCCGCTTTTTCAAATGCTTGTGCGGTGGCCAGATAGTCGGCATTGGTATCTGCCAATGTCTGCACGAACTGACGACGCTGGGACTGATACTCGGCATCGGCAAAGGCAATGGCATCCAGAGGTGCACCGCCAGCCGCGGCAAGCGCCACCTCGACGTCGGCCGCTCCCTGCGCCGTCAGCCAAGCCAGCGCCGTCGATTCATCTGGTGCAGGAACCAGGATGCGCTGACAGCGGCTTTTGATCGTCGCCAGCAGTCTTCCAATACTGTCGGTCACCAGCAGGATGGCTGTTCTTGGTGGTGGCTCTTCCAGGGTTTTCAGCAGCGCGTTCGCCGCAGCCAAATTCATGGTCTCTGCCGGATGCACCAGCAGCACGCGAAAGCCATCGCGATGCGTGGACAAGGTCATGAAGTCCGCAATATTGCGTACCTGCTCGATCTTGATTTCGCGGCTTTTCTTTTTTTCCTTGGCATCGGGATCGGCAATTTCCTCTCCATCAGTGTCTTCCTCAGCCAGCGCCTCAGGAACGAGCTCGCGAAAGTCAGGATGGTTGTGTTCGCTAAACCAGTGACAGGCCGGGCATTGGCCGCAGGCCACCCCCTGGTCCGGCGCCTCGCAAAGCAGCGATTGCGCGAGCGCACGCGCGAATTCAACTTTGCCAATTCCTTGGCGGCCGTATATCAGCAAGGCGTGCGGCAAACGTTCCCGGCGCGACAGCAGTTCGCGCAGCGTTTCTGTATGCCAGGGAAGAATATCGATGCTCACAATGCGTCTAGGTACGAAGCGAGGTCCGCTTGAATGGCCTGCAATGTTCGCGAGGAGTCGACCACTTTGATGCGTTGCGGATATTGCCCGGCGCGCCGCAGGTAGGCGTCGCGCACTTTGGCAAAAAATTCGCTTTGCTCGCGCTCAAACTTATCCGGATTCGCCGTGCCCTTTTCCAGCCGCTCACGCGCAACTGTCAGGGGTGCATCGAACAGGAAAGTCAGATCGGGTTGCAAATGTCCGTGCACCCACTGCTCCAGCACCTGAACCCGCCCCTCGGGCAACCCGCGGCCACCGCATTGATATGCGTAAGTGGAATCGGTGTAGCGATCGCAGATTACCCAGGTGCCGCGCTCCAATGCCGGCTGAATGGTTTCCAGCAACTGCTCGCGTCTTGCGGCGAACATCAGCAGCACCTCGGTGTCTGGTTGCATTTTTTCGTGCAACAGCATGGTGCGGAGCTTTTCCGACAAAGGCGCACCGCCGGGTTCGCGGGTGGTGAAGACCTCGTATCCGCGCTGCTTGATTCGCTCTGCGATAAACGTCAGGTGCGAAGACTTGCCTGCACCGTCTATCCCTTCCAGCGTGATGAATTTGCCGCGCATCCGGAGTCTTGCCGGCTATCTGCCGAGTTGATATTTGGCGACGGCGCGATTGTGCTCGTCGAGTGAACGCGAAAAATAGTGACTGCCATCTCCGCGTGCGACAAAGTATAGCTTGTCGGATTGTGCCGGCTTTACTGCAGCCTGCAATGAACCCCAGCCCGGCATGGCGATGGGCGTCGGCGGCAGGCCGTCGCGGGTGTAGGTGTTGTACGGCGTGTCGGTCGTAAGATCGCGCTTGCGGATATTGCCGTCGTACCCTTTGCCCATGCCGTAAATCACGGTGGGATCGGTCTGCAAACGCATCGGAATTTTGAGCCGATTGGTGAACACCGATCCGATCAATGGCCGCTCATCCGCGCGGCCCGTCTCCTTCTCGATAATCGAGGCCATAATCAGAGCCTGATACGGACTGGTGTACGGCAGGCCGGCATCGCGCTGCGCCCACGCATCCGCCAGTTTCTTCTGCATCGCCTGATAGCTCTTCTTCAGCAATTCCAGATCGGAAATACCCGCAGCGAAACGATAAGTATCGGGAAAGAACAGGCCTTCCGGGTGTTTCTCGGTTGCACCAACCCGGCTCAGAACTTCGGCATCGCTGAGCCCCCTCAACACGACCTTAATATCTTTGGTGTTCTCCAACTGGCGGCGCATCTCGGCGAAGGTGATGCCCTCAACAAAAGTCAGCATGATCGGCACGACATCGCCGTCCCTGAGTTTCTGCAGAAGCTCCAGCGGGGACGCCGGCTTGTCTAACCGATAGGTGCCCGCTTGAATGGCGGTTGAATCCGTCAAACGACCGACAAGCCACAAGGTCTGCGAATCCGGCAGCAATCCGGTTTCGGCAAGCTGGCGGGACACGCCCTTGAGTGAGGAGCCCGGGCGAACCGAAAACTCAAATGGTGTTTGCGGTAGCGGCAATGCGCTATTTGCAAACGAATACAGCCACGCTGCCACTGCAGATATCGCCAGCAACGAAAGCACGATCAACCATAGCAACAGGCGCTTCACAGCCGGCCCGTCAGCGGTTATGCAAAGCGCTTGATGACCAGCGTGCCGTTGGTACCGCCAAAGCCGAAGGAATTGGACAGCGCCACGTCAATTTTCATCTCGCGTGCGGTATTGGCGCAGTAATCGAGATCGCACTCCGGATCCTGATTGAAGATATTGATAGTGGGCGGCGAGATCTGGTGATGCACGGCCAGCGTGGTAAACACCGCTTCGATACCGCCGGCCGCGCCCAGCAAGTGGCCAGTCATCGATTTGGTCGAATTGACCACCATCTTGTACGCATGGTCACCGAATGCCGCTTTCATGGCATCGGTCTCGTTCTTGTCACCCAATGGAGTGGAAGTGCCGTGGGCATTGATGTACTGAACTTCATCTGCATTGACATGGCCATTCTTCAGCGCGGCCAGCATGCCGCGACGTGGACCGTCCATGCTCGGCGCGGTAATGTGGTTGGCATCGGCGCTCATGCCGATACCGGCAAGCTCGCCATAAATGCGTGCGCCGCGTGCCTTGGCGTGCTCCAGTGATTCCAGTACCAGAATGCCACCGCCCTCGCCCAATACAAAGCCGTCGCGATCCTTGTCAAAAGGACGACTGGCGGTTTCTGGCGAATCGTTACGCTCCGATAGTGCCTTTACAGAACAGAACCCGCCGATGCCGGACAAGCAAACAGTTGCCTCGGAGCCACCGGCAATCATCACGTCAGCGTCGCCGTATTCGATGAAACGGGCCGCATCACCGATGCAGTGTGTCGAAGTAGTACACGCCGACACCATGGAAACATTAGGCCCCTTGAGACCAAAATGGATCGAGATCATGCCGGCGACCATATTAACGATGGACCCTGGCACAAAGAAAGGCGAAATACGCCGCGGGCCTTTTGCGATCATCTCGCGGATATTGTCTTCAATCATCGGCAATCCGCCGATTCCGGAGCCGACGTTGACACCAATGCGCTCGGCGTTTTCCTCCGTCACCACTAGTCCGGCGTCGTCAATCGCCATCTTGGTCGCGGCAAGGCCGTAGTGAATGAAGGTGTCCATGCGCCGCACTTCCTTGGCGGACATCCAGTCTTCAGGCTTGAAATCCTTGACCTCGCCGGCAAACCTTGTTGGCAATACGGAAGCATCGAATCGCGTGATCGGACCGATCCCGCCGCGACCATTGATGATGTTGTCCCAAGCCTGGGCGATTCCATTTCCAACGGGCGACACAATACCTAGACCCGTAATGACGACGCGTCTTTTTGACATGATTTAAGGGAAAGAAAAGAAGGAAGCGAAACGGCCGCCGGTCAATACCGACGGCCATGCTTGAAGCGAATTACTTCTTGAGATTTGCGTTGATGTAGTCAACGGCTTGCTGCACATTGGTGATTTTTTCGGCAGCTTCGTCGGGAATTTCGGTTTCGAATTCTTCTTCGAGAGCCATGACCAGCTCGACGTTGTCGAGCGAGTCCGCGCCCAAGTCTTCGACGAACGAGGAGTCGTTCTTGATGTCGGCCTCGGCCACGCCGAGTTGTTCCGCCACGATCTTCTTGACGCGCGCTTCGATGTTATCCATTTGCTACTTCCTCCAACGGGGATGAAAAGTTAAACAGCCTTATTTTACCAAATTGGGCACAAACATTTCTGCCGGCCCATTTGCTGCTATTCCATCAACATGCCGCCATTGACGTGAATGGTGTTACCAGTAATGTATGAAGCACAGGGCGATGCCAGATAAAGCACCGCTTCGGCAATGTCACTTGGCTGTCCCAGGCGACCCAGTGGAATGCTTTCAACCAATTTGGCAACTTGCGCTTCAGCTAAGGTCTTTGTCATGTCGGTATCAATGAACCCTGGGGCAACGCAGTTGACGGTGATATTGCGGCTGCCGACTTCCCGTGCCAGCGCCTTGGTAAAGCCCACCATGCCCGCTTTGGCGGCGACATAGTTGACCTGTCCCGGATTGCCCATGAAGCCCACCACCGAGCCAATATTGATAATGCGGCCGGCGCGCGCTTTCATCATTCCCTTGATCACCGCGCGCGACAGGCGAAATACCGATGTCAGGTCGGTGTCGATGACATCCTGCCAGTCTTCGTCCTTCATCCGCATCATCAGCGTATCGCGCGTAATCCCGGCATTGTTGACCAGAATGGAGACCGTGCCGAACTTGCCTTCAATTTCCTTAATAAGTGCTTCGCAGCGAGCGCCATCCGTGACATTCAACTGCATGCCGGCGCCAGACCAGGATGACTCCTCTATCTGCTTCTGAATTGCCGCAGCGCCTGTATCGGTGGTCGCCGTGCCAATAACTTTTGCACCGGCATTTGCAAGCGCTTGAAGAATTGCCGCACCAATGCCACGCGACGCACCAGTGACCAACGCAATTTGTCCGTCCAAAGTTTTCATGTTTTGGCTCCGCGAGAGGATTTACCTGGTCGCCTCGACGGCCGCAACCAACGAGGCCGTGTCGGCTACCGCGAGGCAATTCAAATTGCCGTCAATACGTTTGTTCAGGCCGGTCAGCACTTTGCCGGGCACGCATTCGACGACCGCCCCGACGCCATCGCCTGCCATTTTTTGTATGGTTTCGATCCAGCGCACCGGCCGGAACAATTGCTCAAACAAGGCATTCTTGATGGCGACGCTGCTATCGAATGCTGTAACGTCGGCATTCTGAACCACCGGTATTGCCGGCACATTGCAAGTCACATTCTTCAGGTAGGAAGCCAAACGCTCAGCCGCGGGCTTCATCAGCGCGCAATGCGAGGGTACGCTCATGGGCAACAGCAGCGCGCGCTTCGCGCCACGTTCCTTTGCCAACGCCATCCCGCGTTCTACGGCCGTCTTGTGGCCAGCGATAACGATTTGCCCTGGTGAATTGAGGTTGACGGCTTCCAGCACTTCGCCTTGTGCCGCATCCGCGCAGACAGTGCGAATCTGTTCGACGTCGAGACCCAATACCGCCGCGATCCCACCCGTGCCCTCCGGAACGGCATCCTGCATCGACTGCGCCCGATAGCGAACCAAGGGGAGAGCATCCGCAAAACTCAATGCCCCTGCGGCTACCAGCGCCGTGTATTCACCAAGACTATGTCCGGCAAAACATGCGGGCGAATTGCCGCTCTTTTCCTGCCAGGCACGATAGGTCGCCACACCGGCAACCAGCATCAAGGGTTGCGTATTGACGGTCTGGTTTTGAATTTCCGCAGGCCCTTCGACGATCATCTTCCATAGATCCAGCTTGAGGATGTCCGCCGCCTCTTCAAATGTGCGCTGGACAACCGGCATGTCGCCGAAACCCGACATCATGCCAACCGACTGAGATCCCTGACCCGCAAAAACAATGGCAAATTTGGACATATTCTCGACTACCATTTCAAAAGCGCGGCACCCCAGGCGAAACCACCACCCAAGGCCGCCAGCAGAACGTTATCGCCCGCTTTGATCTTCCCTTCGCGCACGGTGGTATCGAGCGCAAGTGGAATAGACGCCGCAGAAGTATTGCCGTGACGATCAACCGTCAGCACGACTTTTTCATCGGGCAGGTCCAGTTTTTTTGCGGCATGCATGATGATTCGCCTGTTGGCCTGGTGACAGATAAACCAGTCGATTTCCGCTGGTTGCATGCCGTTGGCATTTAGTGCCTCCCAGGCGACATCCTCGAAAGCTTTCACCGCAAACTTGTAAACCGCGCCACCATCCATGGTCAGGAGCGGGCTGCCGCGGATGGTACCGTTCTCCACCGTACCCGGTGTGCAAAGCACATCCCGATAGCTGCCATCCGTGTGCAAATGCGTGGTCAGCACCCCGGGCACATTGGAAGCCTTCAGGACAACCGCGCCGGCGCCATCCCCAAACAATACACAAGTTCCGCGATCCTGCCAGTTGAGAATACGGGAAAAAACTTCCGCGCCAACAATCAGTGCACATTTTGCCGATCCGCTGCGAATGAACTTGTCGGCCGTGGCCAGCGCATAGACAAAACCCGCGCAAACCGCCTGGATATCGAACGCAACGCTATGTTTGATACCCAGCTTGTCCTGGAGAATGCAGGCCGTCGACGGAAACACCATATCGGGCGTCGATGTCGCCACGATAATCAGGTCGATCTCGCCCGGGTGCACGTGCACGGCCTGCATCGCCCGCTTGCACGCCTCAACTGCCAGATCGCTAGCGTTCTGGTTGTCGGCAGCAAAGTGGCGCTCGCGTATGCCTGTACGCGTGACAATCCATTCATCATTGGTATCAACAATCTCTTCCAGAGCGCGATTGGTGACAACACGGTCTGGGAGATAGCTCCCGGTTCCGACGACACGGGAATAAATCATGCGGCATCCGCCTCTTGCGCTGACCCTGCGGCCTTTGGTGTCAACATGCCTTCGGCGTACAGCCGCTCAATCTCCACGGTAATCAAACCCAGCAATCCGTGTTCAACTTCCGTCGCGGCACGTTGCAGCGCATGCGAAAAGGAAAATGCATCGGCTGAGCCGTGGCTTTTGACCACAACCCCCTTAAGTCCCAGTAAGGCAGCGCCGTTGAAGCGGCGATGATCCATCTTATGACGGAAGCGGCGGATGACGGGCAACGATATAGCTGCCGCGAATTTGCTGTACCAGCCATTCTGGTACTCGGCTTTTAGGAAGTCAGCCATCATCTTGGCCATTCCCTCAGATGTCTTCAACATCACATTGCCGACGAAGCCATCGCACACCACGACATCGGTAGTGCCCTTGTAAATATCGGTGCCTTCCACGTTACCGAAGAAATTAAGATGACTTGCCTTAAGCAACTCGCCGGCGGCTTTCACGCTCTCGTTGCCTTTGATGTCTTCCGAACCAATATTCAACAAACCCACAGTCGGGCTCTGCTTACCCTCCACTGCGGTGCAGAGCATCGCGCCCATGATGGCAAATTGCAACAAATGTTCAGGCGTGCATTCGGCGTTGGCTCCCAAGTCTAGGGTATAGACGACGCCATCACGCGTTGGCAGCGCGGCACAAATCGCCGGACGATCAATGCCGGGGAGGGTTTTCAGGACAAATTTTGCAGTGCCCATCAAGGCACCGGTATTTCCTGCAGAGACGCAAGCATCAGCCTCGCCCGATTTGACGAGATCGATTGCCACGCGCATTGAAGAATTCTTTTTGTTGCGAATGGCGGACCGAATGTCCTCGTCCATGCCGACAACTTCGGCCGCTTCGACAACTTTTAGACGAGCACTATCACGCACGATGGTACTGCCAGGCGCGCGGCTCAACTCTGCTTCGATCACATCCGGTTTGCCGACGAGCAACACCCGGCAGTCACTCGACCGACCAAGGAATTGCAGTGCTGCCGGAATAGTCGCAGATGGGCCGTGATCACCGCCCATCGCATCAATCGCAATGGTTATCTGCATATATTAGAAAAGTCCCCTCCTAGGACTTTTCTTGCAGTTTACCTTCTTATTTTCGCTGGATTATTGCAGCGATTTATTCGTCAGACTTGGTCTTGACGACTTTTTTGCCGCGATAGTAGCCGGTCGGGCTGATGTGATGTCGCAGATGCGTCTCACCCGTGGTCGGTTCAACGGCCAGCGGCGGGTTGGTCAAAAAGTCATGGGCGCGATGCATGCCGCGCTTCGACGGGGATTTCTTGTTCTGTTGAACTGCCATGATGTTTCTCCTTAATCAAAAAATGCTTCGAATCCGGTTACTTCTTTTTCAACTCCGCCAATTTGGCGAAGGGGGAAATCTTTTTGCCTGGCGTCATCGCGGGCGCCTTTGGCTTTGCCGGTATTGCATCTGCGGTCGCCGCTCCGCTCACACTGGTGATAGGCAAATCGAGCAATACCTCCTCCTCGATCATCGCCTTAATTTCCAACTCGGCGCCGCACACGACATAGTCTTCGCCTTCCGACTCAAGTTCCAGCGGCGGCAATTCCGATTCGTCGCTTACCAGCACCAGTTTGCTTTCGATCGCCAACTCGTGTCTGACCGACTGTAGGTCGATCGGGTCAACCAACAAAAACCAACCAGAAATTATACACTTAACCCGCCTTTTTTGGCTACCGGTGACATCTGACGTAAGTTGCCCGGTGAGCACATAGCTGATCTCGCCCTCCTGCCCTGCCAGAAACTCGGCGAGCCGCGGCAGTTCGGCCGGCAAGAATTTGCCGGAGACTGACTGCTTGAGGCGTGTAAACCGGTCAATGGCAATGGTGTCAGACATGTTCGAACAATATTGGAAACGTCATCCATGATATGATTTTGACTAGAAAAAGTCAAAAAGTGATTGATTTTGAAGAAGAAAATCCTGCTGGCCTCAACATCCCGCTATCGCGCGGAATTACTCTCACGGCTTCATATGCCCTACGAGACGGCAGCGCCGCGCACCGATGAAACCCCTCTGCCCGGCGAAAAACCCGACGAAATAGCGCTCCGCCTTTCGATCACAAAAGCCAAAAGCCTGCAACACGAGCACCCCGGCACACTTATCATTGGCTCGGACCAGGTAGCCGATCTGGGCGGTGAGCCCATCGGCAAACCGATGGAACACAATCTCGCGCGCAAGCAACTGCAACGCATGCGAGGCCAATCGCTGGTTTTCCACAGTGGCCTCGCCGTACTCGACGCCGACTCTGCGCGGATCCAGGCACGCGTCGTCCCAACCACCGTGCGTTTCCGTAATTTCACCGATGCCGAAATCGAGCATTATCTCGATCGTGAAAATGCACTGGATTGCGCCGGCGGTGCCAAGGTGGAAGGTCTGGGCATTGCGCTGATCGCGTCGGTGGCGAGCGATGACCCGACAGCTTTGATCGGCTTGCCGTTAATCGCCTTGGGAGAAATGTTGCGTGCAGAAGGCCTTTCAGTCCTTTCATGAAGACCGGCACCTTGCAGCTCATTCCAACCAATCTTTCCGATCCGTTCGCGCCCAGCCAGATATTGCCTGCCGACGTGATCAAGGTGGCACTGGGTTTGAATCATTTTGTCGCTGAGAATGCCAAAACCGCGCGAGCGTTCCTTAAGGCCCTTGGTATTGCACGTCCACTGCAGGAAGTTAATATTGCCGAGCTCAATGAGCACACCCCGGCAAGCGCCCTGCAGGAATTGATCAAACCACTGCTTGCCGGACATGATCTCGGCCTGGTATCCGAAGCCGGAGCACCGGGCGTGGCGGATCCGGGCGCCGAGCTGGTGGCGCTCGCACACCGCCACGACATTCCGGTCATGCCGCTGGTCGGTCCTTCGTCGATCCTGCTTGGCCTGATGGCATCGGGACTGAACGGCCAGCGCTTTGCGTTCCACGGATATTTGCCGCAAGACAAGGCCCAGCGGGTCAAATCGATTCAGGAAATGGAGCGTGAGTCGCGCCAGCGACGCATGACACAACTGTTCATTGAAACGCCGTATCGCAATCAGCCGCTGCTGGACGATCTGGTTGCAACGCTCTCGAGCAACACGCGCTTGTGTGTCGCCAGCAACCTGACGGGCGCATCCCAGGACATTCAAATGCGGAGGGTGGCAGACTGGCGCAAACACGCTTCCGGGCTGCAAAAAACGCCAGCGCTGTTCCTGTTTTTGGCTTGAGTCGCCGGCGGCTTAAGCGGAGTTAATAGCGGCGGGCTGTTCGAATATCGATTTGCGAGCAAGGATGGGCATCAAATCGTCAGCGGACATCGGCACGCTGAAGTAAAAACCCTGCCCCACACTGCAGCCCTTTGCCCGCAGCAAGGTGAGTTGGCCGGCAGTTTCGATGCCTTCGGCGATGATATCCAGATCAAGACTCTTCGCCATGTTGATGATGGCCACCACGATCGCCGTATCGTTGGGGTCGACGGTAATATCGCGGACAAAGCTCTGATCGATTTTCAATTTGCCGATCGGCAGGCGCTTCAAGTAGGAAAGGCTTGAATAGCCCGTTCCAAAGTCATCCACGGCAAGGTGCACACCCATGCTCGCGATTTCGTTCAGCAGCATCACGCTGCCCTCACCTTGCCGCATCACCTGGCTTTCGGTGATTTCCAATTCGAGCGATCCCGCATCAAGCCCGGTCTTGGCCAGGATTGAGTTCAGCAGCTCGACAAAACCCTTGTCCGCCAGTTGACGGGCCGACAAGTTGATCGCCATGCGACGGCGCGGATAACCCGCCGCCTGCCACGCAACCGCCTGCCGGCAAGCCTCTTCCAGCACCCATTTGCCGATATCACTGATCAATCCGGTTTCTTCGGCAAGCGGAATGAATTCACCCGGCATCATGGTGCCGCTTTCTTCCGACACCCATCGCACCAGCGCTTCGAGCGCAACGATTTCGCCGGTGTTGAGATCAACCTGCGGCTGGTAGACCAGCGTGAAATCGCCGTTCTTGACTGCCGCACGCAGGCTGGACTCCATCGCAGCCCGCCGCTTCACCGCGATATTCATTTGCGGCGTGAAGAACTGATAAGTATTTTTGCCCAGCCCCTTACCGTGGAACATGGCGGTATCGGCATTCTTCAATAATGTTGGTGCATCGCGGCCGTCATCCGGATAAAGCGCAATGCCAATGGAACCGGAGACGTGTTGGTCGGAGCCGCCCACCTGAAATGGCAAACGTAATGCATCGAGTATTTTCTGCGCCACGCGGGTCGCGCCCTGATGACCTTCGAGTTGGTCGAGCAGCACAATAAATTCGTCTCCACCCTGCCGCGCGATCGTATCGTGGGCGCGAACCGAATCGCTAAGACGGGTCGCGACCTGCCGCAGCAATTCGTCTCCCACATCGTGGCCCAGCGTGTCGTTGATGTTCTTGAAATTGTCGATATCGATGAACATCACCGCGAATCGCTTGGTCGAGCGCTCGGCACGCACGATCGCTTGCGATACACGATCCTGCATCAGCGAGCGATTTGGCAATCCAGTCAGCGCATCGTGATATGCGAGGTGCTGGATACGCTGCTGGATGTTTTTGCGCTCGGAAACATCACGCGTGTTGACGATGATGCCGCGCACCGCCGGAATTGACAGACAGTTCTTGCCAATCGCCTCCAGCGTGCGCCACTCTCCGACACTATTGAGCACGCGAAATTCAATGGCACGCTCCATCTCGCCGCGCGTGAGCAGCTCATGAAACGCTTCCCGCATCGGCTCGGCATCATCACGGTGCACCAAATCAAACTGGCTCTTGCCCAGCATCATCGCCGGGTCGTGTCCGAGTAGATGCCTGACCGACGGACTCTGGTAACGAATAATGCCTTCCGCATCGAGCACGGTGACGATATCCATCGCGCTCTCAGTCAGCGCCTTGAAGCGGCCCTCCGACGCTTCCAGCGCCTGCGATACCTGCTTGAAATCGGTGATGTCTGTGAGGACGCCGATGATGCCGGCTGGCTGCCCATCCGAATCGGTAAAGCGACTGATATGTCGGACCACGTGGCGGCTGATGCCGCGGCCATCGATGACGACCGCTTCCGCCACGGCGGTTTTGCCTGTCTCCATCACCTCCCGGTCTTCTCTGTACGCTTGCGGCACCAACTCGGGACGCAACAAATCCTCAGGCCGCTTGCCTATCCAGTCTTCCCGCTTGCGCTCGAAAAACACCTCCCAGGCACGATTGAAGCCCAGATAGGCTCCCTCGGCTCGCCGATAAAAGATTGGCGATGGCATGACTTCAAGCAGCTCCTGCGTGAAATGCAACTGCTGGTCCAGCGCACGCGAGGTGTGCTTGAGATTGGTAATGTCGCTTGCGGTGACGAGTATGCCCACGACCTCGCCTTCACGCCCGCGCAGCGGGGCAAGCGAGAGACTGAGCTCGCGCAATTGCCCGTCCGGGCGGGTCCAACTCAGTTCGCGGTCGTACAGCACTTCGCCGGACAAGACCTTTACGCGCTGCGTGAGCATGAATTCCTCATGCGTTGCCAGTAGCGGCGACGGGCGACCGAGAACGTCCGTCTGCAGCAAGCCGAACAGCCGCTCCGCAGCCGGATTCCAAAGGGTGACGATTCCCTGCGGGGTCACCGAGTAAATCGCCAAGGGCGAGGTCTCGACAATTGCCCGCAACGATTCATTCAAAGCCTGCAGCGTTTCCTGCGAAGCGCGATACTGGGAGATGTCCTCGATCGATCCCAATGCATACAGCGGTTTGCCTTTTTCGTCGCGAATGACCACCCCGGAGCGCTGCGCCCAGATGGCCGAGCCATCCTTGCGCATATAACGTTTTTCCTTCGCGATAGGCACCGAGAGCTGCTTGTCTACAGTGTTGCGGATCAGCGCCTCATCGTCGTCCCGGTCATCCGGATGAGTGACATCGACAAATCGCCGGCCGATCAATTCCTCCCGCGTGTAGCCCAGCATCTCGCAAAAGCGCCGGTTGACAAGCGTAAACCTTCCCTCGGAATCGACTTGGGTCAGCCCCACGCCGACCAAGTCGAATGCCTCGCGAAACTTGCGCTCACTGTCGGACAACTGTTTTTCGCGCATGCGCACCGACTCGGCGAGCCGGCTCATGGTGGTACGCAACTGCCCTAGTTCGGCGTAGTCGCCGCGACCACCCGCTTCGGAAAAATCGCGGAAATCCTGCTTGTTCAGGTCTTCGGTCAGTTGCCGGATCGGCTCCCCCACATGTCGCGCGACCAATGCGCCGATCAATGCAGCAAGCACCACGGCGCCAAAGCCCCACCATAGCAGTTGATCGCGAATGCGCCCGGCAATATCCTCCGGCAAACCTGCGTCGCCGGAGAGTCGAGTCGCAATCGCAGCAATCATCAGGGCGACCGCCAGCGTCATCACCGCGAAGCCGCCAATGATGCGTAGCTTGATACTGGAAAACTGCGAGGTCTTTACCGGGCCATCGGCTGAAGATGGTTCGGCCACATTCCCTGGACTATCCAGCCCGGCCTGATGCTGCGCCTTGTTGTCGGTCTCCTGATTCCGCACTATCCCTGAACCCATCCCGTTTATTGGTACGGTGTTCCGCGACTATGCCGGGCACAGGTTTGCGCTATTGGTCCGCATAGTCGCTCAGCACATCGTGCTGCAGGACGACATGTTCACCAACGACATCGACGGGAATCCGCTGCAAATGGGCACCTTGGCAGGGACCGGCAATACAGCGGCCGGAATCAGGCTCAAACAATGCACCATGTGTTGCACAAATTAAGTATAAGCCAGATTCATCAAACACCTCTCCCGGCTGCCAGTCCAGCGGGGTACCGCGATGAGGGCACACGTTGACATAGGCGTGAACCGATTCGTCGTAGGCAACGACGAAGGCAGGCAGCGCACGCCCTGGGCGGCTGACACTGAACGTCACTGCACGTCCACCATCGGCCAGCTGGTCGCGGCGGCAGACGCGCCGGATCAGCACTATGCGTGGTTCTTCAGCCACGCGGTCAGCTCAGCCACGCTATCGACCACCGCTTCAGGACGATGGGGCTCAAGGTGTTCGCGCCGATGCGCGCCATAGGTAACACCGACTGCGCTGACGCCGGCGTTGTGCGCCAACTCCAGATCGTGTGTGGTGTCGCCAATCATCAATGTCCGCTCCGGCGCGACCGAGGTGAACTCCATCAGTTTCATCAGCATGTCTGGATGCGGCTTGGGAAAGCCTTCATCGGCGCATCTCGAATAATGGAAATGCGGCTTGATGCCGGTGTGACCGAATGCGCGCTCCAGGCCCGCGCGCGGCTTGCCGGTGGCCACAGCGAGGAAGCGCTCAGGCAAGGCCAGATCGGCCAACAATTCGCGAATGCCTTCATATAGCGGCGCCTCGTGATCGCGCGCCACGAAGTGCTTTCGATAGGTCAGCGCATATTGCGTCTGCTCGGCGGAAGAAAGTTGCGGAAACAGGCGTTTCACTGAATCGTTGATGCCCAGCCCAATGATGGACTTGGCGGTATCCAGCGACGGGACCGGCAGCGCCATCTCGCGTGCGGCGATCTGGATGCAATCCGCGATCAAGCCGGTCGAATCCATGACCGTACCGTCCCAGTCAAATACAATCAGATCAAAACGGTGTGCCATCAGATATTTCGCAAGTAGTCGATGTAGCGGTTGAGATCTTTCGGCAGCGGCGCCTCGATGGTCATTTTGTTTCCATTCAACGGATGCGCAAACGACATCAGCCGCGCATGCAGGAACATGCGTTTCAGCCCGCCGTTCTTCGCAGCAGCGGCATGTTTGTTTAGCGCGAAGTCGCCGTACTTGTCATCACCGATGATCGGAAAGCCCAGTGACGACAGATGCACCCGAATTTGATGCGTGCGGCCGGTCTTGATCTCGCAATCAAGCAGCGTCGCGCCGGGCAATTGTTCGACTCGCGTAACGATAGTGTGTGATTCCTGCCCATCATCCTCATCGGCTGATACGCGTCGCTCGCCGGATGCGGTTACGTATTTGGTCAGCTTGGTGCGAACGTGGCGACGCGCGTCTGGCCAGTTGCCTTTCACCATCGCGTAGTAATGCTTGTCGATGGCATCGCCCGTATCGCCGCGCAGCATGGCATGCATCGCCGTCAGCGCGCTGCGCTTCTTGGCTATCAGCAAAATGCCCGAGGTCTCCCGGTCGATGCGATGCACCAGTTCGAGGAACTTCGCGTCTGGCCGCAGCGCGCGTAATCCTTCAATCACGCCAAAGCTGATACCACTACCGCCGTGCACCGCCATGCCGGCTGGTTTATTGATCGCCAGCAGCGCGTCATCCTCAAACAGGATATCCAGAGACGAACCCCTTGCTGGTATTGGTTTTCCGGCCGAAAACGCCTTGGAAACCGCACCAGCGCTAGGGTTTGGCTTTGCTTCCGCGATTCGTACCGGCGGAATGCGCACCACATCGTCCAGTTCCAGCCGATAGGCGACATCGGCGCGGCCCTTGTTTACCCGCACCTCGCCAGCGCGAACAATGCGGTAAACGTGACTTTTGGGCACGCCTTTGAGGTGATTCAGCAGGAAATTGTCCAGACGCTGGCCAGCGGAATTCTCGTCGACGGTCTGGAACGTGACCGCCTTGGCCATTGATTCAACGGGATTTTGTGGTGCGGGCTGAGATTTTTTGCCGTGGGGTGGCATGTTAAGTTACAATCATATCTCGTTGATTTTGAAGCGAGTCCCGGTCCAGAGCCGCGTTTCGTGCAAGTGATTGACGTCTCATGAGACGCCGCACCGCCTGATCGCCGCAACCTGCCAGCTCCGCTACAAATCACCGTTGACGCCGGACTGTCACTTTCCCGCGCAGTTTACGAAACCTACTGCCAGTGTTTGTTGATCGCCGCCGTCAAACGGAAAACGGGCGGTCGTTTTTGCTCACCGCCGGCACCAGTCAGGCTGCGCCAAACAAGTAGCGATACTAAACGATTTACGCGCACCGTCCGCGAAGCGGATAGCAGCATCGGGTGGCGTGAAGATGAACAACAAACGGTTTCGCGCCTTGATCGCGCCAAACCGCCAACGGCAACAAGACCGGAAACAAACCGGTCGGAAAAACAGTCAACGCATCACGCACCGCTCATGCAAACCGGACTTCATCATTGTCATCTGACCACGAGGCACGATCCCACGATCCTGCCCGGTGAAGCCGTTTGTGCCATGACCCGGACGTAACTGCCTGACTGCGCGCGCCTCTGGTGCGCTGCGCCGCGTTCTCTTCACCCTGCTCGCCGCTGAAATAAGCGCGGGAAGGATGAATTATGAAACGCATGCTATTCAATGCGACGCAGGCTGAAGAACTCCGTGTCGCCATTGTCGATGGACAAAAGCTGATCGATCTCGATATCGAACACGCCGGCCAAGAACAGAAGAAGAGCAATATCTACAAGGCCGTGGTCACCCGTGTCGAGCCTTCACTTGAAGCGGTGTTCGTCGATTACGGCGCCGAGCGCCACGGTTTCCTGCCGTTCAAGGAGCTGACGCGCGAATATGTACAAGGCGAATCCGGTGAAGGCACCCGCGCCAAGATCGCGCAGAACCTCAAAGTCGGCCAGGAAATCCTGGTCCAGGTCGAAAAGGACGAACGCGGCAACAAGGGCGCGGCTCTGACCACCTACATTTCGCTCGCCGGCCGTTATCTGGTGCTGATGCCGAACAACCCGCGCGGTGGTGGCGTCTCACGCCGCATCGAAGGCGAGGATCGCGCCGAACTGCGCGAAACGCTGGACCAACTGGAAATCCCCGAAGGCATGAGCGTGATTGCGCGCACTGCCGGCATCGGCCGCACCGCGGAAGAGCTGAAGTGGGACATGAATTACCTGATCCAGCTGTGGGAAGCGATTGCCGGTGCTGCCAAGGAAGTCAAAGGCCCCGAACTGATCTATCTCGAATCGAGCCTGGTGGTTCGCGCCATTCGCGACCTGTTCCAGCCCGACATCGGCGAAATCCTGATCGACACGCAGGAAATTTTTGAACAGGCGCAATCGTTCATGTCGACCGTGATGCCGGCCAACGTCAACAAGGTCAAGCTGTATCACGACGACGTGCCGCTGTTCTCGCGCTTCCAGATCGAGCATCAGATTGAAACCGCGTATCGCCGCGATGTGACTCTGCCTTCCGGCGGCGCCATCATCATCGACCACACCGAAGCGCTGGTATCGATCGACGTCAACTCCGCACGCGCCACCAAGGGCCACGACATCGAGGAAACCGCGTTTCGCACCAACTGCGAAGCGGCTGATGAAATCGCCCGCCAGCTGCGCCTGCGCGACTTGGGTGGTCTGGTCGTCATCGACTTCATCGACATGGAATCGGGCAAGAACCAGCGCGAAGTGGAAAACCGCTTGCGCGACGCGCTGCATCATGACCGCGCCCGCGTGCAGACCGGCAAGATCTCGCGCTTCGGCCTGCTTGAGCTTTCACGCCAGCGCCTGCAGCCGGCATTGTCCGAATCTTCGTATATACCCTGCCCGCGTTGTCATGGCCTCGGCCACATTCGCGATACCGCTTCCTCCGCATTGCACATCCTGCGCATCATCCAGGAAGAGGCGATGAAGGAAAGCACCGGTGCCGTGCATGCACAGGTGCCGGTCGATGTGGCGACCTTCCTGCTGAACGAAAAACGACAGGACATCCACAAGATCGAAACGCGTTTCAAAGTGAACGTGTTGCTGATCCCGAATATCCACCTCGAAACACCTAACTACGAGATCGAGCGCCTACGCACCGATTCCGAGAAGATCGATCTGGTCAAACCCAGCTACGAAATGGTCAACCGCCCGGTGGAAGAAGTGGCCGCCAAGGCTGCTGAGGCGGAAGCCAAGCCGGCTCGTCCGGAGCCACTGGTCAAGGGCATCACGCCCGCACAGCCTGCCCCAATCGCCGCCGATCCGGTACCACAACGCGAGCGCACTGCCGTACCGCAGCCCGCTACCAGCGCCGCAACGCCAGCGCCGTCGCTGTGGAAGCGCTTTACCAGCCTGTTCAGCTCCGAACCTACTCCTGCACCGCAACCAATTGCCGAAGCGCGTCCTGCACGCAAGGAAGGCCGCAATGAGCGCAACGACCGCAATGATCGCGGCGGACGTGGTGGTGACCGCAATAAGCGCGGTGACCGCAACGAGCGTGGCGACCAGCGTAACGATCGCAAAGATCGCAACCAGCAAGGTCAGCAGCAGGGCAAGGATCGCGGCGACCGCCAAGGCGAACAACGTAACGACAATCGCCGTCAGAACGAGCAGCGCCAGCAGGGTGAAGGACGCAATGAACAGCGCAACGATCAAGCGGCACGCGCACCCGAGTCCGCACAACAGAAACCACGCAACCAGCAGCCCCCCAAATCAGCGCTGGAAGGCCGCCCGGTCGAGCAAGCCGGTGAAGAAGGCGAAGGCCGCGGCCGTCGCCGTCGCCGCGGTGGCCGTGGACGTGATCGCGAAGGTCGTGGTGAGCGTACAGAAGGCGGCAATCAAGCGCAGTTGGACATCAATGCCGCACCGGTAAGCAACGCGCCTACAGAGGCTTCAGCGCCGCCTATGCAAGAGGTTGCCGTCGCATCGGCAGCGGTTGCGACGGCCGCTGTTGCCGTTCATGTTGTTGAGCGCGAAGCGCATGCAGACACCACACCGGTACAAACCGCACCAACTCCGATTGCAGCAGAAGCGCCAGTGGCAACACCGACACCCGCCCCGGTTGTCGAGCCCACGCCGCCTTACGTGACGCCGGCTCCCGCTCCCGTTGCGGAAGCTCCCGCACCCGTCGCAGCACCGGCGCCCGTCTATGTCGCACCGGCGGTCTTCACGCCAGTTGACCAGATCGGAGACGCCGAACCTGCCGCGCCACGCGAACCACGCCGTCGCACTCGTTCGACCGAAGCTGCGAGCGAACCACTGGTGTTTATCGAAACCGCTGCAGACAAGGTGCAGACCTTTGCGCAACCGGTCGAGGAAGAAGCGCCGCGCCAGCGCACGCCACGTCCTCGCCGCCAGCGCGACACCGCGACCGAGCAACTGGTGTTTGTCGAGACCAAACCGGGTGATCAACCCGGACAGCCGACGCCCTAACAGTCTCTCGGTTATCGCAATACAAGAAGCCCCGTTCATTTGAACGGGGCTTTTTCTTTCTGTGCTGGAATATGATGTTGGAAAGGACATAAGAAGGAGATCCCATGACGGACAAAGCCCCCATCGAGTTCTATTTCGATTTCTCGTCGCCTTATGGCTATCTCGCTTCCACGCGCATCAACGCGCTGGCGGCGCATCACCAGCGCCGCGTCAACTGGCGCCCGGTATTGCTGGGGCCGATGTTCAAGGCCGCCGGCACCGCGCCACTGGTCGGCGTGCCGTTAAAGGGGCCTTACTCGGTGCGCGACTTCTCACGCACCGCTCGCTTCCTCAACATTCCGTACAAACAGCCCGATCCGTTTCCCATCGGCACGCAAAATGCGGCACGCGCATTCTACTGGATCAATGATCGCGACCCGGTGAAAGCGCATCGCTTTGCGGCAGCGTGTTACTTCACCTACTTCGGTCAAGGCATCGATATTTCGTCAGCAGAGAAAGTCGCCGAGATCGCCGCATCGCTGGGCGAAGATCGCGAAGCAACGCTCGCCGCGATGGCCGATCCCGCCGTCAAAGAGCGACTAAAAAATGAAGTCGATGCCGCGCTGGCGAAAGGCGTTTTCGGATCGCCTTACATCATCGTCGACGGCGAGCCGTTCTGGGGAAATGACCGGCTGGATCAGGTGGATGCCTGGTTGGCGACGGGCGGGTTTTAAAGATTAAAACTCTAGTATCGGCGCGGCGTTCCGGGCATTTTTGGCTGGGAAGCCGCCCCAATATTAGGTTTCTTTTTCTTTCTTTGCTGTCATTCAGTACTTGTACAGGATGTAGAAGCACCCGCATGCGACAGCAACAAATACAAATGCAAAAATCACCAACATAACAATAAGAACATTTAACTCAGGAGCAGTCTTTAATTTCAGCGCATCACGACAAGCAAATACCTCGCGGCGCAGGTCGGGAACAAGACTCGCTCCGTAGAGAAAGAGCACAGCAAACCCAAGACTCATTGCCAGCGGCAAGATCACAGCCAGTTTGTAAATTGGGTTACCAAGGTTCGCGATTACGAAAGATAGTATTGCTCCGGTAACCGCGTAGAAGAAAACATTTAACTTAACGACAATGTCGAGATAGTACTTATAGAGCTCAACTGCTTGGTTGTACTGTCTCCATAGCAATTCACAGAGTCCATTTCTCGTCTCCCGCGCTCACTGCCCATACCGAAACACATCCGGCTTACCCAATGCCGGAATCAACTCGACTATCCCGCCAGCAAAAATCTCCACCGCAAGCGCCGCCAACAGCAAGCCCATGATACGAGTGGCGACGTTGACGGTCGTGGTCCCCATTCGCGCCCCGATGCGCGTCGCGACACGCAACGCAAGCCACGTGACCAGTGCAACGCCGACGCTCACCAGGCACACCGTCAGCAAGTGCCATACCGCCTTCTTCTCACTGGCGTAGATGATGATGGTGGACATGGCACCCGGTCCAGCCAGCAGGGGAATGCCAAGCGGCACCACGGCGATACTGGCCTTGTCCTCGGCTTCTAGCGCTTCCTCGGGGGTCTGCTTTTCGCGCGAAGGCATGGCTTGCATCATCGCAATTGCATTCAGCATGATGAGGATCGCGCCGCCGACCTTGAAGCTCGCCAGCGAGATGCCGAACACTTCCAGCACGCGCTCGCCCAGCAAAGCGGATATCAACAAAGTCGCTGCCACCGTCATTGCCGCACCGTAAGCAATCGCTTTGCGCTGCAGCTCGCTGTTGGACGCGGTCATCGCCACGAACACAGGAATAATGCCGAGCGGATTCACGATCACGATCATCGCGACGAAAATTTTGATGTACGCCGCGATCGACAGCATGCCTTCCATGATGGCTACCGGCGGCCGCCGGTTTGCGATTCGGGGAAATGCGTAGCCAGCGTATCGAGCAAGCCGCGGCAACCGCTCTCGATCAGGTCCAGCGCATGCTCGAAATCACGATCGCTGCCGTAATAGGGATCGGGTACTTCCATGCTCGCCGGTTTCACGCCGTAATCCAGCAGACGCTCCACCCGGGCTGATGACGATTCCGGCCAGGTTTCGCGCAGATGGCGCACATTGGTGTCGTCCATCGCGAGGATGTAGTCAAACCGCTCGAAATCCTGCGACTTCACTTGTCGTGCGCGAATCTTGCCAAGATCGTAGCCTCGTGCAGCAGCTATGCGTATCGCGCGCGGATCGGGCCGCGAACCGGTGTGATAGTCGGTGGTGCCGGCTGAATCGATTTCGACTTTTCCTGCCAGCGGGCTTTGTTCCACCATCGCGCGCAGCACGCCCTCGGCAGTGGGCGAGCGGCAGATATTGCCCATGCAAACCATGAGTACACGAATTTTTTCCTGAACAGGCATTTTTACGAAGAAGTAGGTGGATGAACAGCTATTATTCTATTCTGTTCCACAACCTACACTCCTCAAAGAAACCATGAAGACAAAAGTTTTTGCAATTTCAGTTGCCTGCCTGCTCTCCGCCTGCGCATCGATGGAACCCGCCACACAGGCCCCGCGCGAAGAAAAAATCTACACCACAGGCAGCAATGTGCCCAAGAAAGATCGCGGCGATGTGACTACTGTCAACAAGGATTCGATCGCCAATATCCAGAACAACTCCGTAACCGGAACGACCGCCGGCGGCCGCTGATATAGCCTCGTGTCGCCCCCCGGAACGCGGAGACCTCTAGCCATGCGTGTGTAGAAACATAGTTAGAGGTCCCCGCCTTCGCGGGGACGACACGAAAAAGAACGTTTACTCGTTGACCGCCGTCCCGCCGAGCACCAGCAATTTATTGCGCAGTGCTTTCAGTTCATCGCGCAGTTTGGCGGCCTTTTCGAATTCCAGGTTGCGCGCCGCTTCCATCATCTCGCGCTCCAGCCGCTTCAGTGCCGTCTCCATCTGTTTCTCGGACAGCACATCGTATTTTTTCTTCTCCTGCGCGGCCTTGCGCTCGTCGCGCTTCTCTTCGAGATCATAGACACCGTCGATCATGTCCTTGATGCTCTTCGACACGGAGCGCGGCTGAATACCATTCGCCTCGTTGAACGCAATCTGCTTGGCGCGGCGGCGATTGGTTTCGCCGATGGCGGCGCGCATCGAATCGGTCTCCTTGTCCGCGTAGAGAATCGCCGTGCCATTCAAGTGACGAGCGGCGCGGCCGATGGTCTGGATCAGTGAACGCGTTCCCCGCAGAAAGCCCTCCTTGTCTGCATCGAGAATCGCCACCAGAGAGACTTCGGGGATATCCAGCCCTTCGCGCAACAAATTGATACCGACCAGCACATCGAACAACCCAGCACGCAAATCGCGAATGATCTCAACACGCTCAACCGTATCAATGTCCGAGTGCAGGTAACGCACCTTGATACCGTGTTCAGCCAGATAGTCGGTCAGATCCTCTGCCATTCGCTTGGTCAGTGTGGTCACCAGCACCCGTTCCTGCGCGGCGATGCGCTTGTTCACTTCCGACAGCAAATCGTCCACCTGCGTTGAGGCCGGACGCACATGCAAAACTGGATCGACCAGCCCGGTCGGACGCACCACCTGCTCGACCACCTGACCGGTATGCTGCTCTTCGTAATCCGCAGGCGTAGCGGAAACAAAAACCGTCTGCCGCATCATGCGTTCGAACTCGTCGAACCGCAGTGGTCGGTTATCCATTGCTGAAGGCAGGCGAAACCCGTAATCGACCAGATTCTCCTTGCGCGCGCGATCGCCCTTGTACATGCCGCCGACTTGCGGCACCGTGACGTGGCTTTCGTCGATGATCATCAGCGCATTCTTCGGCAGGTAATCCACCAGCGTCGGCGGCGGCTCGCCTGGTTTGCGTCCGGAGAGATGGCGCGAATAGTTCTCGATGCCCTTGCAGAAACCGATTTCGTTGAGCATTTCCAGATCGAACGTAGTGCGCTGCTGGATGCGCTGCGCTTCGATCAGTTTGTTGTTGGCGGTAAAGAAATCGATGCGGTCGCGCAACTCAGTCTTGATTCCTTCCAGCGCGTTCAGTACCGTCTGCCGCGGTGTGACGTAATGACTCTTCGCATACACCGTGAACCGCGGCACTTTCTGGATCGTGTGGCCGGTCAATGGATCGAACAACGTCAGTGAATCGACTTCATCGTCGAACATGGAAATACGCAGCGCCGCATCGGCGCTTTCCGCCGGGAATACATCGAGCGAATCACCGCGCACGCGGAACGTACCGCGTTTGAAGTCCAGTTCGGCACGCGCGTACTGCATCGACGACAGCTGGCGGATCATGTCCTGCTGCGCCACCTTGTCGCCGGGCCGCACCAGCATGCGCATTGAGTAGTAATCGCTGGGATCACCAATACCGTAAATGCACGATACCGTGGCAACGATGATCGCGTCCTGCCGCTCCAGCAGCGACTTGGTGGCAGAAAGCCGCATCTGCTCGATGTGCTCGTTGATCGAGGAATCTTTCTCGATGAACAGATCGCGCGAGGGAACGTATGCCTCCGGCTGGTAGTAATCGTAGTACGAGACGAAGTACTCCACCGCGTTCTCGGGGAAGAATTCCTTCATCTCAGCATACAGCTGCGCAGCCAGCGTCTTGTTCGGTGCCATCACCAGTGCGGGGCGGCCAAGCTGCGCGATCACATTGGCCATGGTGTACGTCTTGCCGGAGCCGGTCACGCCGAGCAGGGTCTGGAACGCGAGACCGTCGGTGATACCTTCGATCAGTTTTTCGATCGCTTTCGGCTGGTCGCCGGCTGGGGGGAATGGCTGATTGAGCCGGTACGGGCTATCCGGGAATGTCAGTATGGGCATGCATGAATTCTATCAGCGGCTGCTGACAGGAATTGTCAGCAGACTGACATGCACGATCGTCGGCGCAACCTCAAAGCTGAAGGCGGCGCAGTTCCGACTTGAATAGCAGTGCACCACCCTCGCCAAACACCTCAGCCGTGGCTGAGGTGGCGGATTGAAAAACCATGCGGAAGTTGAACGTGGGTGTCAGCACGATCGCCGGTGCCGGGCAAGCCGCGCCTTTCCCGCACGAAGCTATCGCTTCAATAAATAAGCCTTCGAGCGTATCTGCCGCAATCCAGCTCGACGCTTGCAGCGAATACCAACGCGTGACGCCATTTTTGTCGAACATGAACCACGTGCCCAATGTCCCGACGCCTGCGGCCGGCGTCTGGTGCATCGAAATGCCCGATCCGTCGCTGGCGGGGTCGTACCACATGCCGTTGATGTCATAACGCGGTGTCGCTGTACCGACCGCCGTGGTGATCATCGTTGCTTCGATTGGGCCTCCTAGCGGGTCCGCGTAGCGGATTTTGACGGTTCCGGCTGTCGTGGGCGTGATTTCGTAGTAGGTGTTGATGATGGGAGAAACGGACGAGCCAATCAACGGTGGAGTCCCTGGGCAAAGAGAATATCGGCTGGGTGCACGAGTGCCGATATTGATAAACCCGTTACTCATCGTCGAGATGTCAAGCGTGAGCGCGGCACCGACAAAGTCGCCGCTGCAACCGGGTGGGTGCGTCACGGACATGGCGATGCTGCGTAAAACTCCCATCGGTGCGCGCTCGGGCAAAATGCGTATGCTGGCTTGTGTGCGTGGCTGTAACAGCGACCCCGCAAACTTGCCCAGGACCCGCAGTGTTAATTCGTCATAAGCAGCGTTACCTGATTGAGCTGACGCACATAGCGAAGTCACGCATGCAGCAAGCACTGCCGACTTGCTCAACCGGCGGCGCCATGCACGATGCCGTGATGCAAGTGACGATATCGGGCCTGTCATAGCCGAATCCTCGTCAGATTGGACGTGAACAGCGCAGCGCCAAACAAATCGAAAGCCTCGATTTTGGCTTCATTGCCGCCGGTCAGCGTGACGCGAACAATTCCGCGCGCGCCGGGTCTGCCTGCGGTCAACGGGCAGGAGTTACTGGCCAGGCACGTTGTCGATTTCGATGCCGACTCCAAAGCAATGCCTTCCAGGACATTGTTGGAGACCCATTGCATGGCTTGCAGCGAAAACCAGCGTGAACGAAACGAGCTGGTGCCGGCAGAACCAAACATGAACCAGGTGCCAAATACGGCATCACTGGCCGGATTGTGATGAAAAGAAATGCCGGAACCGCTGGTAGCCGGGTCGTACCACATGCCGGAAATATCGGTGCTTGAATGCGGTCGCGCACCTGCAGTCGTCGTCATGCTGGTCTCTTGAATCACATCGTTGCCGTCGTAAAAATACAGCTTCACCGCCAAAGCGCCCTCGACCTGAGGGGTGTACGGCAAAAACGCCGTCGCCACCAGCCCGAGCGGACAAGTGAAATCGGTGACACGCAACTTGAGAACGCCAGCTGTCGACTCATCCTGCTTCAGCACAGCCGGACATCCGCCCGCAACGATAATGGTGCGCGGCGTACCGATCGGGGCGGACTTCGGTACCACCGTCACATGCCAGGGAAGTTGCGCATCGTTGGTGAATGCCGCTTTACTTTTCTCAGTGGGAGACTCATGCAAACCCGATGCAAGCACCGCGGGGGCGACCATCCACATACCCAGCACGATCAAGATTTTTTTCATAAGACTATTGCCGGTTTTGATTGATCAACATTAAGCGTTTCATTTTCTTCAATTCGACCTGCCAAACCCTAGCATTGACGGTCATTTCCAGCCGTTTTTGCCCTGTGAACCGCTCCAGTGCTTGAGTTTGTCGTTTCCCTGCTGCCAAAACTATTGCTCCAGCCGCCGCAGATTGGAGCGAAACAGCACCTCTCCCTGCAACCCGAACACTTCCGCTACCGCCAGCGCGGATGACTGGAAACGAATCCTGAAGTTGTACGTCGGGAGGGAAAATACGCTCTTCATCGGGCAGGACGCCAGCGTCTCGCAGCGATTCGCGACCGACTCTATGAACAAACCCTCCAGTGTTTTCCCGGCCTGCGACCAACTGGTTACCTGCAGTGAATACCAGCGGGAGATTCCATCTCTGTCGAACATAAACCAGGTACCAAACGCGGGGCCGCCGAAGCTGGTGCGCTGATGGATGGAGATGCCCGATCCATTGGTGGCCGTGTCGTACCACATACCATTGACTTCGAAGAATGCCTGGGAGGTTCCTGGCGCCGTTGTAGTCATGGTGGTCTCGGCGGTTGTCGAGGGGCCATCGGCAAACACAATCTTCACGACACCCGGCTCCGATACGGTGAAACTGTACTCTGCGTATCGCGGACTTGGGGGCGGAGCCACACCACAGATCAGGCTGTAGGTCAGGAATTCGCTGCGAATCCGAACCGTTCCGGTGCTGAGTGTCGACAAATCGAGCTCGCGTGGAAAGTAACCCGAACCAAAACAAGACGGCATAGCCGCGGTACGCACACTAACCTGTCTCGGTGTGTTTACCGGTGCTGACGCGGGTACCACGCGAATCTGCGGGCCGCTGGTTGTTGGCCACGCCACCAAGGATGAGGCGGCGTATTGGCTGGAGGTGGTGGGCTGAATCTGCGTTTGTGCGGTCGCGAGACCACTTGACGACAACGCGATCAGCGCAATGACGCGCCCGATCCCCACACTGCAAGCAATAGTGGCCTTCATGTCAGAACACCAGCCGCTTGAGATTGGACACAAAAACGCTGGTGCCAAACACATCGAATGCCTCGATGCGCGCGTTGTTCGCGTCGGTCAGCGACACACGGACGCGCCCGCGATAACCAATGCTATCGGCGCCACGAGGACAGGATCGCGCCAGTTCGCACTGCGCCGACCTCGCGGTCGCCTCCAGCGCCAATCCCTCCAGCGCGGAGCCGTTATCCACCCATTGCATCCCTTGCAGCGAAAACCAGCGCGACCCCGGCCTCGGCGCTGTCGTCAGGCCGTACATAAACCAGGTGCCGAATACGGAGTCGGTGGTCGAGTTGTGATGAAACGAAATGCCTGAGCCGTCGGTGGCGGGGTCGTACCACATGCCACTCATGTTGAAATTTGATCGAGAGCGCGATCCTGCAGTCGTCACCATGGTGGTTTCGGCGACAACCGCGGGATCGGATGGGAATTGCAATACAACGCGCAAGGTCCCGACCGCATTAGTCGTGTAGCTCACGCTACCGGTAGGTATGGGACCCGGTGGACAAGTGCCATCCGGTTGCAGGCGCACAGCAAGCGTACCCGCGACCGATTCATCAAGCACGAATCGATTCGGACAACTGCCCGCCACAACAATAGTGCGAGGCGTACCAGCGGGAGCGGATCGTGGCACCACGTTGATCACCCAAGGTGCGCCGCTGTAGCTGGTGAAACCCGGTTTGGTGGCTTCGTGCGGAGTCTGAGGATCATTTGATGCGGCAACGCTGGTGCCCAGCAGAACGCCCGTCATGGCCAGCGCAGCGGACAGCCCTTGCAAAAAGTAAGAAAAATGTCGATGCATGGGCCTCTCCTCGTTTGCATTCCTATTTCTCAATCGGAACGCCAGCCAGCACGATATTAGGGGACGCCCTAAGCTACGACAATGCGGAATCGCCAATATGCAATTAGTTGCACCAATTGATACTCATATTGCAAATAACTAATTCTGACAGCATTTATTTAGACCAAATGATGCGATAAAAAAATATAAGTCCAGCATTGGCGCGGCTTTCAGGCCATTTTCCACTTCTGAGCCGCTCCAATGCTAGGGTTCCACCCTGTTACGACGTACCGCTCAAAAGCTGATCTGCACCCCCGCCTTCATCCCGCGCCCCTGCAACGGCGCCAATGCACGTATGGTGTCGATCGACGACGCATTGAATGCCTTGCGGTCACCCAGATTGTTCGCCTTGAGGAAAAACAGCGCTGTACCGCTCGTCAGCTTCATCGAGTAAGACGCCGCGAGGTTCGCCAAGGTGTAGGCGGCGGTCGTACCAACGAGATCATTGGCCGGCACACGCGATTGACGCGTTGCGTGTTCAATCTCCGCCTTCACGGCCCATGGGCCGTTGGTATAGACACTTGCCAATGTCATCCGCAGCGGGGCAATCCGCGGCAACGGCTCATTGTGGGTGATGTCCTGCGCACGCGTGAAATCGACCTTGGTTTCGATATCCAGCGTGTAGGGACTCTCGACCAGACGGAATTTGCCTTCAGCCTCGAATCCCGACAGGCGCGCCTTCACACCCTGATAGCGAAACTCCGGCAGTATTTCCGCTGCACAACCTGACTCGACCGAGGTGCCGTCGCCACAATCGGCCACGCCAGCGTTGCCTTCCACATCGCGATCAATACCCGTTCGTCGCAACGCGATGAAATTATCAAAACGATTAGTGAACGCACCGAGTCGAACGCTCGATTTTCCCGCGGCGCCAAATTTCCATTGCAGCCCGATATCCAATGCGGTGGATTTTTCACGCTTGAGGCTGATATCCCCCACTTCATATGCAGCCGTAGCAACGTGCGCGCCATCGGCGAACAATTCGTAGAACGCCGGCGCGCGTTGGCTGCTGGCCACATTCGCGGTGAGATTGGTGGCCGCGTCCAGCTTGAACAGCGCACCAAACGAAGCGCTGGTGACGTTGAACGACTTTTCGTTCGCCGCGCCGAATCGTGCGATGCCACTGTCGCCTTCGCCACTCGAGCGCAGCCGGCTGCGCTCGGCGCGCACGCCGAAGGAAAATTTCCATGGGCCATTGACCAGCTCTTCATAGGCAAATAGCGCCTCGTTGCGCGTGCGCGTGTTGGGCACGAAAGCTTCCTCACCCAACGCAGCGAAGCGGAATGTCTCACCCTGCACGCCAATCACGCCTGATAACGGTCCCAGCGCCGCGTGCTTGGCTTCCAGCCGGAAATCGCTGCCCTTGTTGGTGAATACGGTGCCGACCTCGGCACCTTCGAGTTCGGTGTGCTGATAATCGGTGCGGCCACCACGCAAATTAATGCTGTCGACGAATGTGCCCAGATCGCGGAACTCGCCTTCAAATGTCGTCCGCGACTGCTTCATGTCGATGGTGACGTCCGCTTCGGCAACCGTACCGTAGCGCGAGCGATAATCCGATTGCGACACGCCGAAATAGCCACGGTCGTAGGTAAACGAGGCACCAATCGCGCCGCCCTTGCTGCGGCTGGCGGAGTTGACGACACGCTTGCCGACACCAGCCGATTCCGGAACAGCATAGTTATCGGTGTCGCGCCAGAAACCATCGGCATGAATGGCAAATTGCCCGGTACCGGCTTCCAGCAATCCGGAGTAACCGTTCTCACGTTCGGCGCCACCGGCGCGCGCTTCGACTGTGCCGCCGATGCCGGACACCGAATACTTCGGAATACGATTGTCGATCACATTGACCACGCCGCCAATCGCCGCACCACCGTACAACAGCGACGCCGGACCACGCAGCACTTCGATGCGCTCGATCGCCAGCGGATCGATGGTGGGATTGTGATCGAAGCTCAGGCTTGAGGCGTCGAATGACGCGCCTTGATTGTTAAGGATGCGGATGCGGTCGCCGTCGAGCCCGCGAATGATCGGCCGGCCGGCATTGGGGCCGAAGAACGAATTGGCCACACCCGGCATGCCGTTCAGGGTTTCGCCCAATGTTGAGCTGCGCTTCAGCAGCAACTCCGTGCCGGCCAGCACCGAAACCGGCGCCGCGGCATCGCCGGATTTCAGCGGATTGCCGGTCACAACAATCTCTTCAAGTTTCTTTGGCTCCGGCGTTGCAGCCAGAAACTTATCCGGCGCTTGTTGCGCCGATGCACAGGTCGCCGCCAGCAGCGCATTCGCCACGGCGGTCAATCGAAAACGGTAAGTCATGGTGGTTCCCCATCAATACAGCACGCAAAGACGTTGGGCGGCAACGCCACGCCAACCTTCAACAACAGACGTGCTTAGCGGCGCGGCGGCGCGCGCGCGCGAGAAAGACCAGCGGGATGGGAATCGGTAAACGTGACCGCCCGACCGGTATCAACCGGTAAAGCGATCGAAGTGGACGGAATATTCGGACTGGCATCGGCCGGATTGGCGTCGTGGGCAAACGCGGCGTTCCAGTCATCGCAACCGCTGCCGGCTTCGTGACCAAACCAATCGAGGGACAACGAATGCGAATGAATCGCTTTCGCTGAAAGCGCTCCCTGCGCAGCTTGCTCCACTGGCTTGATTGCCGCGTGCGCGATGCGGTGCATCGGCGCAACGAACAGACTGAGCAGTTGCGCAAGCAACAACAGCACCGCCAGCGTACGCCGGGCGGCACCAGTTATCGCGAAGCTTTTTGCCAAATGAGACACGATGCGGTCGTCGATGTTGCCGAACTGATTTAATCGTTAATGCAACATTGTCGCACGAATGGCGACACTCGATTTGTCAGTTTGTAACGTCCGCTATTTCGCTGACGGGCTCCACCAGGCGCGGACTGGCATGGAGATAGCGCGTTGTCTGCCGCTTGGCGGCGATGTCGTTGTAAATGAAGGTTGCCTGATCCGTCGTCAGTCCCAGATAGGCGCCAAGCTCAGCAGCTTCAACGCTGTGATTGTGAGCCCACAGCGCCACATCCATCTTTTCGTAACTGAGCGCGAAGTAAAACTCTTCCTGGCTTTGCGCAAGACTGTACGTATCGGTGGTCGGCGCCGCATTGCAGATCTCGGCCGGCAAACCGAGGAAGCGCGCCATTGCATAGACCTGCGTCTTGTACAGGTGCGCGATCGGTTTCACATCAGCCGCGCCATCGCCATTTTTGACGAAGAAGCCCTGGTCGTATTCCATCCGGTTGGGTGTGCCGATCACGGCGTAGTTGAGGCGATAGGCGTGAAAATACTCCACCGTTTTGCGTATAAGCTTCTTGTAATTGTTCGACGCTACGATCTGAATGTATTCATTAGGCGGCAGGAGAAATTCGAG
>JAEUNB010000013.1 GCA_016790625.1 Betaproteobacteria bacterium | reverse complement strand
CGAGCGCTACACCGGACTGGGTGTAGATTGCGTCAAAGGCACGGCAAAGATTCTTTCGCCGTGGGAAGTAGAAACAATCAAAGAGGATGGCAGCAAGCAGACGCTGACGACGAAGAATATTGTCATCGCCGCCGGCGCCCGGCCGTTCGTGCCGCCGATTCCCGGCCTCGCCGAAGCCAATCCACTCACCTCCGACAATGTCTGGAGTATCCGCAAGCTGCCGAAGCGGCTGGTGGTGCTGGGTGGCGGGCCGATCGGTTGCGAACTCACGCAATGCTTCGCGCGCTTCGGCTCGCAGGTCACGCAGGTGGAGATGCTGCCGCGCATCATGATCCGCGAGGATGCGGAAGTCTCGGCGATGGTCGAGGCCAAATTCCGCGCCGAGGGCGTCAACGTACTGACCGCGCACAAGGCGCTGCGGGTGATTCGCGAGGGCGATGAAAAAATCCTCGTTGTTGAGCATCAGGGCGAGGAAAAGAAAATCGCCTTCGATGAAATTCTCTGCGCCGTCGGCCGCATTGCCAATACCAAGGGTTACGGGCTGGAAGAGCTGGGCATTCCCGCCAACAAGGTGGTGGAGACCAACGAATATCTGGAAACGATCTACCCGAACATCTTTGCCTGCGGTGATGTGGCTGGTCCATTCCAGTTCACGCATACCGCCTCGCACATGGCCTGGTACTGCGCAGTAAATGCGCTGTTTGGCAAGTTCAAGAAATTCAAGGTCGATTACTCGGTGGTGCCGTGGGCGACCTTCACTGAGCCGGAAGTGGCGCGCGTGGGCTTGAATGAACAGGAAGCGAAAGAAAAGAACATTCCCCACGATGTCCATGTCTACGGCATCGACGATCTGGATCGCGCGATTGCCGATAGCGAGGCGCACGGCTTCGTCAAAGTCATCACCGTTAAAGGCAAGGACAAGATCCTCGGCGCGACCATCGTTGGCGAACATGCCGGCGACCTGCTGGTGGAGTTTGTCGCGGCGATGAAGCACGGCTTCGGCATGGAGGGCATTCTCGGCACCATCCACACTTATCCGACCTGGGGCGAGGCCAACAAATACGCCGCCGGTGTGTACAAGCGCTCAACCGCCACGGTGGGCAAGCTGGCAGTGGGACGGGCGCTCAATGACTGGACGCGTGGCGAAGGTAGCTTCGGCACTGTACTGGGCAAGGCCATCGGCCTCGTGGTTTCGCCGGACAACACGCCGGCGTATCCGAAGACGCCTGCGCATCACTGATACCGCTGCGCTGATTCATGTCCGCCGCCGCCAAGCCCCGCGCGATACTTTTGCCGCATGCTCCCGCGCTGGTGGCAGTGCTGCTGTTGCTGTCGTTCGTCGCCTTCTGGGTCCCGTATTTTTCGCAGTTATCTGTGGCGAGCCGCTATGTGCACTTCCATGTCGCGACCATGCTGGTCTGGATGTGCCTGCTGATCGTCCAGCCGCTGTTGATGCGGGCAGGGCGGCGCGACGTGCATCGGGCAATCGGCAAAACCACCTGGCTGCTGATGCCGCTGGTGCTGGTTTCCAGCGTGCTGCTGGCGCACTTTCGTATTTCGCAGCCCGGTGCGATCGACCAGCCGGGCATGCTGCAGGTGCTGATACTGCAAATGTTTTCGCCGCTGCTGCTGGCCGGGTTTTATGCGGCCGCGTTAATGCGGCGGCGCGAGCCGGCCGTGCATGCGCGCTGGATGCTGGCCACGGCATTGCCGTTGATCGATCCGGTGATCGCGCGCGTGCTGGCCTTCCATTTGCCAAAGTGGGCGGACGCCGGCGATTGGCTGGGGCCGCTGATCGCGATGGCCACCTTGGCGATCATCATCGTTGCCGAGCGCCAGTCGTCGCGCGGGCGCCATGTGTTTCCCATCGTGTTCGCGCTGGTACTGTTGCAGCTGGTGCTGTTCTATACCCTGGGCACGTCGGCGGTATGGCGCACGTTCGCGCAATGGTTCGCCGCGCTGCCTCTGTCCTGATACTGATAACGACTCCGATATTAATGAAAGGATTTTTCCAATGAAACAGGTTTTTGCTTTGATTGCCGGCGCGTTGCTGTCGTTCGCCGCCAGCGCACAAGGATTTGACCATTCGCATGCCGCGTTTACGGCGCTGCTGAAAAAGCACGTCGTCGTTATCGACGGCGGCAAATCGTCGAAAGTGAAATACGTGGAGCTGAAAAAAGAGCAGCCGCAACTGAAGGCCTATCTCGATAGCCTGTCGAAAGTGAGCGCGGCGGAGTTCAATGGCTGGAGCAAGCCGCAGCGCATGGCCTTCCTCATCAACGCCTATAACGGCTACACGCTGGAACTGATCCTGCAGAACTATCCGGTGAAATCGATCAAGGATATCGGTGGCGTGTTCGACAACCGCTGGAAGCGCAAATTCTTCAAGCTGCTGGGCGAGGATTCGTTCCTCGACAAGGTTGAGCACGAGACGCTGCGCAAGCCCGGCGCTTACAACGAGGTGCGGGTGCACTATGCGGTGAACTGCGCCTCGATCGGCTGCCCGGCGTTGCGGGAAGAGGCGTTCACCGCCGACAAGCTCGGCGCGCAGCTGGAAGAGCAGGCGGTGCGTTTCCTCTCCGACCGCTCGCGCAACCGCTTTGCCAACGGCAAGCTGGAAGTGTCGAATATCTTCAACTGGTTCAAGGAAGACTGGGCGGCGGGCTACACCGGCTTCGACGGCAAGACCGCGCCGATCAAGTCGCGCGAGGAATATTTCGCGCGCTACGCCAAGCAGTTGAGTGACAGCGCCGCCGATCAGGCGGCCATTGCCAGTGGCAAGGCATCCATCTCGCACCTGGACTACGACTGGAACCTGAACGGCGCCAACTAGATCGCGGGAATTCAAACTCCAGCACTGGCGCGGTTTTCCAGGCATTTTTAGCCGGGAGACCGCTCCAGTGCTGGAGTTTGTCGTTGATATGCGGGCATCCTGTCCCTCGTTACAATCGCCGGCATGCGGCTCTCCATCATCATCCCGGCGCTGAACGAAGCGGCCAATATCGCGGCCACGCTCGCGCCATTGCAGCCGATGCGGGCGCGGGGTGTGGAAGTGATTGTGGTCGATGGCGGCAGCAGCGACGCGACGCGCTCAATTGCGGCTCCTCTGGCGGACAGTATCGTTGACAGCCCACGCGGCCGCGCCACGCAGATGAATGCCGGCGCGCGTGCGGCAATCGGCGATACGTTTTTGTTCCTGCATGCCGACTCACTGTTGCCGGCAAATGCGGATGAGTTGATCGGCGAGGCGCTATCGCGTCCACGCAAGAATTGGGGACGGTTCGATGTTGTTATCGATGGCGGACATTTCATGTTTCCCATCATCGCCTGGTTCATGAACCATCGCTCCTGTCTGACCGGTATCGCCACCGGCGATCAGGGGATATTCGTCAAGCGAGAGACGTTCGAGAAGCTCGGTGGTTTTCCTGAGCAACCGTTGATGGAGGATGTGGAGCTGTCCGACCGCCTGCGGCGAGAATCCGGTCCCGCGTGCGTGTCGGCGGCGAAGATCCATACCTCCGGCCGCCGCTGGGAAAAACACGGGGTCTGGCGCACCATCTTTCTGATGTGGCGCCTGCGCTGGAACTATCATCGCGGCGCATCAGCCGAGAGCATTCATCGTGCCTACTATGGAAAATGATGTTGTGTTGATCGTGTTTGCCAAGGCGCCGGTGCCGGGCGAGGTAAAGACGCGGCTCTCGCCTGCGCTGGATGCGGAAACGGCCGCGCTATTGCACGCCGCGCTGGTGGAGCGCGCACTCGTGATTGCGCGGAACAGCGGCATCGAGCAGGTGGAGCTTTGCTGCGCACCCGACTCCTCGCACACGTTTTTTGAGACCTGCGCTGAGGATTTTGATATCGATCTCACCGGGCAAGGCGATGGCGATCTGGGCCAGCGCATGCTGAGAGCGTTGCAACGAGGCATTGCCGAGCATGGCGCTGCGATCATCATCGGCGCCGATTGCCCGGCGCTGACCGGCAAGCACATCGCCGAAGCGGCACGCGCGCTCGACAAACATGATGCCGTGCTGACGCCGGCCGAGGACGGTGGTTATGTGTTGATCGGTGCCTCGCGCACAGACGCGGCCATGTTCAACGATATCGACTGGGGCAGCGATACCGTGCTGGCGAGCCAGCGGCGGAATTTCAATCAGCTCGGATTCAAGGTTCACGAAATGCCGGTGTTGTGGGACGTCGATCGACCTGAAGACCTGCCGCGCCTGAAAGCGCTCAAGCCACCGCTGGAGTTCTTTTGGCCGTGATGGCGCGCGCCTCGCTCGCGGCCATCGCGCTTGCCTTGACCGTCGTTGCGTGGGCGCAGGATAAATCATTGCTGTTTTCGTCGCGCAAGGCGGGCGATCCGGTGACAGCGCCGCTCCGCGTCATTTCGCTACCCAAGGTGCCACCGAACCAGTTCGAATTTGCGAGCGATGAAGGCAGGACGGTATTGAAGTCGGTTTCCGTTGCCAGTGCCGGCAGCATCGGCATTCCGCTCGCGGCGCCACCCGCCGATCACCGGCAGCTCAGCTGGCAATGGAAGGTGGGCAACGTCGTCAATGCGGCCAACATGGACCAGAAGTCCGGTGACGATTTTGCCGCGCGGCTGTATGTGTTCTTCGACGTACCGATGGAATCGCTGACCTTCTTCGAGCGCACCAGGATTCGCTTCGCGCGCATGTTCTTCAGCGCGGATGTGCCGACGGCAGCGCTCTGCTATGTGTGGGACAACAAGCAAACCGTGGGCTACACGCGCTTCAGCCCCTACACCTCGCGGGTGCGCGTGATTGTGCTGCAAAGTGGCGGGGCCAACGCAGGCAAGTGGATCAGCGAATCGCGCGACGTGGCAGCCGATTTTCGCCAGGCGTTCGGTAGTGCGGCGCCGGCCATCACCGGTGTGGCGGTCGGCAACGATACCGACCAGACGCGCGAATCGGTGGTGGCGTGGTTCGGCGACATCGTTTTCGGCGAGCCCAAATCGTGAAACGTCTCTTGTTACTCGGTGGCGGGCATGCGCATGTGCATGTGCTGAAGTCGCTGGCCGAATCGCCGGCGCAATCACCGACTGAATTGCCGGACGAATTGCTGGACGATGACGTCGAGGTGACACTGCTGTCGCCGTACGCGCGCCAAGTCTATTCGGGCATGTTGCCGGGCTGGATTGCCGGCCACTACGCACTGGACCAGTGCGTGATTCCGCTGGCACCGTTGTGCCGTGCAGCGAAGGTACGATTTGTCGAGACGGCGGCCGCGGCGCTCGACCCCGTGGCGCGAATGGTGCGGGGTGGCAATGGGGAAGAGTTCGGCTACGACCTGCTATCGATAGACACCGGCCCGGTGGCGGATATGTCGATGGTGCCGGGGGCGGCGGAGCATGCAATTTCTGTGCGACCGATTGAGAACTTTATCCAGTCGTTCAAGCGTCTTGCTGTTGATGTCGATGCTCGGACGAAAGCAGGCAAATCCACCGCCATTGCCTTTGTCGGCGCGGGTGCGGCTGGCATCGAGCTCGCGCTGTCCATGCAGCACGCGTTTCGCGACCGCAAAGTGTCGTTCACGCTGATCTCGGCGGCCAACACCCTGCCCGGCAAAGTGGGGCCGCGCATTGCGCGCATCATACGGCAGCGTGGCTTTGGCATTCTCGCCGGACAGGCGGCGGTGCGCATCGACGCAGGCCGCGTGCACCTGCAAAACGGCGCTGTCGTCGAAGCCGACCACATTGTTTTTTCCACCGGCGCTACCGCTGCTGCATGGCCGCGTCAATCAGGCATCGAGACCGATGAGCGCGGTTTCATCTTAATCAACGAACACTTGCAATCGCTATCGCACGCAGACGTATTCGCTGCCGGCGATTGCGCCACCATGGCCGATCATGTCCGGCCCAAATCCGGCGTCTATGCCGTACGGGCCGGACCTCCGCTGGCGGAAAACCTGCGGCGCGCATTGCGTGGCGAAGCGTTGCAGCGCTACGTGCCGCAGCGAAATTCGCTCTATCTCATCAGCACCGGCGATAAGTACGCGATCGCATCGTGGGGCGGATTTTCGTGGCAGGGCGCGTGGGTGTGGCGCTGGAAGGACCGGATAGACCGGGCCTTCATGGATAAATATTCCACCTAGCTGAAGACGGCGGCATTGAGCGGTGCGCGGGGTTCCGCACATCCCTTTATGGACTGCCTTGATCGACCTCCATGCGGCGCGAAACGACATTGGCAACGCGCCCATCATCGCCGATCATCACCGCGAACTCGACCCAGTAACCCCAGGTATCGATGTACTTATAGTCCCACGCGGTCGCGCGCAAGTTGTCGAAGCGGACACGGCGATACGGTTCGCCCAGCAGCGCGACAACTTCTGTCGCCGCAAGGCCGCGAACCACACGCAGTACAGTCGCCTCCTTGAGGTCGGGTCGGTATTCGCCTACACGCGGTTGCGCGCACGCCGCCAGCCATAACAGCGCCAGCACCGTTGAAATTTTCGAAAAAGAAATTCGCATGGCTCGTATCTGAAATTCGCATCAAGGCCTTTGGTAAGATGCTCTTAACCCTCACGCAAATCAAGGCCCGTTGCATATGGAATTCTTCACCTTTGAATGGGTATCCAATCCGCAGATATGGCTGTCGCTGATCACGCTGTCGGCACTGGAGATTGTGCTGGGCATCGACAATCTGGTCTTCCTCACCATTCTTACCAATCGCCTGCCGCCCGAGCAGCGCCCGCTGGGCCGCAAGATCGGCCTTACGCTGGCGCTGGGCACGCGGCTGATATTGCTCGCCACTCTGGCCTGGATCGTCAAGCTGACCGATCCGCTGTTCACCATGTTCGACCACGGTTTTTCATGGCGGGACCTGATCCTGATCGGCGGCGGCTTGTTCCTGTTTGTGAAAGCCGTGCACGAAATGCACGAGACCATGGAAGGCGAGGAAGACGAAGCCGCACCCGGCGAAGTGTCAATGTCCAAGGTTTATCCCAGCTTCGCTTCGGTGGTGGTGCAGATCGCCATCATCGACATCATCTTCTCGCTCGACTCCGTCATCACCGCCGTCGGCATGGCCGATACGCTGTGGGTGATGGTGGTGGCGGTGATTGCCGCGATGATCATCATGCTGATCGCCTCTAACCCGCTGGCCGATTTCGTCAACAAGCATCCGACCGTGAAGATGCTGGCGCTGTCGCTCCTGCTGCTGATCGGTGTGTTCCTGATTGCCGACGGCTTCGGCCTGCACATTCCCAAGGGCTATCTCTACTTCGCGCTCGGCTTCTCGATCGCGGTCGAAGCCCTGAACCATTGGATGCGACGTAAACGCCGCCGCACCTGAATCGAGTCGACTCATCATGAACACCAATCCGCTGCAACTTACCCGCGACCTGCTGCACTACAACACCATCAATCCGCCCGGACAGGAGCGCGATTGCGCGCGCCATCTCGGCAAGCTGCTGGAGACGGCCGGCTTTGGGGTGAAGTATCACGAGTTTGCCGAGGGCCGCACCAGCGTGGTCGCCACCATTGGCGGCAAACAGGAAAAGCCGCCGATCTGTTTTACCGGCCATATCGACATCGTGCCGCTGGGTGCGGCGAAATGGTCGCGCGATCCATTCTCGGGTGAGACCGATGGCGACCGCCTGTACGGACGTGGTTCGACGGATATGAAAAGTGGCATCGCGGCGTTCGTCGTCGCCGCCATCAAACTGGCGCCGCACCTGAAAAACTCCCCCGGTGTGGTGCTGGTGCTGACGGCGTCTGAAGAGGTGGGCTGCGAGGGCGCCAAATATCTCGCGCAGGAAAAATTACTCGATCGCGCCGGTGCCATTGTCGTCGCTGAGCCTACCGCCAACTATCCCTACATCGGCCACAAGGGCCTGATCTGGGTGGAGATTGAAACCAAGGGCAAGACCGCGCACGCCTCCATGCCGGAGCAAGGTGACAACGCCATTTTGAAAATGGGCAAGGTGATCGATGCGCTGGAGCACTTTGACTGGAAGCACCAGTGCGGTGTCGATTGCCATCACGTCATGGGCAAGCCGACGATGAACATCGCCACTGTACACGGCGGGCTCAACACCAATTCGGTGCCGGATTCGGTCAAGCTGACGGTCGATATGCGCACCGTGCCCGGTATTGATCACGTGCATCTATGCCGCTCGATCGAGTCACTGATCGGCCCGCTGGGAACACTGCGCAAGATTGTCGAGACACCCCCGCTGTATTCCGAGCCCGACGAGTGGATCGAAAGCGTGTTTGAAGTCGCCACGCCATTCATCGATGGCAAACCCGCGCCGAAGACCATCATGTTTTCCACCGATGGTGCGGACCTCAAGCGCGGTTATCGCGAAAGTTCGGGCGGTGCCGTGCCCACGGTCATCATCGGCCCGGGCCAGCCGGAACTCGCGCACCAGACTGACGAGTGGTGCTCGATTGCGCGCGTGGATCAGTCGGTGGAGATCTTTGAAAAGATCATGCGGGACTGGAACGGGATTTGATTCAATGCGCTAGCGAACGCAGATTCAAGTCGCTACATCGATTGAACAAAGCACCACCCAAGAAAAGTCCCTATCAGCCCAAGTCCGGCTGCGATAAACAGTAGCGGATCAAGTTTAGCGATAGCCAAAGCAAGCAGAACAAGGGTAGCGACCGCAGGCAGCCAAATCCACTCAATGCCCGCCCAAGCCTTCAGGATCGTTTCAGACTCTGGCCTTTGAGCTGATTCCACCGTGTCCTGACCGCAACTCGGGGCTTCCGCATTTCTTCTTAGTTGACTCTCGTTGACTCGCATCAGGTGCTTTCAATAAGAAACCACGGCGACTGCGGAATTCAATAACCTAGGTGGCTTGGGCGTAGATTACCAAGCTGCTGCCGTTTTCCATTGCGCTGAGATACGCGTCCCGCAACGTATTGTCACTGGACGGCGGCATCAGCATGGCCTTGGCCGCCTTGGTAATGACGATATCGTCCCAGCCACCGTCACCGATGATGCGGCCGGCATCCTGCCAATCGAAATCGGTGCCGATGGGCTGGCGAACAAACACGAGCAGCGCGTGGCGGGTATTCGATGACTCCTTGCCGGCGGGCGGCACCACCGTGGCCTGCGCGGAGAACAGATGAACTTCGTGATTTTCGTGTGACAAACGGACCTCGGTTTGAAATGAATTGCGGCGGTTATGGCGCAGTCATGTGCGAGCGCCAAAGACTGGATTCTACAGACGCAACGTCATGAACACGCTGTTCGGATCTTCCTTGTAGTCGGCAAACGGCCCGCAGCGGGTGAAGCCAAAGCTCTCGTAAAGTTTTTGCGCTGGTTTGAATGCATCCACAGAACCGGTTTCAAGGCTCAGGCGTTCGTAACCCCGCGACCGTGCCACCTCGACGATATGCGCCAGAATCGCGCGGCCCGCGCCACGCCGGCGGATTGCGCTCGGGGTGCGCATCGATTTCACTTCGCCATGTTTGGCATCCATTTCCTTCAGCGCACCGCAGCCCAGCAGCAATGCGCCGTCCCATGCGGTCCAGAACGTGATCTCCGGTTTGCGTAACTTGCTCAAGTCCAGCGCGTGCACGCTTTCCGGTGGCGAGAGTTCATACATGTTCTGCAGATGCTCGTTTAGCAGGGCATGTATTTCGGGGCGGGTGAGGTCGTCGGTTTCGATTTTCATATGGACGCAAATTCGGTTCGTAAATTGTTTATTGAAGGCCTAAGCAGCACTGATTTCCCGCGTGACCTGATCAATCAACATCCGGTCTTCTTCGTCGAAGGTATCCGTCATGAGTTTGCGCGCTTCCGAAAACCATGCCAGCGCTGCATTTCTATCACCCTGCAATAACTGGATGAAAGCATATTGCATTACGCCATTGCGTTTCAGAAATTGATTTTTCCCCAGTGGCCGCAGATCCCACTGGTGATAGTAGAGCTTCGCGATTTGCGTCACCGTCTTTGCTTTTGTGAACCATGGAATGGCCGTGGATTTGAGGTCCGCATGGACCTGTGCGAGGGAGCGCTCAAGTGCCGCCTTGGTGCCGCAGTCGTACGCCTGCCCGCTATCGGCGTTGTAGAGGCGTGCGTCAATCAACAGGCCTTCATCTTTCAAGGGGCGCTCGGGGTACCAGGGCACGCCGAGCTTTGGCAGCGAAGCGCCATAGTTGACATAGAAAGTGTCGCCTCCAAACTGACTGACCTGCAGGAAGAAAAGGTGCGCCACTTCGCCGTGATGCCGCGCATAAACGATATCCGTTACCCGGTTGAAACCAAGGTCCGCGCTGATTGGCCGCATCAGCCGGCCGGCCAGGCGCGCGAACGACGAGTAGTCTCGAGTGCTCATTTGCCAGCCGCTGTCATTTGATTTGCCATTGGAGGTGCCTCAACGTAATCAGCCAGTGCCGGTTAAGCGATAGGTGACGGTCAATGGCAAGTTTCCAGCCGAATATACTCAAAATGAAAGTCCAGTATCGGAGCGGCCTCCAGGCCAGAAATGCCTGAAACACCGCGCCAGTGCTGGAGTTCTACGCAAGCGGTCGACTCTCAAACCGACCACGCCATCTTCAGTGCCAGCGCAACCAGAAACACCACAAACACCCGCCGCAAAACAACAACAGGCATGCGATGCGCGAGCTTCGCGCCCAGTGGCGCAATCGCGAAACTGGTAATCGCAATGCCGATGAAAGCAGGCAGGGAAACATAGCCCAGGCTCCAAGCAGGCAAATCTTTATCCATCATGCCGGTGACGACAAAACCAACGGTTCCCGCCAGCGCCAGCGGCACGCCGATGGCGGCAGCGGTACCGATGGCTTCATGCATGCGGATATTGCACCAGCTGAGGAACGCGATCGACAACACCGCCCCACCGATGCCGGCGAAGCTGGAGATGATGCCCATCACCGCGCCGAAGGCAAACATGCCGCCGGCGCCGGGCAAGGCGTGGCGGCTCTTCGGTTTGAGATCGAATAGCAGTTGCAGTGCGAGAAAACAGATAAAACCGACGAAGAAGGTTTTCAGAAAAGCAGTGCTGGAAAAGTGTGCAATGACCGCGCCGGAAAATGTGCCGACAAGAATACCCGGCGCCATCGATTTCACCACGCCCCAGTTGACCGCTTGATGCTTGTGATGCGTCCACGCGCTGGCGAAGGCACCGGGGATGATGGTCGCCATCGAGGTTGCAAGCGCCATGTGAATAACGTGGTCGCTGGAGAAACCCTGCGCGGCGAAAGTCAGCGAGAGTATCGGCACCATCACCGAGCCACCGCCGATGCCGAGCAGCCCGGCAAAGAAACCGACGAATATGCCGACACCCAGATAAATCAGCCAGAAGGAAATATCCATGCGCGCTGTTACACAATCCAGCCGGCAAGCCACGGAATCAGGATCGCACCGGCCACGCCATGCATGCCCATCGCCAGGCCGGCGAACGCGCCTGCCTCGGGATGAATCGACATGGCTCGCGAGGTGCCGATGCCGTGCGCGGCCACGCCGATGGCAAAGCCGCGCTGCCACCACGCCTGCATGCGCAGTGCGTCCAGCACATAGCGCGCGACGATGGCGCCGATCACGCCAGTGCAGACAGCGAACACCGCTGTCAGCGTTGGTGACGCTGAAATGCGCTCGGCAACTCCCATGGCGATGGGCGCGGTGACCGATTTGGTGATCATTGCTTTCTGGATCGTCTCGTCCGCGCCCAGCAGGCGTGCCATCACCACCGCACTCACGATCGATACCGCGCCACCGCACAACAGTGAAGTCAGCAGCGGCAGCACCCTGCCGCGCAACGAGCTCCAGCAGTAGTAAATCGGCACGGCCAGCGCCACCGTTGCGGTACCGAGCAGGAAGTGTATGAACTGCGCGCCCTCGAAATACTTGGTGTAAGGCATATCGATCAGCGTGATGCCGATGGTGACAGTGACCACGGCGATGGCAACCGGATTGACAAAAGGATTGCGGTTGCTGCGTTCGTAAA
>JAEUNB010000386.1 GCA_016790625.1 Betaproteobacteria bacterium | reverse complement strand
ACTGGGAACGCAAGAGTGGACAGGTGGTGGCGTTCGAGCAGGTCTCGCTATATGGCTTGGTTATCAATCCGCGCCGCCGCGTTCACTACGGTGCCATCAATCCGGTCGAGGCGCGGGAGATATTTATCCGCCAAGGGCTGGTACCGGGCGAAGTTGATACCCACGGCAAATTCCTGCGCCATAACCTGAAGCTGATCGGCGAGATCGAGGACATCGAGCACAAGGCGCGACGGCAGGATGTGCTGATCGACGAAGACGATATGTTTGCGCTGTACGACGCAACGATTCCGGCCGACGTGGTCAACATGGCCGGCTTCGAGAAATGGCGCAAAGATGCGGAAAAGAAATCCCCCGGCGTGCTGGAGTTTGCCCGCGAGCAGTTGATGCGGCGCGGCGCTTCGGAAATCACCTTTGACCTGTTCCCCAAATCGCTCAAGCATCGCGGTGCCGTGTTTCCGCTGGCCTATAGATTCGAACCGACACATGCCATGGATGGCGTGACCATCACGCTGCCGGTGGCGGTGATGAATCAGGTCAATGCTGCACGCTTCGAGTGGCTGGTGATGGGCATGCTGCGCGACAAGGCCACGGCGCTGTTCAAAACCTTGCCGCAGAAAATCCGCAGCCAGATCGTGCCGGTACCGGATACGGTCAACGATTTTATCGGCCACATCACGCGACGCGAAGGCATGAACGATCTGTCGGCCGCCGAGATGCCGCTGATCGACGCCATGACGGCGTTCCTGCGCGACGTGAGGCGCATCGATGTGCCTGCCGGTGAGTGGGACCTCTCGCGCGTGCCGCCACATTTGCTGATGAACTTCCGCATCATTGATGCCGATGGCAAGGAACTGGCAATGTCGCGCGACTTTGTCGCATTGAAGGCACAGTTTGCCGATGCGTCGCGCACTGTATTTTCCACGCTGCACAGCAATCGCCTGGAACGCGACAATATCACCCGCTGGGAGGAGGCGTTCGGTGCACCGTTGCCCGAGGTCATCAATTTCGAGCGTAACCGGATTCGCTACGACGGTTATCCGGCGCTGGTCGATCGCGGCACATCGGTATCTATCAAGATATTCGACGAGTTGCAGGCGGCGAAGCACAGTCATCGACGCGGACTGACGCGCCTGTTCATGCTGGATATGGTGGAGCAGGCGAAATTCCTTGAGCGTGGCGTCAAGTTCTCACCGGTGGCGGCGTTCCAGTACGCGCACTATTTTCCGGAAGCAAAGAACCATACGCAGGATGAAATGCGGCACGAGCTGGTGTTTGCCGCCTTTGCCGGCACGCTGGTGGATGGCCTGCCGGCCGAAATTCGCGATGGCGATACCTTCAACGCTGCCCGCGTTGCCGGCAAGACGAAGCTGGCTGAAAACACGCAGGCATTGGCGCGTGCGATGGAAGAGTCGTTTGCTGCGTCGGCCGATATCCGCAAGCTGCTGCAGGAACGGTATGTGAAAAGCTGGGAACACATCGGACCGGAAATTGAAGACCAGCTGGCGCATTTGTTCGAGGCGGAATTCCTGCGCGATGTGCCGATGACGCAACTGCTTCATTTCCCGCGTTACCTGAAGGCCATCCTGCTGCGCTTGAACAAGGCCAAGGGCGGCACCATGGAACGCGACCTGGAACAGTCACGATCGATTCGCCCGCTATGGCAGAATGCCCTCAAGCTCAGCGACTGGCTGGAGCCGAAGGCCGCCGAGTATCGCTGGATGATTGAGGAACTGCGTGTGTCGCTGTTTGCGCAGGAACTGCGTACGCCGATGCCAGTGAGCGTGAAGCGGGCGACGAAATTGTGGGAAGAGTTGCAAGGCTAAGCCTCTGAATCAGGCGCGGCGAAATCAAGAACAAACATGAAACCCGAATCCTTCCATCGTCTCGCGTCCCGCATGTCACACATCGCCCCGTTCGAGGTGATGGAAATTCAGACCGCCGCGCGTGAACTGGAGCGCCAAGGCAGGGACGTGATTCACATGGAAATCGGCGAGCCCGATTTCACCACGCCGCGGCCGATTGTCGATGCCGCCATCGATGCGCTGAATGGCAAGCCGATGTTCTATACCTCGGCACTGGGTATCCAACCGCTGCGCGAAGCCATCGCCGAGTTCTATCGCACCAAATACGGTGTGACGGTGGCGCCGGAACGCATCATTGTGACCGCCGGCTCCAGCGCCGCCTTGCTGTTGGCTTGCGGTGTGCTGCTCAACGCCGGCGACGAAGTGCTGATGGCCGATCCGGGCTATCCCTGCAACCGCCATTTCGTGCGTGCGATGGAAGGGGTGCCGCGCACCATTCCCGTTGGCCCCGAGCATGCGTATCAGCTAGCAGCAGAGCACATCGAATCGCACTGGACTGAACGTTCGGTTGCCGCATTGGTGGCCTCGCCATCCAATCCCACCGGCACGCTGGTGGCACCGGATGAGCTTGCTCGTATCCATCAATCCGTTCGATCGCGCGGCGGCACGCTGATCGTCGATGAGATTTACCAGGGGCTGACCTACGGTGTGGAACCCTCCACAGCGTTATCGTTGGGCGATGATCTTTTCGTCATCAACAGCTTCTCGAAATATTTCCAGATGACCGGCTGGCGGCTGGGCTGGCTGGTGGTGCCGCCGGCCTATGTGCGCGAAGTGGAGAAGCTGGCGCAGAACCTGTTTATCTCCGCATCGACACCCGCACAGCATGCGGCGCTTGCCGCATTCAAGCCGGAAACCATCGCCATTCTTGAACAGCGGCGTGCGGAATTCGAAGCGCGCCGCAATTCCCTGCTGCCAGCGCTGAACAGCCTGGGCTTTGGTATCCCGGTGGTACCGCAAGGCGCGTTCTACATCTATGCAGATTCGTCACAAATTGCCACTGACAGCTTCGCGCTTTCGCGCAGAATATTGCAGGAGGCGCATGTCGCGCTGACACCCGGCAAGGATTTTGGCCATGCCGCGCCGGAGCGTCATATCCGTATCGCCTACACGCAGACCGTGCCGCGGCTGGCGGAGGCAATGGAAAGAATCAAAGGGGTCATTCGCTCGTGATCAAGGACGCACTGCTGGCGTATTTCCATTTCGCCGCCATTTTTCTGTTGTTCGCATTTCTTACGGTCGAAGCGATGATGCTGCGCAATCCGCTTGATACGGCGGGCGTCCGGCTGGTTGCGCGTGTCGATGCCTGGTACGGCGCGTCGGCGGTCATGGTGCTGATTAGCGGCCTGCTGCGCTGGTTCATGGGCGCCAAGGGCAGTGCTTTCTACAATCCCAATCCGGTGTTCCATGCCAAGGTCACGCTGTTTGTCCTGGTCGGGCTGCTGTCGATCAAGCCCACGCTGCAGTTCCTGCGTTGGTCGCGCGAACTGAAGCAGAACGCATCCTTTCTGCCACCACTGGATGAACAGAAGAAATTACGCCGCCTGGTGATGATCCAGCTGCATCTGGCGGCGATCATTCCGCTGCTCGCGGTGCTGATGGCGCGCGGTATCGGTCACAGCTGAGTTTCAATTGTGAGTTCCAATAAGGAGGTAGCGCCATGTCTGCACTGCGTTCGTTTCTGCTGGTGGCCCTGATGTTGTCATCCGGCCTTGCCATATCCCAGGAGCGTGCCATCAGCGAGAAGATCACCGTCAAGGCAAACGTCGATGACGTGTGGAAAGCCTGGACCACCACCGAGGGCATCAAGACCTTCTTCGCCCCCGATGCCAAGGTCGAGTTGCGCGTTGACGGGCCGTTCGAGATTTACATCAACCCCTTTGGTGCGCCGGGCGAAAAGGGTGCCGACGACATGCGCATCATCGGCTTCCAGGAAAAGAAGATGCTGACCTTCAACTGGAATGCACCGCCGTCTTTGCCGGAAGCGCGCAAGCAGCGCAGCGTGGTGATCGTGCGATTCATTTCCCGCGGCGATGCACTCACCGACGTGACGATTTATCACGTGGGCTGGGGTGAAGGTGGCGAATGGGACAAGGCGTTCGCGTACTTCAGCAAGACTTGGCCCAACGTGCTGAAGTACTTGCAGAAGCGTTTTGACACCGGACCGGTGGACTGGACGCCCTGGCTTGAAGCACTGAAAAAGATGCCCGCCGAGAAGAA
>JAEUNB010000351.1 GCA_016790625.1 Betaproteobacteria bacterium | reverse complement strand
GATCAGCGTGTCCTTGAAGATTTCCCAGGTCAGTTCCTCGGCCTTGCCGTCGACTTTTTCCAGCGCCTGGTAGATGGGTACGGTGCCGATAGGGACGGGTGAATTGCGGATGATCCCTTCGCGCGTTTCGTGGATGTTCTTGCCAGTGGAGAGATCCATCACCGTGTCCCCGCCCCAGCGCGTGGACCAGGTCATCTTTTCGACTTCCTCGTGGATGGAGGACGACACGGCCGAGTTACCGATGTTGGCGTTGATCTTCACCAGGAAATTGCGGCCGATGATCATCGGCTCCGATTCCGGGTGATTGATGTTGGCGGGGATGATGGCGCGGCCGCGGGCGACTTCATCGCGGACAAATTCGGGCGTCATGATTTTCGGGATAGCGGCACCGAACGATTGACCCGGGTGTTGTTTGGTCAGCAGTTCGGAAAGTCCGTCATAGCGCTGGTTTTCGCGGATGGCGATGTACTCCATCTCCGGCGTGATGATTCCCTTGCGCGCGTAATGCATTTGCGAAACGTTGGCGCCGGATTTCGCGCGGCGCGGATGGCGCTTGAGGTTGAAGCGCAACTCGGCCAGTTTCGGATCGCGCAGTCGGGCGAGTCCGTATTCGGACGTAATGCTGGCGAGCTGCTCGGTGTCGTTGCGCTCGGTGATCCATTTTTCACGCAGGGGAGCTAGGCCCGAGCGAATGTCGATCTTCACCTTCGGGTCGGTGTACGGGCCGGAGGTGTCGTAAACGAAGATTGGCGGGTTCTTTTCGCCGCCCATACCCGTCGGCGTATCCGATTGCGAAATCTCGCGCATCGGCACCCGGATGTCGGGCCGGCTGCCTTCGACATAGATTTTGCGCGAGTTCGGTAAAGGCTGAACCGCCGCCTCGTCTACATGGGCAGTGGCTTCGAGAAACTTCGGATTGGCGTTCATTGTTGCGCTCCATATTGAAAAGTGCAGGGGAGCGCGAAGGCGGTAGAAAACTACTGGCTTCGCTTCCCTACGGCGGCATAACCCGCGTCAGGTTCGAAGGGTTTATCTCATCCCCGTCATGGGGAACCCCTAGCGATGCCGACACATTACTGGAAGCCGCGAACAGGGGCAAACCAAGTCGGTCAAGAAAATATTAGTTGACTGTATAATTATACGATTGTATAGTTATCGCATTACCGGAGCCCAATATGCCGCCACGCCCCTCAAGAAACGTCGATCAACTGCTGCTGGAAGCAGGTCATGCGCTATTGCCCGAAACCGGCGTGCGCGGGCTCTCGATCCGGCAGGTGACTGAGCGGGCCGGGGTCAATCTCGGCATGTTCCACTATCACTTCAAGACCAAGGATGTATTCGTCCGCGCCATCCTTGAGCAGAAGTACAACGACATGTTCACCAGCCTGAAGCTGACGACGAAAAGCAAAGGTGCCGCGACGGATAACCTGCGTGCGGCCGTCACGCTGCTGGCGCGCTGGGGTCGCGACAATCGTGTGCTGTTCGTGCGCCTGCTGGGTGACGCGCTTGCTGGTGAACAAGTTGCCATCGAGTTCCTGCAGGCCAATATGCCGCGACATATCCAGGTGGTGGTGGAGCTGGTGCTACAGGCGCAGAACGCGGGAGAGCTGCGCAAGTTGCCGTTGCCGCAGGTGATGTCTTTCCTGATCGGCGGCGTCGCTGCGCCAATTGTGGTCGGTACAGCGGCCATCAATGGGGGTCTCGTTCCGCCATTCGTCAGCAACCAACTCGAACAAACCGTTTTTACCGATGCGGCCATCGCGGAGCGCATCGACATGGCGCTGACCGGACTGGCCGCGCCAAAGAAATCAGGAGCGAAAAAATGAAGACGCAACAACTGAAATTACTTCCCATCGCCGGTTTGTGCATGGTGGCGCTCGCCGCATGCCACGCGGCGAAGGAGGGCGTGTATGCGGGTTATGCCGAGGGTGAATATGTGCGTGTTGCATCGCCGTACGCCGGAAGCCTGACCGCACTGAACGTGAACCGAGGCGACAGGATACAAGCGGGCGCGGCGCTGTTTGCGCTTGAGCAGGAGAATGAACGTCTGGCGCGAGAAGAGGCTGCGGCGCGCGTCAAGCAGGCCGAATCGCAGGCGGAAAATCTGCGCAAGGGAAAACGACCGGAAGAAGTGGCCGCAGTGCGCGCGCAGCTCGCCCAGGCCGAGGCAGCGCTGAAGCTCTCTACGTCCGAAATGAAGCGCACGGAAGACTTGGTCGCATCCAAATTCCTGTCGCCCTCGAAACTGGACGAAGCCCGTAGCGCACAGGATCGCGATCGCTCGCGTGTCGCCGAATTGAATGCGCAGCTGAAGGTAACGCAACTCGCAGGTCGCAGCGACGAAATTTCTGCGGCTCTGTCGGAGGTAAAAGCCGCGCGCGAACAATTGGCACAGGCCGACTGGAGATTGCAGCAGAAATCGCAGAAAGCGCCGCGCGCCGCATTGGTCGCGGACACGTTGTATACCGCCGGTGAATGGGTGCAAGCGGGCATGCCGGTGGTGTCGCTGCTGCCCGCCGAAAACATCAAGCTGAAATTCTTCGTGCCGGAAAAGCAGTTGGGAGCGCTGAAAATCGGCCAGGACGTCAATGTCACCTGTGACGGATGCGAGGCGTTGACGGCGAAGGTCACCTATATCGCTCCGCAGGCCGAGTACACCTCGCCGCTGATTTACAGCAAGGAAAATCGCGCGACACTGGTTTTCATGGTCGAAGCGCGCACCAAGTCGGCAGACGCCATCAAGCTGCATCCCGGCCAACCGGTGGAAGTAAAGCTGTGAACTCCGCCGCTGCAAATGCCGTTGTATCGCCGTCTGCCGAGGCTGTCATCGACGTGAAAGGGCTAACCAAGAAGTTCGGCGAACGGACCGTCGTCGATGACTTTGCCATTCGCGTCAATCGTGGCCAGATCTACGGCTTTCTTGGCCCGAACGGCAGCGGCAAGACCACCACGATTCGCATGTTGTGCGGACTGCTGACCGCCGATGCTGGCGAAGGTCAATGTCTTGGCTATGACATTCGACGCGAGTCGCAGCAGATCAAGCGTCATGTTGGCTATATGACGCAGAAGTTTTCGCTGTATGAAGATCTGTCGCTGGCCGAGAATCTTGATTTCATCGCACGTGTCTACGATGTCAAGGATCGCAAGCAGGCCGTCGATAAAACCCTGGAGCGCCTCGGCCTAACTGCGCGCCGGACGCAGCTGGCGGGATCGCTATCGGGCGGATGGAAGCAACGCCTGGCGCTGGCGGCTTGCCTGCTGCACGAGCCGAAGTTGCTACTCCTCGATGAACCAACAGCCGGCGTTGACCCCAAAGCGCGGCGCGAATTCTGGGATCAGATCCACGATCTCGCCGCCGACGGTTTGACGGTGCTGGTATCAACCCATTACATGGATGAAGCCGAGCGTTGTCATGCGCTCGCCTATATCGCCTATGGCCGCTTGCTGGCAAACGGCACGGCCACACAATTGATTCAGCAGTCCGGCATGACTACTTGGTCGGCAGCCGGCCCGGATCTGCACGATCTTGCGCGCGAGCTGCGCGGCCAGCCGGGAGTGGACATGGTGGTGCCGTTCGGTACCACGCTGCATGTGAGTGGCGCCGACGCAACTCAACTTGAGCAGTCTCTGGCGCCCTATCGCGAGCGGACCGGGTACCGTTGGGTGCGAATCGAGCCGGGGCTTGAGGATGTCTTCATCGGCCTGATGAATTCGGCCAAGGACAATTTCCAATGAACGCCTACTTTTCCTGGCCACGCTTCCTCGCCGTGTTGCTGAAGGAGTTCGTGCAGATGAAGCGCGATCGCCTGACGTTCGGCATGATCGTCGGCATTCCCATCATCCAGCTCATCCTGTTCGGCTTCGCCATCAATACCGATCCCAAGGGTTTGCCCGCTGCGCTGGTCGTAAACGACGAAAGCGTGTTTTCGCGTTCGCTGGTTCGCTCGCTGGAAAATTCGCAGTATTTCAAATTTACCCACCGCGCGACGAGTGAGGCGGAGGCGGATCGCCTGTTACAGCTGGGTGATGTGCAATTCGTGCTGGTGATTCCATCGGATTTTTCGCGCAAGCTGCAGCGCGGTGAGCGCCCACAGTTGTTGCTGGCGGCAGATGCCACCGATCCTTCTGCCACCGGCAATGCATTGGCAACCCTTAACCAGACCGTCAAGCAGGCCATGGATCGCGAACTGGTGGGCCCGTTGTCGGGCTTGAAGCCTGGCGAGTTGCCGGTCGATTTGCGCGTACAGCGGCGCTTCAACCCCGAGGGCATCACCCGCTACAACATCGTGCCGGGGCTGATGGGGGTCATCCTAACCATGACGATGATCATGATGACCGCGTTGGCAATGACTCGCGAGCGTGAGCGCGGCACGATGGAAAACCTGCTGGCCACACCGGTGAGGCCGATCGAAGTGATGGCTGGAAAGATCGCGCCGTTCATCATCGTCGGCTATCTGCAGGTGACCTTGATACTCTCCGCTGCCAAGCTGATCTTCGGCGTACCGATTGTCGGCAGCTTGGTGTTGTTGTCGCTGGCGTTGATTGTCTTCATCGCGGCAAATCTGTCGGTGGGCTTCACCTTTTCGACTATCGCCAAGAACCAGTTGCAGGCGATGCAGATGACGTTCTTCTTTTTCCTGCCGTCGATGCTGCTGTCCGGGTTCATGTTCCCGTTCCGCGGCATGCCGGAATGGGCGCAGTGGATTGGGGAAGCGTTGCCGTTGACGCATTTCCTGCGCATCGTGCGCGGCGTTTTGTTGAAAGGGAACGGTCTGGCGGAAATCGTGCCTGAGCTGTGGCCCATCGGCCTGTTCATGCTGGTCGCCGGTACCGTTGCGCTGAAGCGTTATCGCCAGACGCTGGACTAGCGAAATGCTTGACGATCAACAGGCAGACGCGTATCTTACTGACTGGATAGTCATTTATATTTGAGTCATGAGCGCAGTTCCGAAAATTATTGAACCACGCTGGGAGCGTCGCAAGGACGCACGGCCCGGGGAGTTAGCCGCCGCAGCGCTGGATTTGTTCGTCGAGCGCGGCTTTGCCGCGACCCGGCTGGACGATGTTGCCAAGCGCGCCGGCGTGTCCAAAGGCACGCTGTACCTCTATTTTGACAGCAAGGAAGACTTGTTCAAAGCGGTTATTCGCGAAGGTATCGTTTCGCGCATTGCCGAGTTTGAGGAGCGCATGAAAGCCTATCAGGGCAGCAGTGCGGACTTGCTGCGCGAATTGATCCGTACCTGGTGGGAGCAAATCGGTGTGACCAGCCTGGGCGGAATCACCAAGCTGATGATGTCCGAGGCAGGCAACTTTCCCGAGCTGGCGCAGTTCTATCACGAGGAAGTCATCACCCGAGGTATGGGGCTGTTCGAGACTGCTATTTCGCGCGGCATCAAGACCGGGGAATTCCGCGATATGCCGCTCGACCTGGTGCCGCGTATCAGCGCCGCGCCGGTGGTGATGCTGATGCTGTGGCGTCATTCGTTCGATGTCTGCGGGGTAAAGCATATCGACCCGGCCGAATATCTCTCAACCCATACCGAAATGCTGATTCGCTCGCTGGCGCCTGACCGCAAGCCGGCATAGTTTTGCTACACCCCCGCTGAAGGGACTTTGTTAACATAGCGGCCTAGCTGAAACCCAGACAAACATCGCGCACCTCAGAGACAAAATGGATTTCGAACAAGCACGCTTCAATATGGTGGAACAGCAGATTCGCACGTGGGAGGTGCTGGATCAGAGCGTTCTCGAATTGCTGTTTACGGTAAAGCGTGAAGACTTTGTCCCCGCTGCGTACCGGGCGATTGCCTTCACGGACATGGAAATACCACTGGGGCACGATCAGCTGATGATGGCGCCCAAGCTGGAGGCTCGCATCGTCCAGGACGTTGCACCATTGGCGTCCGACCATGTACTCGAAATCGGCACCGGAAGTGGCTATCTCACCGCATTGCTGGCCAAGCGCGCCGCACACGTCACCAGCATCGAATATTTCGAAGATTTGTCCAAACAGGCCGCACAGCGCCTGCAGACAGCCGGCATCGGCAATGTCACATTGCACGTCGGCGACGGCGCCACACCCGCTGCGACGGCGATTGGCGACAACAAGTTCGATGTGATCGTATTGACCGGCTCGGTACCGCTGCTGCCCGAAGCCTTTCTCCGTAACCTGAATATTGGCGGGCGTCTGTTTGCCATTGTTGGTGACGCCCCGGTCATGAAGGCGACGCTGATCCGAAAGACGGGGGATGCGGCATTTACTACCACCGAGCTGTTCGAGACGGTGGTGTTGCCGCTGATTCACGCGCCTCAGCCTTCGCGCTTCGATTTCTGAGTCCCCGCATGCAGCAAATGACCGTTCAGCAGTTACATGCCGTTTTGTCCGAACCGGACGGCGCCAAGCCCCTGCTGCTCGACGTGCGGGAACCCTGGGAATGGCAGTTGGCGCGTATCGAGGGCAGCCAGCATATCCCCATGGGCGACATTCCGGCGCGGGCGCAGGAACTGGATAAAACGCAGTCCACGGTCGTTATTTGCCATCACGGGGTGCGAAGTCTGCAGGTCGTCGCATTCCTGCAGCGCTTTGGCTTCGACCAATTGCATAATCTTCAGGGTGGAATCGATGCTTGGTCGCGTCAGGTCGACCCGGCGGTCGCGCTTTATTGAATCCCAGCGAATTTGTCGAATCCAGCCCACTCATTCAAAACGTCTCAAAGCGCCATCTCCACCACATTTGCAGCCCAATCCTCATTGGGTCAGGAAAGTCCAGAAAAATGAAAATGAAATCCTCCGTTGCCCTGGTTGCCGCTCTTTTTGCCAGCACCCCGCTGCTGGCGGCGGACCTGATGGATGTTTATCGCGATGCCCTGTCTCAGGACCCGGTCTACGCCTCCGCGCGATATGCCTATGAAGCCGGTAAGGAAGCGCTGCCGCAGGCGCGTGCCGGCGTGCTGCCTTCAGTCGGGCTTGAAGCCGGTGTCAACCGCAACAGCCGCAAGACCGATGGGGCCCCTGACCTGGACTACAACGGTCACAGCTATACCTTGCGCCTGTCTCAGCCGCTGTTCCGTATGCAGAACTGGATTGCCGTCGATCAGGCTGATCTGCAGGTCAAGCAGTCCGAGGCCGTCTTTGCCGACGCCAGCCAGAACCTGATCGTCCGGGCCGCACAGGCGTATTTCGATGTGCTGCTGGCGCAGGACAATGTTTCGCTGTCGGGCGCACAGAAGAAAGCCATCAGCGAACAACTCGCACAAGCCAAACGCAATTTCGAAGTCGGCACCGCCACCATTACCGATACCTACGAAGCCCAGGCCAAGTACGACCTGGCGGTAGCTAAGGAAATCTCAGATCTGAACGATTTGGAAATCAAGAAGCGCGCGCTGCAGCAGCTGATTGGCAAAATGCCGGCGAGTCTCGCACCGTTGCGCGATAACCCGGGCCTTGCGACGCCGCAACCCAGCGAGATGGAGCAGTGGGTCACAGCGGCTGAGGAAGCCAGCCCGACCATCGCCCAGTTGCGTTTGGCCTATGAAATTGCCCGCAAGGAAGTGGACCGCAACAAGGCCGGCCACATGCCCACGCTGGACCTTACGGGTAACTACAACAACTCCAACAGCCCGACCGGCATCGGCAATTCGACGCTGGACACTCGTGGCACCACCATCGGTTTCAGTCTGAATATTCCGCTTTATTCCGGCGGCGGCACCCAGTCGCGCATCCGCCAATCGCTGTCGAATCGCGATCGCGCCCAGCAGGATCTGGAAAATACCAAGCGCACCGTTTCGCAGAATGTGCGCCAAAACTATCTGGGCGTAACCAATGGCGTTCTGCAGGTGAAGGCGCTGGAAGCGGCGCTGGTGTCAAACAAGTCTTCGCTGGATGCGACGGTGCTGGGCAAGGAAGTCGGCGTGCGCACCAACGTCGATGTGCTGAATGCGCAGCAGCAGTTGTTTCAGGCACAGCGCGATTTGCAGCAGGCGCGTTACAACACCATCCTGTCGCAATTGCGGCTCAAGTCCGCCGCGGGCCGCTTGAAGGAAGACGATCTGGCCGAAGTCAACCGTATGCTGGCGAAGTAAACAAAACCCTAGCATTGACGGGCATTTCCAGCCATTTATGCCTGGAAAGGCGCGCCAGTACTAGAGTTAGTTTTCCTAACGCGGCGTAGTAAGCAATGGGGCAATGAGCCCCATTGTTTTTTCTGTCGCGCCTGCGTGGGCGCGAGCAAATGCCAAGGCCGCAGCGCCCATTTCATCGCGCTTCGCGGCATTTTTCAGCAAGTCCCCGGCCAGTCGCATGACGCCGTCGGCGTCGGCGGCTTGCAGCATGCCGCCGGCAGCAATGGCCTGCTTCGATGCGTCGGCAAAGTTGAAGGTTGAAGGTCCCATCAGCACCGGCTTGCCTTGCGCGCATGCTTCAATCAGGTTTTGCCCGCCAAGCGGCAGGAGGCTTCCACCGACGAATACCACATCAGCCATCGCAATATAGGCGGCCATTTCACCCATCGAATCGCCCAACCATGCCTGATCGATTGTGGACGGAACGGCACTGCTGCGCCGCGAGAACTTCAAGTCACCGCTGGTGAGCAACCTCGCAACGTCATCAAAGCGTTGAGGATGACGCGGCACAACGACAAACAAAATCGAGTCTCTTTCTGCTGCCGAAAACGCGCGCAGATAGCCGTCGATCAGCAGTGCCTCCTCGCCATCGCGTGTGCTGGCAGCCAACAGGACCTTTTTTCCCATCAACTGCCGCCGCCAGTCCTTGCCTATCGCGATCAACGCGGGATCAATCGGCATGTCGAACTTCACGTTGCCGGTGACCGCCGTTCTCTTTGCACCCAAGGTGGCAAGTCTGGATGCGTCTTCCGCAGTTTGTGCAGCGACGATGTGCAGGCTGCCAAGCGCCTCCTTCACCAGGATGCGAACGGGCGCCAATTTGCCGTAGCCGCGCGCCGACTTTTCACTCATGCGCGCGTTGACCAGCAAGGCAGGTACCGCTTCAGTGGCGCAGGCGGCAAGCAGGTTTGGCCAGATCTCGGTTTCCATCACCAGCAGCACTTTGGGCTTCAGCTGTGCGATCAAACGCCGGTGCAGGGTGAAGAAATCGTAGGGCAGATAGCGGCAGGTCACGCTGTCGCCATACAGCTCGGCTGCAGTGGCTCGACCGGTCGGCGTCATGCAGGTGATGACGATCGGGTAATCGTCAAACTCCGTTTGAAGCCGCTTAACAAGGGGTTGCGCCGCGCGCATTTCGCCTACCGATACGGCGTGAATCCAGATTGAATGCTCAAGCGCGGGAATTGCCGACATGCCCCAGCGCTCGCCCCAGTGCCGGCGATAGTCGGGCTGCTTCAATCCGCGCCACAGCAGGCGCACAACGATCAGTGGCGTGGCCACAAACAACATCAGCGAATAGAGGGCACGCAGCATCAGGTCGGTCACCGTCAGTTGTTCGGTAACCACGGCTGCAGCGTTTGCCAGACCAGATCGACATCCGGAATGTGCGGCGCGTCCACGGTGCCCCCACCCAGATTGACCGCAAGCTCATTGCCATGCAGCCCTGTCAGCCCCGGCTGCGTGGTGATGTAGACCCCGACAGTGGGGCGCTGCAGAGCAACCGCCAGATGGGCGAGGCCTGTATCCACGCCTACCACGGCTGTGGCGCGTGCCAGCATGGTCGCTGCATGCGTCAACGACATCGCGGGTGCGATCAGTGCATCGGGAATGGCCGCAGCAAGACGCTCGCTGGCCGCGCGTTCGGCGGCGCTTCCCCAGGGCAGCACGACGCGAATGCCCCTGGCATGAAAACAGGCGCCGAGCGCAATCCATGCCACATCGGGCCACATCTTATTGGCGCGGCTGGTGGCATGCAGGAACACGACATAGGGTGACGCGGGCAACCATGCCAGCATATCGGTCGGTGCCTCCAAGCCGTAATTCGCGCCCGTATTGATACTGTATCCAAAGGCCTTTGCCGCGAGCTGGCGATTGCGCGTAACGGCATGTAGGTCGCGTGCGACCGGGAAAGCGCGGTCATAGAGCCGTGCTGCCATCGGCTCGCGTGCCGAGGCCTTGTCATAGCCGTTGCGCACACCCTCGGGCCAGCGCGCCACCCATGCGCTTTTCAGCAATCCCTGTGTGTCGAGAACGTGGTCGTACTGCTGTTCCGCGAGCCGCGAGCGGCTGGCAAGAAAGTCCGACCATGCGGCCGATGAGCGCCAGTTTTTCTTCAGCCGGCGCAAGGGTACGGGCCAGACTTTGGTTACGCCCGGGTGCAGTGCGGCGATTTCGGTATAGGGTGATTCGATCGCCCATTCGATTTTCGCGTCCGGGCGCGCCTGCAACAGATCGCTGACAACCGGCAGGTTGTGAACCACGTCGCCCAGTGAGGAAAGTTTGACCAGCAACACGCGCATCGGGCGATTGTAACGGAGCCGGTTCGCCAATCGGCTTCGATTACAATCTGCCTGTTCATTTCCGGGGCTGCCCTGTGACCGCTGCGACCATCGAGACATCGGCAAACAAGATTCCGCTTTCCGTCGTCATCATTTCCAAAAATGCGGCGAGCCAGATCGGTGAGTGCATCGACAGCGTTGCCTTTGCCGATGACGTACTGGTGGTGGATTCCGGCTCCGAGGACGAAACCCGTGCCATCGCCGAGATTCGCGGCTGTCGCGTGATCGAGAAGGAGTGGCTAGGATTTGGCCGGCAGAAGCAGTTTGCTGTCACCCAGGCCCGTCACGACTGGGTGCTGTGCCTGGATGTCGATGAGCGGGTGACACCGGAACTTGAAACCAGCATTCGCGCCGCGTTGCAAACGCAGGCGCGCAAGGCGTGGCGCATGCCGCGGCGCAATCGCTTCCTCGGCCGCTGGCTTACCCATGGTGAGGGCTATCCCGACTGGTCGCTGCGTTTGTTCCATCGCCAGCACGCCAGCTGGAGCAATGATCCGGTACACGAGGCGGTCATCACGACCGTGGATGTGGGCGAACTCAAAGGCGACCTGCTGCACGACTCCGCCGAGGACGTGACGACCTACCTGCAGAAGCAGAATCGCTATTCTTCGTTGCACGCAGAAGCGCTGTTTGGACAGGGTGTGCGCGCCGGCTACCTGAAACTCTTCCTGAGCCCGTTTGCACGTTTCGTCAAATTCTATTTTCTGCGGCTGGGATTTCTCGATGGGGGTCCCGGCTTTGCCCATGTGGCGATCGGCTGTTTTGCCGCGTTCGCCAAGTACGCCAAGCTGATCGAGCTGAACAACAAGGCACCCTGACGCGTCGCAATGCTGTGGGCATGACGCAGGCTGGTAAAATGTGGGACGTTTTTTCCGACGCCGCGTTCAAGCGGCGCATGCCCATGATTATCGTTACCGGCGGTGCCGGATTTATCGGCTCCAACTTTGTCCGCGAATGGCTCGCTGCCGAGCAGGATTCGGTGGTCAATCTCGACAAACTGACCTATGCCGGCAATTTGCGCTCGCTGGTCGATGTGGAAAAAAATCCGCGTTACCGGTTCGTTCAAGGCGACATTGGCGACCGTCCGTTGCTGGCGAAGTTGCTGCGCGAAACCCGGCCGCGCGCCATCGTCAACTTCGCCGCCGAGAGCCATGTGGATCGCTCCATTCACAGCGCCGGCGAGTTTATCCAGACCAATATCGTCAGCACCTTCAATCTGCTGGAGGAGGTGCGTGCCTATCACGCCGAACTGTCGCCTGCAGAGCGCGAGGCGTTTCGCTTTCTGCACGTGTCGACCGACGAGGTGTATGGCTCGCTGGGTCCGAACGATCCCGCATTCGCCGAATCGCATAAATACGAGCCCAACAGTCCCTACTCGGCCTCCAAGGCGGCGTCCGATCATCTGGTTCGCGCCTATCACCACACCTACCATTTGCCGGTGCTGACCACCAATTGCTCGAACAATTACGGCCCGTACCACTTTCCGGAAAAGCTGATCCCGCTGATGATCCTGAATGCGCTGGCCGGCAAGCGCCTGCCGGTGTACGGCGATGGGCAGAACGTGCGCGACTGGCTGTATGTCACCGACCATTGCACCGCAATCCGTATGGTGCTGGCGAAGGGACGAGTGGGCGAAACCTATAACGTCGGCGGCCGCAACGAGCGCACCAATCTGGATGTGGTCAATGTGATCTGCAAGTTGCTGGACGAATTGAAACCGCGCGCAGACGGCAAGAGCTACGCGGCGCAAATCGAATTCGTCGCCGACCGGCCCGGACATGACCAGCGCTATGCCATCGATGCAACACGGCTGGAAACAGAACTCGGCTGGCAGGCGGCGGAAAACTTCGATACCGGCATTCGCAAGACCGTGCAGTGGTATCTGGCCAATCAGGACTGGGTGCAATCGGTCACCAGCGGCGAATACCGCAACTGGGTGCAAACCCAATACGAAAACCGGGCGGTGGCATGAATCGCAAAGGCATCATTCTCGCCGGCGGCAGCGGCACGCGGTTGTATCCGGTGACGCAGGTGGTTTCCAAGCAGCTGCTGCCGATCTACGACAAGCCGATGGTCTATTACCCGCTATCGACGTTAATGCTGGCGGGAATCAAGGACATCCTGATTATCTCGACACCACAGGACACCCCGCGTTTTCAGGAGCTGCTGGGCGATGGCAGGAAATGGGGTTTGTCGCTTTCTTACGCGGTACAGCCGTCGCCGGACGGCCTTGCGCAAGCCTTTGTCATCGGCAAGGACTTTGTCGGCACCGAACCGTCCGCGCTGATTCTTGGCGACAATATTTTTTATGGTCACGATCTTTCTGTATCGCTGAAACGGGCAAACGAGAGATCGGCCGGAGCAACTGTGTTTGCCTATCCGGTGACCGACCCCGAGCGCTACGGTGTGGCGGAATTCGATGCCGCAGGCAAGGTGATTTCGCTGGAAGAAAAACCGGCGAAACCGAAGTCGCGTTACGCCGTGACCGGCATTTATTTTTACGATCAACAGGTGTGCGACCTCGCCGCCGCCCTGAAGCCTTCGGCACGCGGCGAACTGGAAATCACCGACCTCAATCGTCTCTACCTGCAACAGGATTCGCTGACCTGCGAGGTGATGGGACGCGGCATGGCCTGGCTCGACACCGGCACGCATGAGTCATTGCTGGAAGCCTCGCAGTACATCGAGACCATCGAGCGCCGGCAGGGTCTGAAGGTTGCCTGCCCGGAAGAAATTGCCTATCGCCAGGGCTGGATCAGCGCAACCGAAGTTGAAGCGCTGGCCAAGCCGATGTTGAAGAACGGCTACGGACAATATCTGGTCCGCATGCTGACCGAACGCGTTTTCTAGGGTTCGGCAATGAAAATCATCGACACGGCGATTGCCGATATCAAGATCATTGAGCCGAGGGTATTCGGCGATGAGCGTGGTTTTTTTTACGAGAGCTTCAACGAGCGCGCGTTCAATGAGGCTCTCGGCACCGAAGTTACATTCGTGCAGGACAACCATTCGAAATCGATCAAGGGCGTGCTGCGTGGGCTGCATTATCAAATCCAGCAACCGCAGGGCAAATTGGTGCGGGTGGTGGCAGGCGAGGTGTACGACGTGGCGGTCGATATTCGCAAGTCATCGCCAACCTTCGGCCAGCATGTCGCCATACGTCTCTCCGCCGAGAACAAGCGCATGCTTTGGGTGCCTGCGGGTTTTGCCCATGGCTTTGTGGTGACGTCCGATAGCGCAGAATTTCTGTACAAGACCACCGACTACTACGCGCCAGCTTTCGAGCGCAGCCTGCTGTGGAACGACCCAGTGCTGAAAATCGACTGGCCGCTGGCCGAAACCGGCGCGCCGCAGCTTAAAGCGGCCGATGTGAACGGCAAGCCTTTGGCCGAAGCCGACCTGTTTACATGACGAGCTCCGCGCGTCCGCGCATCCTGATTACAGGCGCCGATGGCCAGCTGGGCTGGGAGCTGCAGCGCACGTTCGCCCCGCTGGGTGAAATCGTTGCGCTGGATCGAAACGGGCTGGACCTGACCTCGGCCGATGCGATTCGTGAGCGTTGCAGCGAAATTGCTCCTGCGCTAATCCTGAACGCTGCCGCGTACACCGCCGTCGACAAGGCGGAGAGCGAGCAGGAGGTGGCGATGAGCATCAATGGCATTGCGCCGGGCATTCTGGCTGAGGAAGCCAATCGTTTCGACGTGCCACTGATTCACTATTCGACCGACTATGTGTTTGATGGCAAGGCAACGCAGCCGTATCGAGAAAGTGACGCAACCGCGCCACAAAGCGTTTACGGCCGCACCAAGCTTGCCGGTGAGGTGGCCGTCGCCGCAACCGCAAAACGCCACCTGATCCTGCGCACCAGCTGGCTGTATGGCAATCGCCGGCAGAATTTTTTCCTCACCATGTTGCGATTGGCGAAGGAGCGCGATGAGTTGCGCGTGGTCGCCGATCAAATCGGTTCGCCGACCTGGGTGCATTCGGTCAGCAGGCATAGTAGTCGCTGCGTTTCGATCGAAGGCAACCGGCTTGAATTGACCATTCCACCCGGCATTTACCATCTCACCGCTGCCGGCAGTACCTCATGGCACGGTTTCGCCTCGGCAATTCTCGCCAGCGTGCCGGTGGAGGAACGGAGAGCCACTCGCGTGGTGCCGTTGACCACCGCCGAATACCCCACTCCCGCTCGGCGTCCGGAGTTCTCGGTGCTGTCGGTTGAGAAAATCGAGCACGCGCTGACGGTGACGATTGACGACTGGCAACAGCAGCTGGCGCAGTGCTTTGCCGAGCGAAATCAGGCAAGACTCTAGTACTGGTGCGGTTTTTCAGCCAAAAATGCCCTGACAGCGGCGTGGATGCTAGAGTTTGCCGTTCGATTTCCTGTAGGCGACAGCTTACAGAACGATGCCGCCGGTATAACCTTTTGTAGCCTTGGCAAATAGCGGCGAACCGATATCGGCATCCTCAGGTCTTTGTGCTGCTTCGCGTTTGTGTCGCTTTTGATTCGTGCGGGCCGGAAAAACTGTAACGAAACCCTTCCGTCGCTAGGGCGTCCAATAGTGCCGCTGCTATACTGCGACTCTTATTTTTTATCTTAATAATCAAAGGTCTTCTTTTGCACGATCCGGCAGAAATTCAATCTGACAGCAGCCCGCAAGCGGCGGCTCCGGCGGTCGTCGAAAAGCTCGGTGACATGCTGATTGCCGCAGGCAAACTCGACCCCGCCAATCTTGACCGGGCGCTGAAAGTGCAGGAGTCGGCGCTGAATGCCGGCGCAGGCGAGGTGAGTGGGGGACGCGAAAAGCTGGGCTCCATCCTGACCCGCATGGGCATGATCTCGGGGCGAGACCTCGCTGAGACGCTGGCGCGCCAGCGCGGTTGGACCATCGTCGAGTCGGGCGACTTTCCCGAACTGCCGATTCTGGAAGACTCCATTTCGCCGCGCTTTCTGCAGGAAGCGAAAGCCATCCCGGTAAACGAAACCGAGGGGGAGGTGGTGCTGGCGATGACCGACCCGGCGGACGATTTCACCGTGCGCGCGATGCAGGCCGCCACGCAAAAGCAGATTGTGCCGCGCCTGCTATCGACCAACGATTTCGAAACGGTCTACGAAAAGCTCTACGGCAGCGGCAAGTCGTCGATGGGCCAGATCGTTGACGACATCGCCACGCGTGACGACGAGCAGGATTTTGGCGATATCGAGCAGCTGAAAGATTTGGCATCGGAAGCGCCGGTGATCCGGCTGGTCAATCTCATCATCAATCACGCGCTGGAACGCCGTGCATCGGACATCCACGTCGAGCCGTTCGAGAACCGCCTGATCGTGCGCTACCGCATCGACGGCGTGCTGCACGAAACCGAATCGCCGCCACGCCGACTGTCGGCCGCAGTGATTTCGCGTATCAAGATCATGGCCAACCTCGATATCGCCGAGCGCCGCCTGCCGCAAGACGGACGCATCAAGCTGCGCGTGCAGGGCAAGGAAATCGACCTGCGCGTGTCCACCGTGCCGACGATGCACGGCGAGAGCGTGGTGATGCGTATTCTCGACAAAGGCGGTGTCGCGCTGGACTTTCTGGCGCTGGGTTTTGATGAAGACAACCTCAAGGTCTTCATCTCCCTGCTCGACCAGCCGCACGGCATCCTGCTGGTGACCGGCCCGACCGGTTCCGGTAAAACAACGACGCTGTATACCGCGCTTGATCGACTGAACAAACCCGACGTGAAAATCCTCACGGTCGAAGATCCGGTCGAATACCAGATGCCCGGCATCAACCAGATCCAGGTCAAGCCGCAGATCGAACTTACCTTCGCCAACGCGCTGCGTTCCATCGTGCGGCAGGATCCGGACGTGATCATGATCGGCGAAATCCGTGACCTGGAAACCGCGCAGATCGCGGTTCAGTCCGCACTCACCGGTCACATGGTGTTATCGACCATTCATACCAACGACGCGGCAGCGACCATCAACCGCCTGCTCGACATGGGCGTGGAAGATTACCTTCTGACCTCGACCATCATCGGTATCCAGGCGCAGCGTTTGGTGCGCACGCTTTGCACGCATTGCAAAGAGGAATACCACCCGGTCGATGAAGTGGTGGAGCAGATGAAGCTGAAGCGCTTCACCAAATCGCCGCGCGTAACGCTGTTTCACGCCAAGGGTTGCGAGCACTGCGGTCATACCGGCTACTTTGGCCGCCAGTCGATCATGGAAGTGCTGCCGATGACCGATACGCTGCGTAGCCTGATCATGCGTCATGCAACGTCGTCCGAGCTGCGCGACGCAGCTATCGCCGAAGGCATGGAAACGATGTACGAAAACGGCCTCAAGCAGGCGGTCGGCGGCGTGACTACGATCGAAGAAGTGCTGCGCGTCACGCGCGAAGACTGACGCCGGAAACCACACGATGCCCATGTTTCAGTACAAGGCGGTGTCGTCCGCCGGTGAAATCAAGGAAGGCGTGCTCGAAGGTGCCACGCATGCCGGCGTGATAGCGCATTTGCAATCGACCGGGCTGATTCCGATTCGCGCAGCCGAAGTGACGGCGGGTGGCGTCGCTTCGGCAGGCACATCGGTCTCGTCATCGACAACCACCAAGAAATCATCGTTCTCGTTTGGTGGCCGCGGCAAAGTCAGCCAAGCCGACTTGAGTGTCATTACGCGAGAGCTGGCGACATTGTTGCGCGCCGGGCTGCCGCTTGATCGCAGCATGGAAATCCTGATTGGCCTCGCAGAAAAGGAAAGCGTTTCCGAACTGCTCTCGGCCATCCGCAATGAAGTACGTGGCGGTACGGCGCTGTCCAAGGCGCTGGAAAAACACCGCGATGTGTTCTCGCGTTTCTACATCAACATGGTGAAGGCGGGTGAAGCGGGCGGCTCACTGGGCACGGTATTGCTGCGGCTGGCCGATCACATGGAGCGCGCGACGGAGCTAAAGGACAGTGTCATTTCAGCGCTGATTTATCCGGTGATTCTGTTTGTGGTCGCGGTGCTTTCGGTGCTGATCCTGGTCATGTTCGTGGTGCCGCAGTTCAAGCAGATTTTCGATCAATCCAAACAAGCATTGCCTTTTGCTACAGAGGTAGTGCTCACGACCGGTATTTTTCTGCGCCAGAATTGGCCGATTATTTTGGCGGCATTGGTGGCGGCAGTCTGGCTGTTCACTCGGTCATTCAACAAGCCTGAAAACCGGGTGCGTTGGGACGCACGCTTTTTGCGTTGGCCGGTTGCCGGCAATCTGATTGCAAAGCTGGAAATGGCGCGGTTTTCACGCTCGCTGGGGACACTGCTGCAAAACGGTGTGCCCTTGCTGACGGGCTTGTCGATCCTCAAGGACACTTTGGGTAATGCGGTATTTCGCGATGCCGTGGAAGTCATTTCGCGAGATCTCAAGGAGGGCCGTGGCATGGCCAAGCCGATGATGGAATCGAACGTGTTCCCCAAACTCGCAGTCCAAATGATCGGCGTCGGCGAGGAAACCGGCAAGCTTGATGAAATGCTCTATCAGGTCGCGGACGTTTATGACCGTGAAGTTGCCGCTGCGATCAAGCGAGCCTTGGCTTTGATCGAGCCGGTCATGATCGTCGGGCTGGCGCTGCTGATCGGCGGCATCATCATGTCGCTCCTCGTTGCGATGTTTGCCCTGATGGATATACCCCTTTAGTTTTCTTTTTTGCTGGAGTCATGAACATGAAAAAAGTGATACAACACAAAAGCTCGCAAGGCTTTTCCCTGATCGAAATTATCGTCGTCATCACTATCATCGGCCTGATCGTCGGCTGGGCTGCAACCAACATTTTTGGCAAAGGCGATCTTGCGCAGGTAAAAATTGCCCGCGCTAAGATCACTCAGCTATCAGGACCACTGGATCTGTACAAGCTGGAGACGGGCAAATATCCGAGTTCTAACGATGGGCTGAAAGCACTGCTGACCGCCCCATCTGGCGTAACTGGATGGAGTGGACCGTATGTGAAGAATGCCGACGATCTGAAAGATCCTTGGAAGAACGATTTGATCTATCGATCCCCCGGTTCGGACAATCGTCCTTACGAAATTGTTTCGTTGGGATCCGACGGCCAAGAGGGCGGCGAAGGCCCGGCCAAGGACATCAAGTCCTGGGAGCAATAAACGGTCAATCGGCCTTGCATCATGCGCCAGCGTGGCTTTTCCTTGCTCGAGTTGATTGTGGTGATCACCATCATCGGGCTCGCATACACGTTAGTGCCGAAGATGGTTTTTGGTGGCGTATCGGGCGCTGAACTGCGCTCCAACGTACGCGCTGTCGCTGCTGGTTTGCGCCTTGCGCGCGAAGCTGCAATCAGCACCAAACGCGAAGCCGTTTTGACGCTGGACTTGGACAATCGTACCTTCACCGTGCAGAACGACTCCCGTGTGCACAAGCTAAATGAAACGCTTGAGGTGAAGCTCTATACCTCGCAGGCAGATCTTGTCACTGAAAAAATCGGCGCGATCCGTTTCTATCCTGATGGGTCGTCCAACGGCGGTCGCGTTACGGTCGCGGCGGGTGATCGCTCGTTTGAAGTCGATGTCGACTGGCTCACCGGCCATGTCACCATCAACGACAAGATCAGCACGGATTCGCGTGGCTAGTAGAGATAAAACTCAAGCACTGGCGCGGTTTTCTGGGCATTTTCGGCCTGGAAGCCGCGTCAATGCTGGATTTTCACTTCTGGAAGTGCTGGTGGCGTTCACCCTGTTCGCCGTGGCGATGGGCGTGCTGATGCAGATTTTTTCGCGCGGCGTGAATGGCGCGGCGCTGGCCAGTCAATATGCCCGTGCCACCATGTATGCCGAATCGAAACTGGCTTCGGTTGGATTGGAAGAAACATTGAAGGAAGGTATCACCAGCGGCCGTTTCGACGATGACTATGCGTGGCAGGTCAGCATCAAGCCCTATGTGGACACGGCACCGAAGGATCAGATGTCGATCGATTTCGAGAAGCAGTTTTATTCGCAGTTGTATGAAGTCGAAAGCCGCATCACCTTCAAGAGCGATGACCAGCGTGAGCGCATCGTAGCTTTGTCCACGCTGCAATTCGGATTGCGGCAACAATGATGACGCGTAATCTTCGCGCGGCTGGTTTTACGCTGCTGGAATTGCTGGTCGGTCTGACGCTGCTGGGCGTATTGATGATCCTGGTTTATTCCGCGCTCAATATGGGCCTGCGCGCGTGGGATACCGGTGACGCGCGCGCAGCGGAAGCGGCGCATCAACGCATTGTGCAGACTTTCCTGCGGCGCGAGATGGAGCAGATTTTTCCGGTCCGCTGGCGTGGCATTCCCGAGTCAAAGATTGCCTTCGAAGGTGCAAAGGGCGAGTTGCGTTTTGTCACCGCACTCAATCTCGGTGCTGCTGCCAAGGATGGCGGCCTGCAATGGGCGCATTTGT
>JAEUNB010000338.1 GCA_016790625.1 Betaproteobacteria bacterium | reverse complement strand
CGGCGGCGCGGAGATCGGCATCCGCAACGCAATACATCTGATCGATGTCAGCGAAGGCGGCATCGGTCTGGAAATGGTCGACGAAGACGCCCGGCGCGTGAACGTCAATGACCTCGTTGCCATCCGGTTGGAAAAGGGCCGGCCCTGCGTGGTCGGTGTGGTGGTGCGCAAATCCGGCCTGCAGCGTCCATCGGCGGCGCTGGTTGGCGTGAAGGTGCTGTCACGCACGCCGGTCTACAGCGCAATGGAGCGGGTGGACGAAGCCAATACCTGGCAGCCCACCCAAGGCATCCTGCTGGCCGGCGCCGCCAACAATGGCTTTGCCGACTCGGTGATTGTCAGCGACAAGACCTATGTCGCCAATTCGCTGATGGCGGTAACACTTGGAAAAAGCACCTTCGAAATGCAGCTCAGGCGGGTACGGCAGCAAGGACCCGGCTGGCGCATGGCCGCTTACGACGCCGTAGTGTCGGCCTGATACTCCTCCAACTCATCTTGCGGACTTTCGTCCGCCCATGCCATGACTTTGCCTGACGAAAGCCGCCTTGACCACCTTTGCTCATCAATGTTTGCCCCGGACGAGCCCGGCGCCGCCATCGGCATTCTGGCCCCCGGCGGATTCCGCTATGCCAAGGGAGTCGGCCTCGCCAATCTCGAGCAAGGTATCGTGTTCTCGCCGCAAACCACGTTTCGCGCCTGCTCGATTACCAAGCAGTTCGTTTGTTTATTGGTTCGACAGCTTGAGCAGGAAGGCGAGATCAATCTCGACGCGCATCCATCGCGCTATGTGCCCGCTTTGACCGCTTTCCCGGCAACGCTCACCGTCCGCCACTTATGCCAGAACCGTTCCGGCCTGCTCGACTACTGGTGCGCCGCCATGCTGACCGGTGCAAAAGCAGAGAGCCGCTTCACACTGGAGCAAGGCGCGGCGCTGATTCAATCCTTGAATCAGCCAATGTTCGAGCCCGGCGCGCAATACAGCTACAACAACGGCAACTGGCGCATTCTTGAGTGGATTCTGGAATCGGTTACCGGAAAAAATCTGTCCGAGCTGCTGTCGGAGCGCATCTTTGTTCCACTCGGCATGAGCCATAGTTATCTCGGCAGTGACACCAGCATTGCATTGCCGGGAGGCAGCAAAGGCTATTGGCAGCCGGGCGGCTGGCATCAGGAAATTACCCGCGCCTGCTGGTCGGGCGATGCGGCATTGGTGACAACGCTGGACGATCTATTGCTTTGGGAAGCAGCGATGTTGAAGCCGAACACCGGGACACTGCCCTGCTCAGACGGCCTCGATCAGGCGCTGCCAAATCCGGACGGCTCACCCGGCTGTTACGCCTTCGGCATCAATGTGTGGCAGCAGGATGGCCGCTGGATGCAATGGCATGGCGGCGCTTTGCGTGGCTGGCGCATGACACACTTCCGCTTCCCGCAGGATGGCGTGGCCATCGTCGTGATGATGAACCGCACCGGCAACCCGACACCGCACGCGTTGGCACTGGCGGAGGAACTGGGAATCAAACCCACCTGGGATGCGCTGGTCGAAAATTCGCCTGATCCTCACCCGGCAGTCGGCGGCGTTTTCCACTGTTCCCGGCTGGGCCTGGTCGCGGAAGTGTCGTCTATGGACGATGAAGTCATGCTGGAGTTGGGAGGCGAAGCGGTGGCCCTGCTCTGGATCGGGCCGACGATGCTGGCGTCGGCCAATGGATTTTTTCGCGTCGAGGTGATCGGCAATGCACTGCGAATTCATGCGCGCCATTTTGGCTGGAAGGAAGATTTCGAACTTGTCGAGTTTCGCGACGACCGGGCACGACTATCCACGCGAAAATTCCACAATGACGCGTTGAAATCGACAATCAGTTTCTCCCAAGACGGAAATGAGCTATCCATCACGGGGCCGTTGGGTACATCCGACACTTATTCGCTACGCCCCTTGGCGAAGAATCTGGTTGCTTTCGACTGCAAGCGCGCGCTGGATGAGTTGCCACCGGGGCGGTTCACCATGCGCTTGAGTGACGATGCAAGGCAGTTGGAATTGAGCTGCTTTCTGGCGCGGAAGATCCGCTTCGACACAATCGCGGGCTAGCGCCCGTTACGCCGCTCCACCAATCGCGTCAGTTCGCTGCCAATGCGGCGCGCCAGTTCGGCGCCCTCGGCGGCACCGAGACGATTCACCAGCACGTTCTCGATATTGCGCAGCTTCAAGCGCAATTCCAGTGGGTCCTTGCAGGCATCGATTTCGGTCAGCAACAATGTCGCCACCGGTCCCAAGCGGGTGCTGATTTCCGCCATCGCGTGCTGCTTGATCAGCGCAAACACAGCCGGCTCATTGGCCGCAGGCACCTGATGGGGATGACTCTCCACCGCCACCTGTCCTTCGCCCACCTCAATAAAGCCCTGCGTCAGCAGAAGCGACAGCGTGTCGTCCAATTCACCGGCACGAATGAATACCGACAGCTCGGTCACATCCTTGATGCCGTCGACCATGATCAACACGCGGCGAACATGTTTCTCCAGCCCGAAGCTGCGCTCCGATACTTCGCGTGCGCCTTTCGCGGTTTTGCGGTAAATGATGCTGGCTTCGTGCATGGACATATAAATCGACGGCGGATTTACGGCAGAAACAGGAATTTACCAGTGATTTTTGCAGATTGACGGGCTTTGTTTGTATCCAATTGCATTCGCTCAAATGCAATTTGCACTAGGGAAGCTCTGATTAAGTTCAGCTCTAAGCCAGACTAGGCGCGAGCCAAAAATTTCCGACGCGGCATATGTTTGATATGTAAGGAGGAAACTTTTGGTGAGCAACAACGTATGGCGACGACCAACGGAAGTCCCCTGTTCGGGACGAAATGGACTTAATCAGAGCTTCCCTAGGGCCTTCGCGTCATCGCATATACGGCGAAGCTAGCCAGCCAATGCTCACCCAAGAAATTGCCGCTTTCGACATGCTCAAGGCCGGCTTCAAGATGGCATTCAGCCGCCTTTTCCAGACTGGCTGCCTCGCCAACACCGCTTGCCGCCAACGCACGCAGGCACCATGAACGGCTAAGGTTCAGACCGTCGAGATGGCCACCGTGAGGGTCGGCCCGATCGCTGACTTTTACAGGCGTCAGCAAGGGACTGCGTGACAGATCGGGCAACCATGTATCGCACCACGCGGCAAAATTCCCTTTCGTGACTACCCGGCGCATCAAATCGGCCTCGATCAGCGAGGGCGAGAGAAAATCGTGACCCGACGGTTCGTGATGGACGGGCGCCGCGCGATCATTGAAATAGAGGCGCATGGCAGCGGTTGCAATCAATTTTTCGCCCTCCATCAAACCAGCACTGCGTGCGTAGTCCAGCGCAAAAGCCAGCATGAACGCGGTGTTCGAGTGCACGCCGCTGCGAACCGGATAGTCCTGCTTCGGCAGCCACTGCATCAATTGCTCAACGAAATGCGTCGAGAGCGGCTGCAATACGCGGCCCCATTGCTGCGATCGCTCGTCGCGGGCCGAATGCAACTCTTCTGCCAGCTTGAACAACCACGCCCAACCGTAGGGACGCTCGAAAGCAATGCGCTGCGGATCTGCCGCATACGCCAGTTCCGCCGCCATTTTCCCTGCTTGGAAATGCAAGTCGAAATGCGCCTCGATGGCGGCACGTTCGGGCAAATGCGGAAAGCAACGAATCAGCCGCAGCATCAGCCAGTGGGTGTGAACGGCGGAATGCCAGTCGTAGCAACCGTAAAAGACGGGATGCAGTTCGCGCGGCGTGCGCGCATCGGCGGCAGCGGTCAGCACGTGATCGGGTTTATTCGGATACTCGCGTACCGCCCCTGCCAGCGCAATGCGGGCGAAGCGGGAGGCGGTTGCAATATCGAGGCTTGGCATGCCGCTGAGCATAACGCATGCCTGTGCCGCATACCCGATTCGCAGGACTGGACTCGCCCGTCGCGCGGCGAGACAATATTGGGCGGAATCGCCCCCGGTTCCCTGAAGGACGGCCCCATGAAAAATATTCTTCGCCCGTTCCGGGCATTTGCGCTGGTTGCGCTGTCGATACTGGCCGGCATTGGCGCGGCGAATGGCGCAACGCTGTACGTGGCCACGACCGGCAGCAACGCCACCGGCAATGGTTCGCTCAACAATCCCTGGGCCACAATCCAGTTTGCGATCAACAACGCAGCCTTTACGCCGGGCAGCGAGATCATCGTGCAGGATGGGCAATACGCACCGTTCTATGTCGATAAATCCGGCTCGACCGCCGCGTTGCGCTACACGATCAGAGCAGCTGGCAGCAATGCACGCATCTTTGATACCGTGGTCTACGATGGCCGGCCAGCATCGATTCACGTGTCACGCAGCTATGTGACTATCGACGGCTTCATCGTCGATGCCAACAAGACCGTCGGTGACTCGGACGGCGTACGCTCCCGCGGCATCCGTGTCAGCGGCCTGCCCACCGCGCATGTCATCGATGTTCGCATCCTCAACAACAAAGTCAGCAATGCGGGCTGGGTTGGTATCAGCACTTCGTATGCGCAGGACGTGCTGATCGAGGGAAACGAAATCTCCAACTCCAAGGGCCAGCATGGCCTTTACGTGGCCAACAGCGCCGACGGTCCCATCATCCGCCGCAATGTCTCGCATCACAACGCCTGGGCCGGGATCCAGATCAATGCCGACCCGGAAACGACCGAAGACGACCCCGTTGATGGGATCATCACCAACGCCCTAGTCGAGCAGAATATTTCCTACTCTAACGGCATCGGCGGCACTGGAACCGTCGGCGGCAATCCAAACACTGGCGGCGGCGGCTCGTTCGATTTCGCGTCCATACGCAATTCGCGCATTATCAACAACCTCTCCTACGACAACCAACGCCAAGGAATTGTTCTGTGGGACGACGGCTACGGTGATGCTTTCGGTAGTAAGAACAATTTGATCGCAAACAATACTGTGGTCATGCCGGCGGGTACCGGGCATGCCTTTTCGATCCGCAATGGCAGCACTGGAAACACCGTGCGCAACAATATCCTTATCCATCTCGACTCATCGAACAATGACAGCATTGCCATTGACCCTGAAAGCCTCACGGGCACCTTTGTCAGCAACTACAACATAGTCACGAGATTTGAAGATACCGGCGGAAACATTGTCAATCTAGTCACTTGGCGATCTCAGACTGGCCAAGACGCGAATTCATTCACCGGCACCACTTCTATTTTTACCAATTTCGCCGCACGCGATTTCACCCTCGCCTCCGGCAGCGCCGCGATCAACGCCGGCACCACGGTCGCACTGGTCACCACCGACATCCTCGGCACCGCGCGCCCTCAAGGCGCGGGCTACGACATCGGTGCCTATGAGCGGGTCACCGTCGTCGCGATGCCACCCGGTGCACCGACCATCGGCACCGCGACTCGCGGCAATGGCCAGGCCACCGTATCGTTTACGCCACCGGCATCGAACGGCGGCGCCACCATCACCAGCTATACCGTCACTTGTACGCCGGGAGCGGGCAGCTTCACCGGCAGCGGCGCCGGATCACCGGTTGTCGTCACCGGGCTCACCAACGGTACCGCCTACAACTGTTCGGTCACGGCGACCAACTCTGCCGGAACAGGGCCGGCGTCGGGCACCGTCTCCGTCACGCCGGCCACCGTCCCCGGAACACCTTCCATCGCTTCAGCCACACCAGGCAACGGCACGGCGACCATCACCATCAACGCGCCGGCCTCAAACGGCGGCAGCGCCCTGCTCGGCTACACCGTTGTTTGCAGTGCGCCGGGCCAGACCACACAAACGCTGATCGGCACGCCGAGCCCGGCAGTGGTGAGCAATCTGGCCAACGGCGCCACCTACTCCTGCACCGCGGCCGCCATCAACGACGTTGGCACCGGGGCCGCATCGACCGCAGCGAGCGTCACACCGGTCGGCCCGCCCGGTGCGCCCTTGTCGGTAAGCGCGACAGCGTCACCCGGACAAATCAGCGTCAGTTTTTCGCCACCGTCCAGCAACGGCGGCAGCGCCATCACCAGCTACAACGCAACCTGCGGCGCGCAGTCCGCCAGCGGCAGCAATTCGCCGATCGTCGTCGCC
>JAEUNB010000320.1 GCA_016790625.1 Betaproteobacteria bacterium | reverse complement strand
GCAGCGTCGGCGCGAGCCTATCCCGTCCGAACGTGGCCATCAGCCAGCGTGCAACAAAGTCGACGACGGTGGGGAGCTGTGTCGCGGGCAGGTGATCGCGCCGGAGCATCAACCAGAGTAAGAGCCGTGACCACGAATGGCCAACAGGCGCGAGTATGTCCGGCGGCAACGAAATGTCGTGACCCGCGCGTCGGAAGGCGGCCTCGGCGGGCTCGGAGTCCGCGGCAATCGAAGTCAGGATCAATTCCCGAAGCAGCGTCCCCGAGTTTTCGGTAAGAGGCACCATTACCCGATCCAGAAGCAACGGCGCGCGCTCGTTGCGCACGAGAGCCATGATTGCGGCGCGTCTCCAGCTCAGGTGAACGCCGGCCGCGGATGCGCGTTGAAAGATTCCCAGCCAAGCATTACCGTCTTCGGCCAACTCCAGCGCCATACTCGCGCAGAGCTCAAAACCGCGTACCAGCGCGGCCGAGGCCGGGGCGGTCCACGGCAGCGCATCCAGGCGTTGCGGCTCATCGTGGAGCACGCAGGCGACACCCCAATCGCGAAGCACATCGTGACCGAATGCGAACAAATCTCGCGCAACCTCTCGTATGGTGCCGCGCGCCAGCAAATCAGAGATAGCCGGTGGCTCGGCTGTGTCGGTGCGATAGGAACCGACTCCGGACAGTGCCGCCATCGCCATTGCGGCGATCAACCGTCCTCGGTCCCGCGCGTTCGCGCCAGCCGGACCGTCGGCGCTGCTCCACCATTGTCGCGCCATGGCCACTTCCGTGGCCGGCAATGGATCGGAGCCAGAGTGCGCAGCAAGTCGCGAAAGCCGAAAAAGGTTTCTTACGACGTCCTTGGCGACATGACCAGGATCTAAGAGCGCCGCCAATCGGCTATTGGCGGCCGAAAGGGTCTCCACTTCGTCGTCAGAAAGTTCGGATATCGTAATTGGGGGAGCGGGCCTGAGACGGGCAATGGCATCGGCAGGCAGCCACTCGGTGGTGTCTTCCCCGGAGCGACGGCGTGCAGTGACCACGACGCGGAATCCATCCACTTCGGATGCCGCGCGGATCAGATCGGTCATTGTGGCGCGCACGGCCGGGTCGTCAACTTGGTCCACGCTGTCGATGAGCAGAAAGCCGCCACCATCGGAGGCAAGGTCCGACAGCAGCTCTTTGGCAGTGCAGTCGCAATTGAGTGCGGTGCGCAATGCAAACCAGCCGCCCGGCGTGGTTCGTTCGGGATTCAGGGTAAGCGCGGCTGCTTCAATCCCGATCTGTTCGGCGAAAAACTTGAGCACGCCAGACTTGCCGACGCCGGCGTCCCCGCGGATCTCCACGTAGCGATGTTGGGAAAGTGCCGTATGGAGATCAGCCATTCGTGGTGACCGATCAATGGTCACGTTGCCAACTGCTGATCGCAAGTCGGCGAGCGTTAGGCGGGAGGCCTCGGTGATAGCACGCCGGGCTGCTGCCAAGCGGCGATCCCCGGCCCACTGGAAGCTATGGCGTGCGGCGATGTAGTCTTTCAGAGATGCCGCCGTCCACTCTCCTCCAGTAGCCGCGGCGAACGCTGCCGCCTCAGCCAGAATGGCCCACAGCTCACCCGCGCGCCCGACATCACTTGGCGCAAGCAGCAATCTTGCCCGGTCCCGCGCCCACGCCTCCGACAGTGAACCCTGGTGCCCAAAATCGAACTGCAGAATCTGGAAGCGCCGAAGGATGCTCCAGACCGCTTCATCGTCGTGAGGGAAATTGGCTGCACTGAGGTGATCGCCAACCGTCTTGACGAAGTTCCGCATGGCCTCCGCTGCTTGGCCTCGTCGCGCGATGTGTGCCATGAACTCAGCTGCGGTGGAATGAGTTCGTGCCCAGCGCAATACTTCCTGGTAGTAATGTTCGATCGGCGCTGACGTCCGCTCGATCGCAACTGCCATTTCATATCGCATTGACGTGAAATCGTCACGCTGCGCAGTTTGGCCCATCTGCTGAACGACGTCGCGGAACACGGGATCGCTCGGTGCGAACGTCACTGAGCGTTTGACCTGAACGCCGAGCGTGGCGGCAATCCCACCAGCGTCTTCGCCGTGGACAATGACATCGTCCAGCAGGTGCCCGTCAGCGCGGCGTTGGAACTGCACCTTGAGAATTCGAATGCCGGGCAACCCTCGTGGCTCGGCACCTATCAACATTGCCTGCAAATAGTGGGCGCCGACGGCGGTTTCAAATACGGCACCAGCAGGCCCGGTAGCGGCAGGACTGGCTGCGATTGCGGGGGTAGTTGGATCAGGCGCGATACGGGGCGCCGATGGACTCTGGGGCATTGAACTCACGGCAGTTTCGCAATCGTGGGGCTACGCTTGTACAGGAAGCTTACGGATCCCGTCGAGCAAAACCTTGGTCGCCACGCAATCGTCCTCGTTGTATTGAAGGATACGCTGAGCAATAGCGGCATCGGCAGTTTCCACCCATCGGTGATACCACTCGATCGAGGCCGCACCGGACGGATGGGTATCCCGCCAGGCAAATCCCAAGTGCTTGGCCAAGGTCTTGATGGAATGATTGCGCACGGGCCATTCAGTCTTCTTGCGCACCACGTCAGTGTAAAGATCGACCATGTTGGGGCGCGCGAAGAGCTCGCTGACCTCTTCTTCCTTCGCCACCTCCGGATACTTTCGTGACAGCGCTCGCATCGTGGTCCGCTCGTAAGGCGAATACACGTAGACGGTACCTCGGGTCATGGCCCACTTGAGCAGTGCCCACGATTCGGCGAATGCGGCTGCCTCTTCTTCGGGCGTGTTCGCGCGCATGAAAAATGACTTGTACTCGGTCTTGCCGGCTTCCAGGTCGACAATGTAGTAGCCATGCAGATAGCAAAGATTGCGCATGGGGTCGGTTTCCACATCGAAAAACACTTCGAGTGGCGTATCGGGCAGCCCGTGCGCTTGCTTGAGGTAGGGCGCCCCCGCCGTGGACAAGAGCTTTGCACGTTCCTGAAACTTGGCGAGCGAGTCGGGTCCAATCCCTTTGAAATCGGTTTTCGTGCCTTTCACGAAGGTGGCGATGTTGACCGTGGCCAGCGCCTTGACCGAGCCAATCGCAGCGGCCATGACATCGCGCTTGGCGCGGCCCAGCTCCGGAATCAGGGTCAGGTCGTCAAGCCGACCCAACTCATCGGAGCAGTAGGTATGCCAGTGACACAGGCCGCAGACGGAGGCCAGCGCACCACGCGTCACGTGAGCTCCACTGAGCATGCCGCGGATTTCGGCCAGTAGTTCGGTATACCGATCCCAAGAGGTCCTTTTTTCGCGGCCCCACAGCGGAAGATCGAGATCGTAGGCAATGTCGTCGCCATTGCGGTCGATGATGAAGCCCTCGCGTTTTCCGGTGCCCCGTCCGATGCGCTCCAGGATATGGGCGTAGTGCGCGAGCTGCATCGCATAGTGAAGTTTCGGCTTGCCTTCGTCATCGTCGTCGCCACCTTCCAGGCCGCGCCCGGATTTGATATCGCCGGGGACGTATCCTTTCGCTGTCTTGCGCAGCAAGTCGGGCTCGCCCACCATGTCGTCGACCTCGATGCGTCCGGAGTAGATCAGTTCGGCGCCGGCGTCCATCGCCTGCAGGGTTGCGGCGGCTTTGTCGTCGCCGGCAAGCTGGCTCAGGTCTTCCAGGGAGGCTGCCATTTCGTCGACCATTGCAGCCTCATGCGCAAGGCCGTGTTCCCACAGCATCTCGACGAACGCATTGGGCTCGTCGCGCAATGAATCATCTTGTGTGGCGTCGAGGAACACGCGGTGAGGACACTGGACGGCGCTGTAGAGCATGCCGCCCGAAATACGCTTTGCCATGAAACCTCCTACAGGATGTATGACTTCTAGTCGTTCTCCAGCTTGCTTGCTTCGTGCAATGGGAAAGGCAGGACCGCTTCGTCACGCTGCCAGCGCATGGACATGTGAACTGCGAGCGCTTGTCGGGTGAGGAACGCCAACTGCTCCGCATGGAGGCCAGCACCGATAATCAACGGGTAGATCTCGGTCATCACCGGGAAATTGCGATTGACGCTGGACAGTCGTTTCGCTTCAGGGGCGAAACGGGAAGTCGTGCGTGCGCGGCGAGCAGGGAAGTCCAGGTCCTGTGCCGTAATCAGGCGGCGAACCACCCAGAAGACCCGGTTCGAGGAGACTTCCTTGAACAGGCCCGCCGTGACACCCCCCTTGTTGCCTTCCACCACGTAGGCAGGGCGATTGCCGGCCTCCGCTGAGATGCGAACCAGGCTGTGATTCCCCCCGGAGCGCAAGGTGGCCAGCGCACTGGCGGCCCCGGCTCGGCCAAACTCCAGGACGTCCGGCGTCAACTGCCTGTTCTGCAGGCCCCGTACGTACTGGCGCAGGTTGTCTCCTTCGGCAAAAATCAGCGCCTTCTGCGCCGAGTGGGGCAGCACGCGCGCGAAGAATCGCTCTGCGATGGCGACCTTTTCCTCGCGACTGCGGCCGCTCAGGTTGCACACTTGTCCTAGGCCCACCATCGATTGCGCCTTCGGATAGTCGACCTCGACGATATCGTCGCCTAACCCGAGCAGCGCTACGGAAAGCCGGCTTCCCTGCTGCTGTATCCGACAAGGGGACTCAAGGCGATCGCCCTTGAACCAGGACTTGAGCATCCACCAGCCGTGGAATTCATGACCGTGCGCTTGCAGGGCTGATACACCTGAACTGCGCAAGACGTCCAGGAGCACATTGATGCTCTTGGCCAGCGTCGCTTTTGATCCTTCTTCCGCATCCTCTTCCTCGTTCACATCCGCATTGGACTCGGTGACCAGTTTTGCCTGAACCGCAAAGCCGAGATGCTGGCCGGCCTCGTAGTTGAGGGAATAGGGATCTTGCCGGGGTTCGTCGCGTGTCCGGGCATCCATCTCGACGATGAGCGGCGCCGGCCTCGGAACCCTTTCAAAACTCACCTTGATGTGAGTTTCAATCCGTCGTAGCTGTGCTTCGATATGACGAGTCTCTTCAGCCTTCGCGATGCGTTTGCGTGCGGCGTCGGAAATGTCTGCCGCCAAGGCCAGTTCTGCGCGCAGCGGCAAGCTCTCCGAGGTGGGGCCAGCCGGGGCCACGTGAACGGCGACCTTGAGCCCATCGGCATAGTGCCTGCCATCCGGCTGCCTGCTCTCGACAGGCCCCAGAACCTCGTCCATGGCCTGGTCCAGATTGGACAGGCCTGCTGCGTCTCGTTGAAGCAGGCAAAGGTGAAGGGTTTGATCGGAAGCCGTCAGGCCAGACGCCAGGATCTGGGCGCGGCGTTCGGCGGGAGACGACACCCGACGTAGTTTCATGGCTTTAGGCGTCGAGTGTTCATGCTTCACGCGTTCCAATGTGACGCGCTGCATGCCAACGATTTCCAGCCGCTGCTCGAGCAACTTCAGATACTGCTGTCACTCGACGCCAGATACGCCGGCGCCGACGATGGTTTTGTCACCATGGCCCGGGCCGCGGCGAACCATGATGGCCAGGTCGTCCATCTGGATGCTCTTGAGACCCAGCCCGGTCCACTGACGGTTGGGGAAATCGTGCTTAATGATCTCGTCGATCCAGAGACGATCTCCCCGCGTCCACGTTTTCTCGTCGTTCTCTTTATTCTTGTCGACATCTTTATAGTGGACTGCCAGTTCAATGGAGCGCGCCCGCTCGGAACCCTCACCGAAGTAATTGTTTGGCTTGAGGAAGAGATCAAGATGGCGCCGACGATCGCGCGACGGTTGTCCGTTTCCATAGGCACGCGTGCTCACGTTCACGGTCAGTTGCATGATCCTGCGGTCCGGGTCTGTGCGCGGCCGCAAGGTAAATACCTCTGTGAAATAGATGCCGAACTCCGATCGTGCAGGATCGGCGGGGCTTGGCCGGGCACGAATGAGTTTCTGTCCTTGCGAACCGTAGAGGTGTGGGTTGGTCAAGATGAGCCTGCCTTCATGCAGCGTGCCCTCGTTGATCACCTGGTTCTCCAGCTGCCGTGCCGCCGCGATGGCGATGAGGTCGAAAAGGAGGTTGTCCTGGGGCACGGCGCTGGTTCCGCCGGCGACTAGGCGAGTTGGAAACGCTTTCGGCTCCGACCAGGTCAAGCCGGTCTGCCGGCCGGATCCCGGCGCCACCATTGCCGCCAGTGCCCCGGCTTTCTCAGGGGGACAACTCAGGCCTAGCCACAACGCCATGCAACGCCGCACCTGCTTTTCCATCGTGTCTGTCGGGCTATCGCAATCCAGCGAGACAAAGCGAAGCGTGTTCGCGTTGGCGCGGGGATCACGCCACTCGCCGAGCGCATCGACGACCGGCGCCGCCCAGCCCACCAGCGCGTCCAATCCTGCGAGCCGCGGTTTCCAACCGCGCTCGAGACCCTGCGCGTCTCGGATCGCGTCATAGAGCTTTGGCGGCAATACACACACGCGATAGCGTTGGGTGGACAAATGTTCGAGGTCCACATTGAAAAGAAAAGGCAGCAAGTTAGCCATGCGACATGGCCTCCTCCATCTTGGCCGGCGCCGACTCCGCGGTATCGCCCGCCAGCATCCCTTTCAACGCATCGAGAAACGGACCGTAAAGACTCCGGGCGATGTTGTGATCTGTCTCCGCTTCTGCGGCGGTCGTTAGGGTCTCGCAGATCTGGACGAGGCAACTCGAATACGCCGTATCGCGCTTGCCCCCAAAAAGCCCCGGCGCAAACCGGTCATCGCAAAAGGCCACGTATACCGGCACGCCGCCACGAATGCCGCGACCAATCGTTTGCCAAAGCGACGTCAACAGGTCCCAGGCATATTGTTCGCGGGCATCGCGGGACATGTCCTGATAGCTCGCGCGTAGTGCAAATCCACGGTCGACGGTGGAGCGGAGAACGCGTGCCGCCCAGTCCGCATGAACGGCCGGCGTCGACGGCGGCGACGGCTGCTTGCGGCCTGTGCAGATGTCGTGAGCCACGCGATTGATGAGCCCGGTAAATCGATCGAGATCATCGGGGCGAGGGAAGGGACGATGCAGAAAATAGATTGCGCTCACCGCAGCGATGGCCTCGCCTTCGACGGTAACGATATTGTGGCCGCGCGAGGCGGGGCCAAGCGGTGCCACCAGCACAGAACCTTCCGGCGCCGCACCGAACTCCTCGATCTGCGATCGCGGCAGCCATACGACACTGGTGGAATTGACCGTATCCATGGCTACCGCCTGTTTTTGGATGTCGGCGGTACGCGCCTGCTTGTCCGGCACGAGGCAATAAATGATGTGCCGGCCGCGCGCTTCTAACGCCATCGCCACGGCGACGTGGCGCGCGTCGTCGTAGTTGTTGGTGATGAGCATCGCACGTCGGCGACGGTGAATCTCGAATGCTCGGGTCTCGCCTAGCTCGTCCCATTTTCTCGAGAGAAGGCTCTGTCCGGAGGAGCCCGCCTTGATAAGCTGCGTGGCCATGCGCTGCAATTCGAACCGGCGCTCCTCGGGTGCACGGCCGGACACGCGGGTCGGCGTATTGAGGAGGCTCACGAGTTCATACCGGCTCTTCCGGATCGCCTCGCGCTCGCGCGAGGGTTGGGACAGGATGGCGGCCACCGGGATTTGCAAATCGTAGGTAGGCGACGCATTCTCACTATCGCCCCCGGCCCAGCTGGTGCCGGACAGGAGGAGCGCATGGGGTCCGGCCTGGTGCGCCGCAGCCATCAGCGCGTTCATATGGGTCAGCAGGTAGCGGCCCACGCCCAAGTGATTGACCAGGCGCAGTACCCCGCCTTGCATGGTGTCGCCGGCCGGCTCGAAAAGAAGCCCGTATACGGCGCCCACCATGGGGCGAGGCAGGAGGTGGCCGTACAGATCCATGATGCGCTTGGCTTCGCGGAAGGCGCTATCTCCCGCCAGTTCGAACTCCTGTTCGACTGCGCTATGGTGGCGCACCAGATAGGCATAGCTTGCGAGGCATTCGTTGGCCAGCATGGCCAGAACAATGCAGCGCGCGATGCCGGCAAGTGTATTGGCGGGTTGGGGGCGCTTGTAGCGCGACGGCTCCGATTTCTTTTCTGCGAGTGGCATTGCCCCAAAATCGGGGGGAAGCAGCCAGGAAAGGCAGCCGCTTTCTAGGGCTTGCTGAATTGACTGGAGCGCTGGATGATCGTCGTCGTAGAGACTCGTGTCGAGAATTTGCAGCCGAAGATCGCTCAGGAATGTGAATGCGTCGCTGAACGGCCCGGGCGGATTGCCCGGCGGGACTGACTGGTCATCGTAAAGGGCCGAGGCGACGCGATAGAGCGAGCTCGCCAGAACAGCGATCTGTTCCAACGTGGCTTGGCGCTCGAGGACGTTGGTGTCCGGTCGTTGACCGGCATAAAGATAGATATCCGCAAAGATGCTGGCCGTCGTGAAAGGCTTCCGGTAGGTAAGCGATTTCAATGCGCTGGTGTGGCAAATCAGCAGGTGGTAGATGGCGGAAATGCTGTCCTGTAAGCGGTTCAGCGTGCGGTGCCACTGCACATGCATCTGGCTCGCGTACTGGCCGCCGGAGTTGAGATTGACCGCCTGCGTCACGCAACGGATGGAACTCGCGGTAAACGCGGCCACATTGGGCGACAAGAGCACCTGGTCCTGCGTGCAAAGCTTGTCGAGGTCGGACTGGATGGTGTCAGCTTCGTCGACCAGGATCACGTCCAGCGTGTACTGAAACATTTCCGGGAAGGAGATGTGTTCCCTGAGCGCTGTCTTGTCGGGCGTCATCCAGAACATCGCTTGTGGCGTCAGCACGACGACCTGGCTGTTCGCGAACTGCTGCTGCGCCGACTGCGAGGGGCAGGTGGCGATCAACGGGCAGGTCAACGATTGCTTCGAGGTACCTTGCTTGAGGTCATGGCAGGGACGCTGATCGAAATTCCGGATCGCCGCCGATAGACGCGGATTGTCGACGTCCTGGTTGAAACCGTGCAGTGGACAGGCCACCCCCAACATCTCGGTCAATTGGGCGGTTGCCGAGAGCTTGGTATCCGCGTCCAGGCGACTTGTCGACCAATGCAGCGTGCTCAGATGTTCGTCGCGGCGTGGAAACGAGCTGAGCAATGTAGCCGAAATACCGTGAGCCTTGAGTCTCGCCACCAAGCCGGCGCCGCTGACGGTGTCGCGGACGATGACGCCGATTTTCTTGTCGTAGCCTGGGCTGCTGAGGGCAAACATCAGCGCACTCAATAGCGTGCTCTTGCCGCTTGAGAGCATGCCGACCACGTGCTGGACACCTTCAAGCGTGAGACGCTTGTTGCGCATGAAGCCCGCGCCTAAGTCCTCGATCTTCACCTTTTGCAGGCGGTCGGATAGCTTCAAGGGCTTCATCCAATCCGGGAAGCCTGGTGAAGCCTCACGTGCATCGACCTCGGCCGCGACCTTTAGGAGTGTGTCCCACTCGATCGCGACCGGTGGATTGATAGCGCGTGACCGCAGCTTATGCGCACCCTCCGGCACGCTACGCGCCTCAGGCACGCGGAGCTCGATCGGCTGTTCCTTCACCAAGGCTTGTGACCAGGGCAGGTAGTGCGCTCCCCCGGGTTTGGCATACGCCAGGTCATGGAGTCGAAATGGTGCTGGCGAACCAACCGTGTTCTTCAAGAGGGATGTCAGTTCGATCGAGGCGTTCGGCCGTTGCGCCATTTGCTTGCCCGAAACCTGAAACGCAGTGCTGCGGTTGTGCTTGGCATGTTCTTCTCGCGCACGACGCCAGCTGAGCCGGCTGGCGAGGCCGGGTGCATACTGCCGCAGAATCGCGAGCCCCGGTCGGGCACGGGGATCGATGGCGGCATTGAGATGCCCCTGCAATAACATCGGCATGATGGCTGGCGTCTCCGTTGGATGAAATTCAGCCAGCCAACTCAAGCAGAGATCGACGAGCGCGACATCGCGCAAGGCGTAAAAACCGAGGTCCTGGGCGCGCAGCAGGGAGAGCCGCGCGTATTCCGCCAGAAAATTTCGTACGTCGAACATCAGGCCTCCAGCTCGCGCAGCAACTCCGAGGCTGTGAACAGCTCGACCTTGTTGAACAGGTTGGCGCGCCGGGCACGATCAAAGATCTCGCGATATTGCGGCGTGCGATCGTTGAGATAGTCGGGGATTACCAGTGCTCGACGCGCGCGGCGAAAGCCGTTGAAACCAGAGAAGGCACGCGCGAGAGAACGCGGCGACAAGTAGTCCTTGACGTCGATCACCCAGCGCTTGGCGCCGTCGCCAGACTCGATCAGCAAGTCGGCCGCATCCAACTTCGGCCACAGCACCACATTAAGGCCGCGCTCTTCCAATCGGGTGGCCAATTCAAGCTCATGACGCCCGGGCAGCGTCCAAAACGTGCGCGCCGCACGCCGCAGCTCGAGCATTCCTTCTACAGCTGGATGTTCGATCGGACCTTGCTTGGCCAAGGCTTGCGCCGCACGAGGATCGCGGAATTCTGAACACCATTTGCCGTTGCTGCGAAATACTCGCGTCCTGGTGATGGGGCAAAGCCTGACGACCTGGTCACGCAACGCGGCGACGGGAACGGTCACGTAGAATGCGTCGATGAGTTCGCTGACTCGCCGGCTATGGACGAGAAACAGGGGATCGGAATCCAGCAGTTCCGCACGCGACCAGGCGAATGGCTTCTCCACGACGCACTTGCGCCAGGCACGGTAGAAGTCCTCGGCTCCTGCCTCGCCGATCGCCTCGCAGATCTCCATCAGCTTGTCGTACAGGGGTTCTTCAGGATCGGATTGCGATCGTGCGCCGAGCGCCAGGCATGCCGACGTGACTTGCCCCTCCGACATGAGTTGGGCATCCACAAACTCCGGCGGCCCAACCCGGGCATAGTCTGGGCACCACTCGTAGAGCGGTTGGTCGGCAACCCGAAGCAGATCTGCAAGGCTCACGGGAAAACGGGCACCGGCGGTCACGATGTTGAGGGCCGCGGCCATGTCGAACCCGTCGTGCAGCGATACAGGGTAGGGGGCTTGGATATGGCCGGTCTCGTCCATGTGCTGCTGCAAGTCCACCAACCCGGCGGCATAGTGATGAACTACGTCGGCCGTCGTCGGCAGCGGGGTCGACGGCTTGATCGCTTGGAGGTCAGGAAGGCTATGGACGGCAGCCCAGAGACTGGCGGGTATCCGTCCACCTTCTCCTTGTTCCTCAAGTTGGAGATAGCGAGCCAACGATGGACGAGTGCTGCCCAAGGCCGCAGCGGCGCGGCCGACCCAGCCGCGAGTCGACGTATCGAACCGATTTTCAAGTGCGGTTTTTAATTTAAGATTGCTCAAATCTGGACAGTCTTAAAGTTATTGATATCCTTATCCAAATATAGTGAACTCGATCACGGCTGTCAACTGGTCCGGACCCGACCGTCATGGCCAGATAAAAATTCAATAAATCAGCTGGTTATGCGCGTCGCCTCCCAGTCTGCGGCTCGCTGGCCGCCCGGCTAGGTTAGGCGGCATCGAGGTCGGAACTGCATATAAGTAATACGGCGGCGCCTGGGTTGGCCCGGGGAATTGCCAGTAAACACGGCAATTTTCTGGAGTTACTGGCAAATGGCGCAGGCTGCGAATTCCGGGCGACTACCGTCATCGCGCGGGCCGGAATTGACGCAAGGTTGTGCTTCTGCAGGATTCGCCCAAAAGGCCTAATTTTGGGGAAGCAAATTTGTGCGTTGGCCCGGGAATCGACGAAAAAGGAGGTTTTGAAGCGAGAGTGTTCGAAAAAGAATCAACATTGCTTCAAGCGGCTGCAAAATCAAATTTAAATGGTACCGGGGAGGTCTGGTGCCTCTCGATACAGACGCAGAAACTTGAACATCTTTGGCCACTCATGCCTGGGCCGAAAGACGATCGCGACCTCCTGATTATCCAAGGCAGACTCTGTCAATATCACGTGATCGTCGACCAGCTTTGCGTTTGCGAACTCTTTGGCATTGGCCTTGCACACGGCTTTGTAGAACGGCCCAGTGAGCCATTCCTTGACCTCTGGTGTGTCCTGGAACCTCAAATAGCCGGCTAAGGACGCATGGGCCACGGCAACCATAGCGAACCCGAGTGGGATGTCATCTTTCACAAGGATGTACATTTTCATGTCGATCAACTCCATTGCGTGCCCAACCTACCAAGCACCGGATAAATCTATTTCACTCAATTGCAATTTGAATAGTTCGCCCACGTCATTGCCCATGGCAAATGTGCGCTGTATGGATTTCGGTGGCCTTGTAAACCAAGTCAAGCATATGTTCATGAGGTCTTTGCTTGCCGGATGATCAAGAAATCCGGGGACAAGATCATTGGTCAAGGCCAAGTTGGGCTGAAGGTAAAAGTCCCCGATTTGCTCATGCATCGTTGGCCCTGCAACCATGAGTGCACGCGGCTTCTGGAACATTTTTCGTGGAATGCGAACAGGATTGCCGGTTTGCGCTAATGCTTCGGGAAATACAGGTGCTTGGAAGTCGATCACTTGGCCTTCGCATTCCACCCAGCAGTGGAAACCAGACCGATCACTATCAATGACTCCCTTGTCCAGCTCCCCGTCAGCAAATTTAGTAATGGCCAAGACCGAACTCGTAGGATCATCAACCAGGTAGAACGCTGAGCCGGCGAGTACACGCGCTTCCTTGCGATAGAAATGCTTGAGGATCGCGGCACCCGTCACACTGAAGAACAAGCAACACTTGCTGCGGTCGGAATTCAAACCGTCCATCACTGCGTTCATGACCCGGAATATTCGCAGGTAATCCGGCAATCCGATCGCAAGCTTATGAGGAGGTGTCTTCTTCATGGATCGTCAACATCCTGGGCACGTTACGAAAACACGCCATGATCAATTCGGCCGATTTCGGCATCGACAGATTGAAACTCGCCGTTGGCGAGCAGCTCGAGCGGTGATTGTCCAGCGAAGCGGGGATGTGGCCTGCAAAGCCATGCCAGCCATGACTCGGCGCCGGCAAAAGATTGAAGGCCATGCGCTAAGACGTTAGCCAACGCCGGATCAGTTGAGGCGTCGCCGATCACCTTGGTCAGCAGTTCACGATCACGTTCGAGACGCGATTCGCGTTGTGAAAACGCCAGCCAAATGGCGTCGATTCCTTCAAGCATAGGGGCCTTAATTCATCGTGATTCAGATGAATCTTACGCTCACAGTCAAAGCTTTCGCTTCAAAGACCCATGAAGTTTCAGTCAGTGAACTCTAGGTGTCGGCCGACTGTTGCGCCCAATATTCTGCCTACGTGACCTCGCAGGAGTTTAGGTGCGCTTGACACAATGTTGCCCTGGCACGTGCAGGCAAGGGGAAAGCAGCGAAAAGTCAGATTTCTGTCTTACCTGGAGGCAAAAGTCTGTCCGCTGCGTGCGTGATTGAATGGCGGACTAACAGGAAAATATTTATATTTGACATAATATAAATTATACGCAGTCGGTATGTCTGAGCTGGGGCGCCGCGCCCGTCGATTAAGCCGGTTGAAGCAATGTTGATTCTTTTTCGAACACACTCGCTTCAAAACACTGGTTTTTGCCAATTCCCGGACGAAAGCACAATCTTGCTTTCCCAAAATTAGGCTTTTCGAACGAATCCCGCTAAAGCACAAACTCGCGTCAATTCCCGCGCCTTCTGACCCGATATTCGCCAAATCTGGAACAAGCTTGTTCCAGAATGATGGTTGCAGGGCGCCTGAGACGCACTATCAACTTGCCCTAGATCGCGGGGCGACTCATTTCCAGACGACGTATACCGCCTATTCCGACATTTCGGCCGCCCCATCAATAATGAAGACGGCGTCACAAGCCTGGCATCGAACCGATAGATCCGGTTTGCCCCAAACGTTTGCGCGGCACACCGGACAGGAATACTTGACCTTGTTTCTCGACTTTGGGGCGTCGCCCGAAAAGCTGGCGAGCGACTTGAAATGGCTTCTCACCGGTTCGTGCAGATACGCCGGTGACGATCGACGCGTTGCGAGACCTGCCGACAGGTCCGGAATCGGCCACTCATCGGGAGTAAACACGCGATCAAGCCAGGCTAGGTCGAAACCCTTCTTCATCAATGATCGACAGGCGGATTCGAACAGCCCGTCCTTGATCACGAATTGCTGCACATTCTGGCCGGTCTGGCGTCCGCCCGGCTCACCCGTGTGACTGGGCATTAAACCAATAGATATCATCTGGTCTGCCCACTCACGGTTCTGATAATGAGCGCGCGCCGGTTCGCCGAATTCATGTTGCCATAATGTGCATTGCTCACGCACCAGCGCCTGCAGTATCTCGGCGAGTGATCGTTCTGCAAAGCGCGCCGGGTTCAGCGCAATC
>JAEUNB010000303.1 GCA_016790625.1 Betaproteobacteria bacterium | reverse complement strand
TGGCGGCGACGCTCAATGTATAGCCGCGCGAACCGGTACAGGTCGCCGAATTCGGCCCGGTGGAAAAGACGGTGAAATTGAAGTTGCCTGTCGCCGTGGGCGTACCCGAGAGTACCCCCGCGCTGGATAACGTCATGCCCGCCGGCAATGCACCCGCGGTCAGCGCGTAGGTGAAGACACCGCTGGCACCGGAGGTGGTCAGCGTTTGCGCCGAGTAGGCTGTATTGACGAGGCCATTGGGCAGCGTGACCGGATTGACGGTCAGCGTCGGGCAGGTCACCACAATCGAAAAACTCTGATTGGTCGAAGCGACATTGGTGGCGCGCGTAACACCGTTGAATGTACCTGCGATGGTGGGCGTACCGGTGATGGCACCGGCCGACGACAGTGTGAGTCCGGTCGGTAACGAGCCTGAATTAAGTGCGTAGGTAATCGGCCCCAATCCACTCGTGGTGTAGTTGAACGAGTACGCAGTGCCGACGGTCGCGGTTGCCGGCGGCGGGCCATTGGTGAATACCGGCGGCCTCACATAGTTGATGGTTGAACTGGTGGCGCCGGCGGGATTGGTCTGTTGGAACAGGTCGGTAACCGTATTGGCCCCGAGCGTAAGGATAACCGTGCCGTCGGTGGTCATCCCGCTGACCGCTACGTTGTAAGTCGAGCCGGAACCGGTGACGACGCGCGTGGTAGCACCTGCTGTGCCGGATATCGTGATATCCGTATTGGCGAGACCGGTGACGGTCGCGGGGCCTTGGTCGTTGTTGAAAGACAGCGCGTAGTTGAGGGTCGTGTTTGCGGTCGGTGTTGTGGTGACTGCGGTGAAGCCGGCTGAAGGCGGGCTGGGTACGGCACCGGCGGGCGGGCTGGCCCAGATCCGGTCCAGCGTGATGGTGCCCCAGCCGGACGACACGTTGGTCTGCGAGAAAAAAGACAGCACGATCGACGTGACCTGGGAAAAATTGCCGGAGCCGGTGAAATCGATAAAGGGAAAGGCCATGTTTCCCTGATTGTGACCAATACCCAACCCGGCTTTTTGTCTAGCGCCGCTGGTGGTGTTCACCGTGATGGTCAGGTTGGCCAATCCCTGCAGTGGATTATTGTTGTCGGCGAGTACGCTGATGAACTCAACCAGGAATTGATTGTTGGTGCCGCCGCCGGTCAGGTCGAGCGTGCTCGATGGGGTATAGGTGATGGTGGCATTGATAATGGAATTTTGCGGCTGCATGCGGAGTGCGCCGCCACCGTTGAGTTCAGTGAGTGTGGGTGGCGTTCCGGCCCCGGTGCCCTGGCTGCTGGTGAAAACGCGGGGGCCGGCTTGTTGCGTGCCGGAAAAGTTATCGATGATGATGGCAGCGGCGAAGGCTTGCGATAATGACGCCACTGCAAGTACACCGGCGAGCAGGGTGGAGCGAAAAACCGAGCGAAGGAATTTCCCGGGGATGCCGATGGCGTGCATGTTTTATTCGCTTTCAATCGGGCGACACCCTTGCGGGAGCGGTGCGCAATTTGCGGACGCAGCGTGTGAGCGTAGTACAGACACCCATGCTACCAGCCAAGTGGCACCAACGGCATCCCGCAACAAGGCCGCGTGCGACAGAAATATCTGACAAGCGCTGCCCGGTTGCGTCGTTGCGTGCCGGTTTCATACCGCGTGCAATCCGCAAAAATTTGCTGATGCTTGTCGATTCCAGTTCGTCTCGAACGTCGTGTAAGACAATCGGAAGATCATGCATCCCGAATTCCGATAGGCCACGACGCGAAAGTGCGTAAAACTTGGACGTTTACCGAGACACGAAATGAATACCCAACTCAGGAGAAACAAAATGATCAGCAAGAATACGATTTGCCTCTGGTACGACAGCGACGCACTGGGCGCGGCAAAGTTTTATGCCGAAACTTTTCCGGATAGCGCGGTCGGTGCCATCCTGCATGCGCCGGGCGACTATCCCGACGGCAAGCAGGGCAATATTCTGACGGTCGAGTTCACCGTCGCTGGTATCCCATGCGTCGGGCTCAACGGCGGCCCGCAGTTCAAGCACAGCGAAGCGTTTTCGTTCCAGATTTCGACCGAGGACCAGGCCGAGACCGACCGCCTGTGGAACGCCATCGTCAACAACGGCGGCCAGGAAAGCGCCTGCGGCTGGTGCAAGGACAAATGGGGATTGAACTGGCAGATCACGCCGCGCGCGCTGATTGAAGCCATCACCGATCCCGACCGCGCGGCGTCCAAGCGCGCGTTCGACGCGATGATGACGATGGGCAAGATAGACATCGCGACGATCGAGAAGGCGCGGCGGGGTTGAAATAGTTGGAACAGGTGAATTGGGCAAGTTTCACCTGCCCAACCTGCGGAAGGTGGCCTAGAAGAAATCTTCCAGAAACACCGCCACCTCGTCCGAAATGCCGACGATTTTGTTCGTCGCCTGTCTATAGAACTTGAAGTTGAGTTCGGTATCGGGCCGGCCATCGTTCCAGTCGTCGAACGGCTTCAATTCGCGGCGCCCCAATGGCCGCCGGGCGAGCGCCGTGCACTTGACTTCGATGCTGACGCGCGGCGTCTGCCTTTCGATGCCGGGCTTTCGTGGTGTAGGCTTGGCGGAGGTGACCACGCCGCGCGCAATCAAGCCATCCGCAATCGCAGCACCTTCGTTTTCGCGGGCGAAGATGAAGATGGTGTCGCCTTCGGCGATTCGCTTCCCGCCGTACATCGTCTTCTGTGCGGTGAAGGTGAACGTTGACTTGGGGCCGGTGATCTCGGCTTTGATTGCGTATGCCATGGCGCGCCTGCTGGATGTGCGCCACTATAAATCGCAACTTCAGACTCGCGCAAAGCGCCGGTCAAACTCCAGTATCCATGCGGCGTTCCGGCCGAAAATGCCTGAAACGCCGCGCCAGTGCTGGAGTTTCATTGGGCGTGGCGATAAAGCCAAAGCCCGATAAAGTGCGATAGACGCCGCCGCTCAGAGGCGGCCTGACGAAAAAACAATCGAGAAAACAATCAAAGGATATGACGATGCTCAAGCTCTACGGATTCCCGGTCAGCAATTACGTGAACATGGTGCAACTGGCCCTGATGGAGAAGGGTATTGCCTACGAATACGTGCTGACCTTCCCCGACCGCAGCGAGAAATTTCTCGCCATGAGTCCGCGCGGCAAGGTGCCTTGCATGGAAACGCCCGGCGGGTTCATCAACGAGGCCAGCGTGATTCTGGAATATCTGGAGAGCCTGGGCACCGGCAAGGCGCTGCTGCCGGCGGATGAAGTGGCACGGGCGCGCGTGCGTTCGCTGATGAAGGAAATCGAGCTGTACATCGAGCTGCCGGCGCGCATGTGCTTCGCCGAAGCGTTCTTCGGCGGCAAGGTGCCCGATGCGGTCAAGGCGTTGGCGCGGGAAAATCTTCTCGCCGGCATTGCCACCCTGAAGCGTCACGGCTCGTTCTCACCTTATGTTGCCGGCGAGGAATTCACGCTGGCCGATATCGTGTTTTTCTTCAGTATCGAGCTCGCCGCGCGGGTGGGGCAGGTAGTGTTCGGTCTCGATCTGCTGAAGGATTTTCCGCAGGCGACGGCACTGCTGGCGAAGCTGCATGAAAATCCGAACGTGCAGAAGATCGTCGCGGCGCGCGATGCCGGCATGCCTGCCTTTATCGCGGCCACGCGGGCGCGGATTGCGGCGGGCGGTTGAGGCACACCCATATCCCATTCATGACTAATCCTCCATTGCCACCATCATCCGCGTCGCAACCCCTCTCGCTGTCGTACGACGGCACCCACATCGTGTTCCGTTTGCTGCGCTGTTCGGGCTGGGGGCCGGAGTTGATGAACTTCGGTTATTTTCCGCATCGTGGCCTGCTCGCACTGCCGGCAAACATGCTGGTGCTGCTGTCGCGCCGCCAGTTTCGCCTGGCGTCGGAGGCGATCGGGCATCTCGACGTACAGGCCGGCGACGATGTGATCGACATCGCCTGCGGTCGCGGCGGTGCGTCATACATCATCAAGTGTTCGACCAAAGCGGCACGTGTGACCGGCGTCGATCTGCTGGCGGAAAACATCCGGTTGGCAAAAAACATGTTTCCGCGTCTCGACGGGCTGGACTTTGTCGAGGGCGACGCGCAGGCGCTGCCGATGGAGGATGCATCGGTGTCGCGCGCACTGTGCTGCGAGGCGGCGTTTCACTTTCCCGACAAGGCGCGCTTTGTCCGCGAGGCAGCGCGGGTGCTGAAACCAGGCGGGCGGCTGGTGGTGGTCGATTTTGTCTGGACCTCAGCAGCCTTCCGCGAGCATCGCGAGCATGAATTCATGCGCTATATACGCGACACCTGGCATCTGGACGATCTCTTCACAGCAGAAGAATATCGTGCGGCGGGCGAAGCGGCCGGGCTGCGCCTGGTGCGCGAAATTGACTGGACCGACAACGTCACGCGTCCGCTGCAGGAGATTTTTGAGGCCAATGTGTGGCTTGCCAAGCGCGCATGGGGTCGGCGCGTGTTGCGCGATTTTCAGCCGCTGACACGCAATTTCTCCGATGCCGAATGGGATGCGGTGGCGTACTCCGCGCGCGCTCACCGGTTCATGGTACCGTTGACGCGCTACAAGGTGATGGTGTTCGACAAGCCGGCCATTCGTTAACCGCGTGAAGCGGAATCACGGGCAGGGGCGCCCGGTGTTTCGTTTCGCCGGCGGGTTGTTACTTCTCGGTAAGCAGCGAATCCAGTTCTTCCGAGGCAAAAACCGTTGCCGGTGCGGCCAGCTTTCTTGCTGCCGGCTCACGGCCTCCGCCGCGCATCAACGGTCCCGGCGCGCCGGCGAATGCCTGTTCATCCTTCGCCACCCGCACGCTGGAACCATCGCTGCCATCCAGCGAAATTTCGCCGCTGTTGACGCGCACATAAGTGCCTTGCGCCCCCAGGCTGCGCATTTTCGGCGCGTAGACGATGTCGATATCGGTGCCGCGTATGCCAATGGTTGCGGTCGGGGTCTTGAAGCGCACGCCCTGCGGCCGGCTGTGGCCAACCGACCCGGTCACATAGCGCAACGCGCCGGTGATGAGGTCGATGGAGTGCTCCAGCGCCGCCAGTGGGCCGCTGTTGGTGACGCGGCTGAGAATCACGCGGCTGTTGGGACGGATCAGCAGTTTTGCGCCGTCCTCCAGTTGGATCAGTACCGAGCCAGTCGCGGCGGTCGCAATGGCGTCGCTTTCGTTCATGGTACTTCCGGCGGCGACGGTGACAGCTGCGCTTCCGCGCGTTGCCGATACCTCGCCCTTGAGTTGCCGAACGGTTCCGGCAACGGAGGTGCTGCCTTTCTGCGCCGTCGCGGCGGCATCGCTTGCCGGTGGCGGTGTGGCGGTGCCCGGTGCCGCAGCGTCCAATGCGACGATGACCACGCGCCGGTTGGCTGCGGCCGCAGGATTGGCGCGATCGATAGGCTCGCTGCTGCCCTTGCCTACTGCCGACAAGCGACTGGCATCGATACGGTTGTTGCTGATCAGGAACTGACGCACGCCCTGTGCGCGGCGCTCGGACAGCGCGAGGTTAACCTTGGCATCGCCGCTTGCGTCGGTGTGACCTTCGATGCGAAAGCGGGTGGCCGATAGCGCCGACGAATTCATTGCTTCGCCCAGTCGTGCCAGCAATGCACGGCTACCGGCGCTGATGGTTGCCGAAGCCAATTCGAACTGCACCGACAACTGCAATTGCCCGGGGTTCAATGATGGAGTGGGCTTGGGTGCGCCCAGGCTGCGCATACGCACGGTACCGGGTTCTGATGCGGGCTTCTTTGCCAATGCATCGACCATGTCCTGCACCGAGGGATCGGCGCCCGGTGCCGCCGCAGCATAAGTGGCGCCCGACGCGACCACCGCTGTGAGCACGGCGCACAGCAATGTTGTCGCGAAATATTTTTTGCGCCACATGATGCGGTAGTCTAGCTTGAAAGCGGTAAACCGGTCGCCGTATTCACACGCTTGGGAAGCCACGGCTGGGAGCGAAACGATGGGAATGACACATGTCGCTTAAACAAATCACCGAAACCACGCTTGCTTCATACGCAGGGCGCGCCGAGGCGTTCTGGCAAGGTACGCGCGACCACGATGTGTCGCAGAACATCAATGCGCTGCTAAGCCACATCGAGGTGCCCGCGCCATTCACCATCCTCGACTTTGGTTGCGGACCGGGACGCGACTTGAAGGCCTTCACCGATCTGGGACACAAGGCAATCGGCCTGGAAGGTGTTGCCCAGTTTGTCGAGATGGCTCGCGCGCATAGCGGCTGCGAAGTCTGGCATCAGGAGTTTTGCGCGCTGGATCTGCCTCCAGAGTTCTTCAATGGCATCTTCGCCAATGCCAGCCTGTTTCACGTGCCGCGTCAGGAGTTGCCGCGCGTGCTGGGTGAACTGCATGCGGCGCTGAAGCCGCGCGGCGTGCTGTTCAGCTCCAACCCGCGTGGCGACAATGAAGAGGGCTGGCGCGGTCAGGCCGGTGATCGTTATGGCGTCGCGCATGACTGGCCGGCGTGGCAGCAGTTCATGACCGGCGCAGGTTTTGTGGAGCTCACCCATTACTATCGTCCTGAAGGCTTGCCGCGCGAACAGCAACCGTGGCTGGCGAGCGTGTGGCGCAAGGGATAAGGGATGACGCCGCCGTTTTTCTGTGTCATCCGTATCCATTTGTGACCGAGTTTTACCGCGCCCACAACTCGTGCCGCGCATTTGGCAGTTCGTCGCATGCGGCTCGAAACCGGAACGGTTCGCGAATATTGTGCGTGGCGAGTGAGTGACGTTGCTTGCTCATCTATGCAACAAATATCGCCAACCTCATACGGGAAAATTGACATGAAAAATATCTTTGCTTCGCTTGCCGTTGTTGCTGCATCGAGCCTGCTTGCTGCCTGCGCGGGTACCGGTACCGCGGCGCCTGAGACGGCAGTCGCGTCAGCGGGCAACAAATTCTGCCATCAGGACCGGCTGCACAAGGTCAATAATCAATTCGAATGCAATTGGGTGGACAGCGCGGCGGAAGCTTGCCGCGGATCCAGCCCGGTAAGCCGCATTGCGGTCAGCGCGGCTGGCGGAGAGCCGGTCAGGGCATCGCGTTGCTCGTCGGGACAGTGGCTGGTGCAGGTAGCGGCCAAGTAATCTCGAGCCGCCTGCGAGGATGAGACCGGCGCGGATTTCCGGGGTATCGACCGGAACGCGCCGGTCAGTTACGTTTGCATACATCGCCGGCGCTGCGTTGCGGTTACCATGACGGAAAATTCTTCAGGGAGCCGCTGTGTCCAAATCATTTTGTTCTGCTGCCGTATTGGCGCTTGCTGCGTCGGCAGCATTGCTTTGCAGCGTATCCATCCCGGCAGCCGAAGCGAAGCCCGACAAGAAACTGATCAAGGCGCACATTACCTTCCTCGCCGACGATCTGCTCGAAGGCCGCGAGACCGGCAGCCGTGGCTACGACATTGCTGCGCGCTACGTGGCGTCGCAGTTCGCTCAATACGATGTTGCTCCCAAGGGTGACAACGGCGGTTATTACCAGTCGGTGCCGCTACGCTCGACCATCCTCGCGGCATCGGATCCGCCGGTATTCGAGATTCGCAGCAAATCCTCCACCGAAGCGCTCAAGTATCTCGACGATTTCACCATCAACAGCAGCTACGCCGAGGATGCGAGCGAGATCACCGCGCCGCTGGTCTACGCAGGCTACGGCATTGTCGCGCCGCGTTTCGGTGTGGATGACTATGCCGGCCTGGATGTGAAGGGCAAGATCGTCGTGCTGCTGTCCGGCTATCCGGAAGGCATGCCCAATGATGAAGGCGCGCATTTTGCCGGTGGCGAAGTGAAGCGCCGCGCGGCAGCGGAGCGTGGCGCGGTCGGCGTGATTTCGATGCAGACGCCGAAGAGCGAGAAGGTGTTTGCATTCGCCCTGTCGCGCCAGTACAGCACCATTTCGTCCATGACCTGGCTGGAAGCGGACGGCAGCCCCGCGCGCGATACGCCGAAACTGAAGCATCGCGCCGGATTGAGTCTGACCGCTTCGCAAAAATTATTGGCACCCACCGGAGCCAAACTGGAAGATCTGATCACGGCAGCAAACGCCAAACAGAAACCCGCGCGGCTGGAATTTGGCGTGGATGTACACATGTCGCGCAGGAGTCAGCGCGCGCCGCTTTCCAGCGCCAATGTCGTCGGCCTGGTCGAAGGCAGCGATCCGGTGCTGAAGAACGAATATGTCGTGTTCACCGCACACCTCGACCATCTCGGCATCGCCAAGGGCAAGACTGGCGACAATATCTATAACGGCGCGATGGATAACGCCTCCGGCGTGGCGATCTTGATCGAATCCGCGCGGCTGCTCGCGCAACAAAAACAGAAACCCAAACGCTCGGTCCTGTTCATCGCGTTGACCGGCGAGGAAAAAGGCCTGCTGGGCGCCGACTACTTCGCCCGCAACCCCACCGTGCCGCGCGGCAGCATGGTCGCCAATGTGAACCTCGACATGCCGGTGCTGACCTACGATTTCGCCGACATCATTGCCTATGGCGCCGAGCATTCGTCGATGGGCAAGGTGGTGGACCGGGCGGTCGCCAAACTTGGCCTCACCCAGACGCCCGATCCCACGCCCGAGCAGCTGGTGTTCGTGCGCGCGGACCACTACATGTTCGTGCGCGAAGGCATCCCGGGTGTTTCGCTGTGGCCGGGCATCAAGTCGTTCAACAAGAACGAGGATGCGAAAAAGCTGGTCGACGATTTCCTGCTGAAGCACTACCACCGCGTTACCGACGATCTTACGCTGCCGTACAACTACGATGCGGCGGCGCGATTCACGCTGGTGAACTTCAACGTCGGCATCGAGATCGCCAATGCCACCGAGCGGCCGACCTGGAACAAAGGTAATTTCTTCGGCGAAACCTTCAGCAAGACAAAATGAAGTCTGCGTCGTGAACTGGGAAACCGTCTACCAGTGTGTGCAGAAAATCGCCGGCATGAAGCGCGATTCGGCACAGGCGCTGGTGGTGCTGCGGCAGGAAGTCATCGCCTCCACGCAATTGTCGGCCGCCGAGAAGGGCGAATTGCATGACGTGCTGGACGGGCTTCAAAGCGCCAATGTGTACGGGCAGATTTCCTTCGTCGGCAAGCTGAAGGAAGTGCTGTCCCGGCACGAGGGCTTCAAGGCAAAGTATGCGGAGTTTGGTATCCGCAGGGATTGACGCGCGTTTCGGAGCAAAAATGCTCTGGAAGCCGCGCCAGTGCTTGAGTTTTTTTGTGGCTTTAGGGCAGCACCAGCCCGGATCGCGCCTTCATCGCCGAGAGATCGCTGCCGTCAATCGCGCCGGACAGATTCAGATCGAAGCGGCAGTTGGCCGCATCCAGCGCCTGACCACTGCGCGCGCGCATCGCGCTGATGTCGGTCGCGTTGACGGCGCGGCTGCCGCTGATGTCGCCGATCATGAAGCCCAGATTGGCGGTCGCGTTGATCATGCCGTTGACGCCGGCCAGGCTGACCTTGACGCGCTGGATGTCGGGAACGCCGTTCAGGTTGACGGTGATGTCCTTGCCCGATTTCGATGTTTGCCCGATCGTGCCGACGCTGGCGCCCAGCGCGTCGACCACGCTCACCGTACCGGTGCCGCTGATGTTCTCGCTGAACGAAAACACCAGCGAGTGCCCGGCGCTGCCACTGCGCGGCTCCACCGAAACCGCGCCGCCAATATTGGCAACATTCTTGTCAATGGCGACATCGCAATCGGCAAATCCGGGATGCGACTTGCGCGACTTCACGGTATCGAGCGTGATCGTTGGCGTCACCACATTGAACTGGAATGCCCCCGGTGTGCCGATCATGCTGCCGGTACCACCGCTATCAACTCCGCCGGTGTTCATTGAGGTGCCCTGCATGTCGTCGGTGGCGAATGCGTTCAGCGTATAGCCGCCCGGCGTGAGGCCGGACAACGCGATCTGGAACGGCCCGGTTCCGGTCGCCTGCGAGTAGGGACCGCTGTTGCCGAGGCGATACCAGAGCCTCGATACCGGTGGATCGTTCGGGGTCCAAGCACCCGCCGTCGATACCGAGATCATCGGGTTGCTGAAGCCGGTGACGTTGCCGCCGTTCATGGAAAACACCGGAGCATGTTTGGCGTAGGCCGGCCCGCCGAATTCGCTCACATTGTTGCTGGTCAGATTCGAGATATAAGTGCGGCCGGTGGCATTGTTGGTGACGGCAAAGTCGGAGGCGCCGCCGGAAGGATGCGTGGTGAAGGTGTTGGTCGCGCCGTCGATGATGGCGGTGGTGCCGGTCGTGGTGCCGACATAAATCTTGTTGGTGGCGGAATTGACCGCAATCGCGCGGGGGCGCGTGCCAATATTGATGGTGGTGATGATTGAGTTGTTGACGCCGTTGAGTACCGTCACGGTGTTGGAGCTGTCGGAGTTGACCACGTAGGCACGATTGGTCACCGGGTTGACCGCAATCGCGCCGGGGCTGTTGACCGTGGTGTCGCTGCGAATGTTGGTCACCATCACCACCTTGTTGCCGGTGAAAGCGGAAATGAACACCGCGTTGTTGGCGGGATTACGTTCGATGAACAATGGAGAGGAAATGCCGGTAAACGTCGACTGATTGAGGACGTTGGCGGCGTCGACGTAGGTCACCGAGTTGTCCGAGAAGTTCAGCACGTAGATGAGGTTGGTAACCGGGTTGAACATCACCTTCATC
>JAEUNB010000299.1 GCA_016790625.1 Betaproteobacteria bacterium | reverse complement strand
ACGTAGCGTGGTCATTGCTGCCGACAGCGGCGTGGATGGCAAGCAGCAGTTCGCACCCGTCGATGTCGAAATCGGTTCAGAGGCCAACGGCATGACCGAAATCAAAACCGGTTTACAGAAAGGCATGAAGGTGGTGCTGTCTGGCCAATTCCTGATCGATTCTGAAGCGAGCCTGAAAGCGACCGGCACACGCATGAGCGACGCACCTGCCATGACCGGCGAAATGCACAAGGGCGAAGGCAAGATTGAAAAAATTGGGGCAGACAGCGTGACGCTGTCGCACGGCCCTATCGAGTCCATGAAATGGGGGGCAATGACCATGGACTTCAAGGTTCCCAAGGGGGCGATGCCCGCCGGTGTTGCTGCCGGCAGCATGGTCGATTTCGAATTCGCCGCACGCAAGAACGGCAACTTCGAAATTACGGTGATTACTCCGAAAGCGACCGCGGCGGGAGCAAGAAAATGATTGCCCAGTTGATCCGTTGGTCGATCGCCAATCGATTCCTGGTGCTGCTGGCCACGGTCATAATCGCCGCCTGGGGTGTCTGGTCGATCGGCAAAACCCCGCTGGACGCCATTCCCGATCTCTCGGACGTGCAGGTCATCATCCGCACCACCTATCCGGGGCAAGCGCCGCAAATCGTCGAGAACCAGATCACCTATCCGCTCACCACCACCATGTTGTCGGTGCCAGGGGTAAAGACGGTGCGCGGCTATTCCTTCTTTGGCGATTCGTTTGTGTACGTCCTGTTCGACGATGGCACCGATTTGTATTGGGCGCGCTCGCGTGTATTGGAATACCTGAACCAGGTGCAGTCGCGGCTGCCAACTAGCGCTAAGCCGGCGCTGGGCCCGGACGCGACCGGCGTGGGCTGGGTCTACGAATATGCGTTGGTTGACCGCACCGGCAAGCACGACTTGTCCGAACTGCGCGCCCTGCAGGATTGGTTCCTCAAGTACGAGCTGAAGACACTGCCGAACGTCGCCGAAGTCGCCACGGTCGGCGGCATGGTCAAGCAGTATCAGATCGTGCTCGATCCCGATCGATTGCGCGCCTACAACATCTCACACAACAAAGTGATGACGGCCATCCAGAATGCCAATCGCGAAACCGGCGGTTCAGTACTGGAGCTGGGTGAGGCCGAGTACATGGTCCGCGCCGGCGGCTATCTCAAAACGCTTGATGACTTTCGTTCGATACCGATCGTCACCAGTGAGGCCGGTGTTCCGGTGTTGTTGAAAGATGTGGCACGCATCCAGATTGGTCCCGAAATGCGGCGCGGCATTGCCGAGCTCAATGGCGAAGGCGAAGTTGCGGGGGGCGTGATCATCATGCGCTCAGGCAAGAACGCGCTCGAGACGATCGAGGCGGTCAAGGCCAAGCTCGAACAACTGAAGCCGGGACTCCCGGCCGGCGTGGAGATCGTGCCGACCTATGACCGTTCGGACCTCATCAAACGGGCGGTCGACAATCTGCGCGGCAAGCTGATCGAGGAATTCATTGTTGTAGCGCTGGTTTGCCTGGTGTTCTTGTTTCACCTGCGTTCGGCGCTGGTGGCAATCGTTTCGTTGCCGCTGGGCGTGCTGATGGCCTTTATCGTCATGCACTACCAGGGCGTGAACGCCAACATCATGTCCATGGGCGGTATTGCGATCGCCATCGGTGCGATGGTCGATGCGGCGGTGGTGATGATCGAGAACGCGCACAAACACATAGAGGCGTGGCATCACCAGCATCCCGGCAAGAAACTGGAAGGTGACGAGCAATGGACGGTCATTGCGGATGCCGCCGCCGAAGTGGGGCCGGCACTGTTCTTTTGCTTGTTGATCATCACGCTTTCCTTCATCCCGGTATTCACTCTCGATGCGCAGGAAGGTCGTTTGTTCTCGCCACTGGCCTTCACCAAGAGCTACGCGATGGCTGCCGCGGCGGGTCTTGCGGTCACCTTGGTTCCGGTGCTGATGGGTTACCTCATTCGCGGCAAGATTCCGGATGAGCGCAAGAACCCGCTGAATCGGGTGTTGATTGCACTCTATCGACCGCTACTGGATAAAGTGCTGGCGTTCCCCAAGGTAACGCTGGCCGTCGCGGTCCTGATTCTCGCCGCGACGATCTATCCGGCAACGCAAATCGGCGGCGAATTCATGCCACCGCTAGACGAAGGCGATCTTCTGTATATGCCTTCCGCGTTGCCGGGACTGTCGACCGGCAAAGCCGCAGAAATCCTGCAGCAGACCAACAAACTCATCATGACGGTGCCGGAAGTCTTGCGCACGTTCGGCAAGATCGGCCGTGCCGAGACCGCGACCGATCCCGCGCCGCTGGAGATGATCGAAACCACCATCCAGTTCAAGCCGCGGGATCAATGGCGGGCCGGCATGACGCAAGAGAAACTCGTCGAGGAACTGGATCGCACGGTAAAGTTGCCCGGTCTGGCCAACTTGTGGGTTCCGCCCATTCGTAATCGCATCGACATGCTTGCTACCGGGATCAAAAGCCCGGTGGGCATCAAGGTCGCAGGCACCAGTCTTGCCGAGATCGATCGCATCGCCGGTGAAATTGAGCGGGTGGTGAGGGACGTTCCGGGCGTGACCTCCGCGTTGGCGGAACGCCTAACGGGCGGACGCTATATCGACATCAACATAGATCGTCTCGCGGCGGCGCGCTATGGGATGAATGTGAGCGATGTGCAGAGCGTGGTGTCGGCCGCCATCGGTGGCGACAACATCGGTGAGACCGTCGAAGGATTGCAGCGTTTTCCGATCAATGTCCGCTATCCCCGCGAGATTCGCAATTCGGTCGAAAACATTCGCAATCTTCCGATCGTGACCGAGCGTGGCGCACAGATCACGCTCTCCACGGTAGCCGATATCAAGATCGCCGATGGTCCACCCATGCTGAAAAGCGAGAACGCGCGCTTGTCGGGTTGGGTATATGTGGACATTCGCGGGCGGGATCTGCAATCCGTTGTGAAGGATATGCAGCAGGCCGTAGCCAAAGACGTAAAGCTGACGCAGGGTTATTCCATAGCCTGGTCAGGGCAATTCGAATATCTGGAACGCGCCACTGCCAAACTGAAAATCGTAGTTCCCTTCACGCTGCTGATTATTCTCGTCCTGCTGTACCTGACCTTCAAGCGCTTTGACGAAGCGCTGCTCATCATGGCGACGCTGCCGTTTGCGCTGATCGGCGGCTTCTGGCTCATGTACCTGCTGGGCTATGCCATGTCGGTCGCCAGTGCGGTCGGATTCATCGCGCTCGCCGGCGTGTCGGCGGAATTTGGCGTGATCATGCTGCTCTACCTCAAGCACGCCTTGGAAAAGCAATCCGCGGATGGACACGTTGGTGTTGCTGCGTTGATGGATGCGATCCGTGAAGGAGCGGTACTGCGCGTGAGGCCCAAGGCGATGACCGTCGCCGTCATTCTGGCCGGCTTGTTTCCGATCATGTGGTCGAGCGGTACCGGCTCCGAAGTCATGCAGCGCATCGCCGCCCCCATGGTGGGCGGCATGATCACCGCGCCGCTCCTATCCATGTTTGTCATACCCGCCGCTTATCTGCTGCTGCGCAGGCGGCATATTCGAAACGCAGGGAGCAGCACAGCCAACCCAGCACCCCATTCATTAGCCACCTAGGAGTTCGTCATGAAACGCATCATTCATTCCATCTTGATCATCACATCAGTCGGCATTGCAGACGTCCCCGCTTTTGCCAACAACTGGCAGTGGCAACTCGGTCAGATCAAGGCTGACCAGCAACGGCGCGACAAGTGCCATGCCGCAGAGCAGGCCAAACCTGTGAAGGAAAAGAGCACAGAAACACCAAAAAGGCCGATCAGCCGGCGCCCACTCCATCGGTGAAGTGACGTGCGTCCGCGTGGCGGTCGGTTCTGCAGAAAAACGCGCTATAGCTAAGAAAAAGGCCAAGATATCTGCCTTTTTACGGGTTAAATTAACGCGCAAAAGTGGGACGACCTTGCAGCGATCTGACAGCCTAAAGGTACTGCCCGAACCTGATGCGATGACCATCGCAGTCTCTAATTTCATACTCCCGCATACCGTGATCACGGTCGCCTAGCGGCTGAATTACCTCGGCGCCGTTCGCCACATGCTTAGCGTTCAATGCGTCAATATTCTCAACGAAGATGTAAATCCAGCCGGGATGATTGTCCGGCTCGTACCCCTCCGGCGCTTTTGTGAACTGAATCCCGACATTGCATTTAGTCACCGAACCGTGCCCATCGTCCACAAAGTCCAGATGAAAGCCTAGCT
>JAEUNB010000220.1 GCA_016790625.1 Betaproteobacteria bacterium | reverse complement strand
CAGATGCGGCAAAGGCGGCCACGCCTGCTGCTCCGGCCGCTGCAGCACCTGCCGCCGCACCGGCTGCGGCGGTTCCGCCCAAGCCAGCTTCGCCGTGGAAAGGCATGCTCGGTGGCGCATTGCTGGGCCTGGGCCTTGGCGCACTGCTGTCGAGCATGGGTATCGGTGGCGCGCTGGCCAATCTGATCAGCATCGCGCTGATGGTGGGCTTGTTTGCACTGGCTGCTTATTTCATCTATCGACTGGTGACGAAGAAGTCCGGCAGCGCGCCGCAGCCGGCCTACGCCGGTGCCGGATCATCGCCTGAGCCGGTCTCATCGACTATGGAGCGCAGTGCTTCGCCGGCACCTGCTGCCACGCCGTCGTCCACCCGCTTCCGCGTGCCGGAAATCGGCTCGGCCATCGGATCGGGTGCCGCAGTTGCTGCGACGCCCATGTCCACCTGGAGCGTTCCAGCCGATTTCGACAGCGCCGGTTTCCTGCGCAGCGCCAAGACCTATTTCGTTCGCCTGCAGGCAGCGTGGGACAAGGCCGATATCACCGACCTGCGCGAATTCACCACGGCGGAAATGTTTGCCGAACTGAAGGTGCAATTGCAGGAACGCGGTCCGTCGCCCAATCTCACTGACGTGGTGACACTGGAAGCCGAACTGCTCGGCATCGAAAACATCGGCCGCCAGGATCTGGCCAGCGTGAAGTTCACCGGCACCATCCGCGAGGAGGCCAACGGTCCGGCAGAACCTTTTGCCGAAGTGTGGAATATCGCCAAACCGGCAGGTGCCAAGGATGGCTGGATGCTGGCGGGAATCCAGCAGATCCAGTAACTGCGCTGATTTTTCTGATCAACAAAAACGCCCGGCCAGTCCGGGCGTTTTTGTTTCCTTCCCCGGGAAACTGTTACCTCGGTTAATGTAGCGGCCAAGGGCGTGCCACGTTGCCGCCTGCAATCATTCAAAAGAGCGGTATGGTCTCGTAGTCACATCGCCATGCTGCCGAATCGCGAGGAGATGGTCGTTATGCGCAAGTTGCCGCTGCTGTCATTCTGTTTTGCCCTGTTTCATGTTTCGCAGCTGTATGCGCAAACACCGCCTGCAAAAAACTTGAGTTTCCCCGGCGCCGTCGGCTGGGCTGCGGTCACACCCGGCGGACGCGGCGGCAAGATCATCCGCGTCACCAATCTGAATGCCGATGGTCCCGGTTCGTTCAAGGAAGCGATCGAGGCCAAGGGTCCGCGCATCGTCGTGTTCGAAGTCGGCGGCGTGATCGATATGGCGCGCAAGGAACTGGAAATCCGAGAGCCGTTCCTGACCATCGCCGGCCAGACGGCACCATCGCCCGGCATCACGCTGATTCGCACCGGGCTGGACGTGAAGACGCACGATGTGATCGTGCGCCACATCCGTATTCGCACCGGCGTCGACGGCGCGGCCAAGCGCAGTGGCTGGGAACCGGATGCGTTCAACACCGTCTCCGCGGCTCGCGTGATTGCCGATCACAACACCTTCAGCTGGGCGATCGACGAGAACATGTCCTCTTCCGGACCGCGCTTCAAGGGCAAGACGCCCGACGAGTGGCGCGCAAACACGTCGCACGACATCACCTTCTCGTACAACCTTGCCAGCGAAGGCCTGGCCGATGCAAGCCATCCGAAGGGCGAGCATTCGAAGGGTTCGCTGGTGCACGATAATGTCACCAATATTCTTTTCTATCGCAACATCTGGGCGCATAACGTCGAGCGCAGTCCGCTGTTCAAGGGCGGCGTGCGCGGCAGCGTGATCAACAATCTCATCTACGACCCCGGCAAGCGCGCCATGCATTACAACCTGATGGCGCTGGAGTGGGGCAGCCATCCGTACCAGAACGGCCAGATGAGCGCGGTGGGTAATGTGATGCGCGGTGGCCCGTCCACCGATGCCGGCCTGCCGTTCATGATGTTGGGTGGCGATGGTGACCTCGAGTATTACGAGAAGGACAATATCGTCGTCGACAAATTTGGCAATCCGCTGCCGAAGTTCGGCCGCTATGGCGAAACGCGGGCCAAGCTGATCAATTTGACCAAGCCGGTTTCATGGCCCGCCGGTATTGCCGTGATGCCGGCGCGCGATCTGGAAACTCACATCCTCGCGCACGCCGGCGCGCGGCCGTGGGATCGCGATGGCGACGATATTCGCGTGCTGTTCTTTATCGCCGAGGGCCGCGGCAAGATCATCGATGATGAAAAAGAAGTGAGCGCGTATCCGGTGCAGAAGCCGACGCAGGCGCCGTTCGTCGAAGCCGACTGGAATCTGGACACGATGGAGCCGAAGTCGGGGCTCTATCCCGGCCAGAAAGGGCCGATCCAGGAGCGGCTGAGCGAGCGCGACCAGGCGATGCGCAAGTAGCGCGCTCGGGCGCAGGATGATTATTACCTGCGTGCGGTAAATTGAAGGCCCAGCACTGGAGCGGTGTTTGAGGCGCTTTTGCCCTGCGAGGCGCGCCAGTGCTGGGGTTTGTCAACGGCGTGCATCGCGGGAATACTGGCTGCAGTCTGTTGCAAATCTGTCGCTGCATCACGCAGCGAGCATTCAAACAAGAAAACCTCGAGGAGATCGCATCATGAAAATGTTGTCGCCATCTTTTGCCATTCGTGCCTTCGCGCTGCTGTCGGCGCTGGCTGTCTCATTCAGTGCCGTTGCGCAACCCAAGGCTGCGCCCACTGCGTATCCGAACAAGCCGATCAAGATCATCGTGCCGTATCCGCCGGGCGGTACCTCCGACATCCTCGCCCGCCTGATCAGCCAGAAAATGGGCGAAGCGTGGAACACGCAGGTCCTCGTCGACAACAAGCCCGGTGCCAACGGCAATATCGGCGCTGATCTGGTCGCCAAGTCGCCGGCTGATGGCTACACATTGCTGCTGGCCGATATCGGCTCGCTGGCCATCAGCCCCAGCGTGTATTCCACACTGCCGTTCGATCCCGTGAAGGATTTCTCGCCGGTCGGCATGGTGGCGTATTCGCCGCACATCCTGGTGGCGCATCCTTCGGTAAAAGTGAATACGGTGAAGGAGCTGATCGACGTCGCCAAATCGAAGCCGGGCAAGTTGAATTACGCGACCTCAGGCGTCGGCGGTGCGCCGCAATTGGCCGGTGTGGAATTCGCCAATCGCGCCGGCATCAGCTGGACCTATATTCCCTACAAGGGTGGCGCGCAGGCGGTGGCCGATATCGCCGCCGGTCAAGCCGATGTGATGTTCAACGGCATGCTGGCGACCTATCCGCAGGTGAAGGCCGGCAATTTGAAACTACTGGCCGTTTCCAGCGCCACGCGCATGTCTTCCATCCCCGATACACCGACCGTCGCTGAATCGGGCTTCCCCGGTTTTGAAACCGGCTCCTTCCAGGGCGTGCTGGCGCCGCCGAACACACCCGCCGATATCGTTGCCAAACTCAATACCGAGCTGGTGCGCATCCTGAAGCTGGCCGACGTGCGCGAACGGCTCGCCGCGCAAGGTGCCGAAGCCCGCGCCGATACGCCGGAAGCACTGGGCGCTTTTATCCGCAGCGAAAAAGCGCGCTGGGGCAAAGTGGTGAAGGATGCGGGGATCAAACTTGACTAGCCCCAATACCAGGCGCGTCGCGGTCATCACCGGCGCCGGTTCGGGCATCGGCAAGGCCAGCGCATTGACGCTGCTGGCCAACGGCTGGTCGGTGGTGTTCGCCGGTCGTCGCGTGGACAAGCTTGAAGCCGCGGTGAAGGAATCGGGGGCCAGCGATCGCGCGCTGGCGGTTGAAACCAATGTGGCTGATCCCGCTTCGGTAAAAAATCTCTTCGCCCGCGCGCAGGAAAAGTTCGGCCGCGTCGACATGCTGTTCAACAACGCCGGTACTGGTGCGCCGGCGATTCCGCTTGATGAAATGGAAGCGGAGAAAATCCGCGCCGTGATCGAGACCAACCTTTTCGGCCCATTCCTGTGCACGCAGGAGGCGATGCGGGTGATGAAATCGCAAACACCACAGGGCGGCCGCATCATCAACAATGGCTCGATCTCCGCGCACGCGCCGCGTCCCAACTCGGCACCATACACGGCAACCAAGCACGCCATCACCGGTCTCACCAAATCGACTTCGCTCGATGGCCGTGCGTTCAACATCTGCTGCGGCCAGATCGATATCGGCAATGCGCATACCGAACTTGCTGCGCGCATGGCCAATGGCGTGCCGCAGGCCAACGGTCAGATCGCGGTTGAACCGTTGATGAATGTGCAGGTGGTGGCGGACGCCGTTTTGCACATGGCCAGCCTACCCCCGGATGCCAACGTTTTGTTCATGACGGTGATGGCGACGAAGATGCCGTTTGTGGGTCGGGGTTAACGTATCTCGCTTGTTGTGTTCATCCGGTAGACAGGATTTCGACAGATTGACCGCGCAGCATCGGTGAGCAGCCATGTGGCTGTTCACCCGGAGTCGCCGCTGCCATGTTGCCCGTCGATCACACACCGAGCCCATCTGGCCCGGTTTTTATCAAACCCTGTAGCACGCATTTGCAGAATTGCACGCAGGATTTCACTGCCGTCCAGACGGACAAATTGTCTGAGCCGGTGCGCCACATTATTGTCACCACCGCGTTGCTGGAGTCTCGTGCCCACCTGTATGCGGGCTACTTGGCATCGGTGTTTGCCGGCAAAGACCCGCGCTGGCTTAATGCTGTTAAGCAATGGAACCAGGAAGAAGCGCAGCATGGCCGAACGCTGATGCGCCTGTCGGCGCGCTTGCCGATGAGCAAATCGGCACCTGAGCTGCTTTCACGCTATCTTGCGGATGTTCCATACCATCAGCGTACTGGTGTCTCGGTGCGCGGTTCCATTGGCCGGGAGTTGGTGGCGCGCTGCGTGGTGGAGGCACTGGCCAGCACCTACTACCGAGTGTTGTCCGATGCGTGCCAGGACGCACCGTTGGTTCGTACATCGTTCTCCGCGCTGGCCAAAGATGAGGCGCGCCATTTCGGCATGTTTCGGCGAATGCTGCAAGAGGAACGCGGCCTGGACGTAGCGCTCGCTACCTCGTCAATCATCGTGACCGGTATTCGTCGCATGCTTGCGCTTGAAGATGAGCAGATCGGCTATGCGTCATATCTGGCGTGCATGGCAAACAAACAAACGGCGGTCGATAGCGTATTTTCTCGTCGATTGCAGGCACACATTTACGCCCAAACGCTGTACCCGCTATATCGCTACCGTCATCTCAAATATGCAGCGGGTATGCTTCTATTGATCGTAGATCGCCGTTCCACAACGATTCAGACGCTGTTGGCG
>JAEUNB010000219.1 GCA_016790625.1 Betaproteobacteria bacterium | reverse complement strand
CACCCTACGCGGGGGCGGGAACGGTTCGCACACAAAGTAAAGCCAGTGTCGGCGGCTTGCGTGAAGAAAAATTCAACAAGTCGCGCGTGTTCGTCGGCGTGAACGCCAATGTGTTGTTGGCCAATGTCGCTGTCGAAGCGGAAAAAATGGGTGATAACACCAGCTTGTCGGCGAAGGTGGGATTCCGATTCTAGATTTTGCGGTAGTTACATATAAAACGAGGAGAAGCCATGTTGAGGAAAATGCTGGGCGCCACGTTGGCGCTGATCGCCGTTCTTTCTGCAAGCACCGTGCAGGCGCAGGCGCCGGAAAAGAAAAAACTCACCATCGCCGTCGGCGGCAAGAATCTCTTCTACTACCTGCCGCTGACCATCGCCGAGCGAAACGGCTACTTCAAGGATGAAGGCCTCGACGTCGAGATTCCCGATTTTGCCGGTGGTGCCAAGGCTTTGCAGGCATTGGTCGGCGGCAGCGCAGACATGGTCTCCGGCGCGTTCGAGCACACCATCAACATGCAGGCGAAGAAGCAGCCGATCCGCGCCGTGGTATTGCAGGCGTCCTATTCATCTATCGTGCTGCTGCTGCCGAAAGACAAAGCCGCCAAGTACAAATCGGCCAAGGATTTGAAGGGGCTCAAGATCGGCGTGACCGCGCCCGGCTCGTCGACCAACATGTTCGTGAACAACCTGCTGGCGAAAGACGGTCTCAAGCCGAGCGACGTGTCGATTGTCGGAGTTGGCGCGGGTGCCGGGGCGGTGGCGGCGATGGATAAAGGCGAAATTGACGCGATCTCCAATCTCGATCCGGTTATCAGCACACTGGAAGCCAGCGGCAAATATGTCGCCGTGGCCGATAGCCGCACAGAGAAGGGCATGAAGGACATCTACGGCGGCGACTACCTGGCGTCCTGCATTTACGTCAATGAAGACTTCATCAAGAAAAATCCCAACACCACGCAGGCAGTGGTGAACGCGATGGTGAAAGCCAACCGCTGGATCGCCAAGGCCACGCCGGAACAAATCATGGCCGTGGTGCCGGAGGCGTACATGGCCGGCAACAAATCGGTGTACAAGGCAGCGTTGCTGAAAAACATGGTCGGCTATTCGCTCGACGGGCAAATGAACATGAAAGCGGCGCAGAACGTGTACAACGTACTGAAGCAGTTTGAGCCCTCGGTGATTGCCGCTGGCAGTTCGATCAATCTCGCGGCCACGTTCGACAATTCGTTTGCGCAGAAGGCAGCGGCAAAGATCAAATAAAGCAATGCAAACCAGAACACAAGCACTGGTGCGGAGTTTCAGCCCTTTTCGATCTGAAAGCCGCGCCGATGCTGGAGTTTTAGTGTGACCTCAGCCCTTTCGCTCGCCAACATCACCGTCACCTTCAGCGGCAAATCCGGAGGCGCAGGTTACACGGCCGTGAAGGACACCACACTGAATATCGCCGACGGCGAGTTCGTTTCCGTCGTTGGCCCGACGGGTTGCGGCAAATCAACGTTGCTCAATATCGGTGCTGGCTTGCTGAAACCATCCGCCGGCGAAGTAACGGTTTTTGGTGAACCTTTGTCCGGCCTGAATGCGAAAGCCGGCTACATGTTCCAGGCCGAATCGTTGATGCCGTGGCGATCGGCGCTGGATAACGTCACCGCCGGCCTGCAGTTCCGTGGCGAAGATGCGGCCTCAGCGAAAGAAAAGGGCGAAGCGTGGCTGGAGCGCGTCGGCCTCGCCGGCTTCGGTAATCGCTATCCGCACGAAATGTCCGGCGGCATGAGGAAGCGCTGCGCGCTGGCGCAGATGCTGATCCTCGATCCGAAAATCCTGCTGATGGATGAGCCGTTTTCCGCGCTCGATATCCAGACCCGGCAGTTGATGGAAAACGAATTGTTGGCGCTGTGGGAAGCGGACAAGAAGTCGGTGATCTTTATCACCCACGATCTGGAAGAAGCGATCTCGATGTCGGACCGCGTGATCGTTTTGTCCGCAGGGCCGGCCACACACCCGATCGGCGAATTCGCCATCGACCTGCCGCGTCCGCGCGATGTGGCGGAAATCCGCCTGACACCGCGCTTCCTCGAGCTGCACGAAAAAATCTGGCACGCAATGAAGGATGAAGTGCTGAAGGGCTATGCACAGACCAAGAACCGGGTGCTGGCATGAAGAAGAAAATCCTCGCCTGGCAAATCGGCCTGCTCATCGCGATTTTCGTCGTCTGGCATTTGCTGACCGTGCCCGGGCTGATCCCGCCGATTTTTTTCGATAACGAAAACAAGGCGTCGTTCTTCTTCGGCGAGCCGCTGAAAATTTTCAGCGTGATCTGGGTCTGGTTCAAGGATGGCGAGATTTACACGCACCTGTGGGTCACGTTGCAGGAAACGGTGCTGGCGTTTGTCATCGGCACGGCGCTGGGTCTTGTCATCGGGCTCTGGCTGGGGCTCTCGAATACGGCATCGGCCGTACTCGATCCCTACATCAAGGCAATGAACGCCATGCCGCGCGTGATCCTGGCGCCGATCTTCATGGTCTGGTTCGGCCTGGGCATGCTCTCGAAGGTGGCGCTGGGCGTGACGCTGGTGTTCTTCATCGTGTTCTTCAACGTCTTCCAGGGCGTGCGCGAGGTGAGCCCGGTGGTGCTGGCGAACGCGCGCATGCTGGGCGCCTCGAAGCGCCAGCTGCTGCGCCACGTCTACCTGCCCTCGGCGATGAGCTGGGTGTTCGCGAGCCTGCACAACTCGGTGGGCCTCGCGTTCGTCGGCGCGGTGGTGGGCGAGTATCTGGGCTCCTCTGAGGGCGTGGGCTACCTCATCCTGCAGGCCGAGGGCGTGTTCGACATCAACACCGTGTTCGCCGG
>JAEUNB010000206.1 GCA_016790625.1 Betaproteobacteria bacterium | reverse complement strand
CGCCAACCACGCTGGGCAAGGAAATGGCCAACGTGGCTTGGCGGCTGCGTCATGCGCGCGAGGCAATCGCGAAAGTCGAGCTGCTGGGCAAGATCAACGGCGCCGTCGGCAATTACAACGCGCATCTTTCCGCCTATCCGGCGCTCGACTGGGCCGCCTTCGGCAAACATTTTGTCGAGGGTTTGGGTTTGAAATTCAATCCGTACACAATCCAGATCGAGCCGCACGACTACATGGCCGAGCTGTTCGATGCGATCGCACGCGCCAACACCATCCTGATTGATCTCGATCGCGATATCTGGGGCTATATCTCGCTTGGTTATTTCAAGCAGAAAGTGAAGGCCGGCGAGATCGGTTCGTCGACCATGCCGCACAAGGTCAACCCGATCGATTTCGAAAACTCCGAAGGCAATCTCGGCGTTGCCAACGCATTGCTGCGGCACATGGCGGAGAAACTTCCCGTCTCGCGCTGGCAGCGCGACCTCACCGATTCCACTGTGTTGCGCAATATGGGTGTGGCGCTCGGCTATTGCGTGCTGGCGTACGACTCGCTCGCGCGCGGCCTCGATAAACTCGAAGCCAATGCGGCAAAAATCTCGGCGCATCTGGATGCAAGCTGGGATGTGCTCGCGGAACCGATTCAAACCGTAATGCGCAAACATGGCATCGGCGATGCGTACGAGCAACTGAAAGAACTGACACGCGGCAAAGGCGGCATCGATCCTGAATCACTGCAGAAATTTATCGAAGGCCTCGCCATTCCTGAAGCGGACAAGGTGTTGCTGCGACAACTCACGCCGGCGAACTACATCGGCATTGCGCAGAAGCTGGCGTCGGAAATCTAGCTTTACGGCCGCAGCGTACCTCGCAGTGAGGTAACAAACCCAAGTACTGGTGCGGCTTTCCGAGCAAAAATCCTCGAAACGGCAAGATGGACGCGGGGTTTCGATCTTGCGCCGACCCCGCGCCCGTGGAAGTTACCAACTTCCGACGGCGGCACTTCCGTCCCTCACAGGAGGGTTTAAGGTGCGCCTAACTACGACAAATTACGCGCCGCTCTTCATCAGTTCGATCAGGAATTGCTCCGCCTGCTTGGCATTGATCATGCCCTTCTTGCCGGTATCCATCTTGTCGAATGCGGTGCCGACTTTTTTCATGATGTCGTCCTTCGACATCATGCGGCCCAGCCCGCCATCGCTCTTCTGCAGCTCTAGCAAAAACGCCAACGCCTTCTTTTCATCCATCATGCCGGCCTTGTCTTTCGGCATCTTCGCCAGCATCTCTTCGGCGCGCTTCATCAGCTCGGCCTTGGAGACCATGCCGTCCTTGTTGCTGTCGAACATCTTGACGAAGCGATTCGCGTCTTCCGGGCTGGTGTCGGCGAACACCGGGCTGGCCAGCGTCATCATGGAAACGGCAACGGAACCCAAAGCAAATTTCAGGAAACTCTTGTTCATGGCGACTGCTCCTTCAAATAGTGGTTGTGAGGTGGATCACACCGGATACATCTGTGTATCCGGCGCGATCACTGACCACTAGGTCGCCGCCTTTATTGAAACCTTACAGCCGCCATGCAGACGCAAAGCGGACTGGATTCAATCAGATGTCGAACTTGATGCCCTGTGCCAGCGGCAGTGCGCGCGAGTAATTGACAGTGTTGGTGGTGCGGCGCATGTACGCCTTCCAGCTATCGGAACCCGATTCGCGTCCACCACCGGTTTCCTTCTCGCCACCGAACGCGCCGCCGATTTCCGCACCCGAGGTGCCGATGTTGACGTTGGCGATACCGCAATCACTGCCACCCGCGGCAACGAACTGCTCCGCTTCGCGTACATCGGTGGTGAAGATGGCCGACGACAACCCTTGCGGCACCGCATTTTGTAACGCGATCGCCTGATCCAGCGTGTCGTACTTCAGCACATACAAAATCGGCGCGAAAGTTTCATGGCACACGGTGTTCGATTGTGCGGGCATCTCGACGATGGCGGGCTGCACGTAGAACGCTTTAGCCAGATCGCCGCCTTCCGCGCGCGCGCCACCAAAAACCTTGCCGCCCTCCTTCGCCGCATTCGCCAACGCCGCCTGCATGCCGTTGTACGCAGCTTCGTCCACCAGCGGACCGACTAATGTGTTCGCATCCAGCGGATTGCCGATGCGCACCGAGCCGTATGCCGTCTTCAGGCTGGCGAGCAATTGATCGTAAACACTGGAATGCACAATCAGTCGCCGCAGTGTGGTGCAGCGCTGCCCCGCCGTGCCGACCGCGGAGAACAACACCGCCGGCAACACCATCTTCAGGTCCGCACTCGGCGCGACAATCATGGCGTTATTGCCGCCGAGTTCAAGGATGGTTTTGGCAAATCGCGCCGCAGCACGCTGGCCCACTGCCTTGCCCATACGCGTGGAGCCGGTAGCCGAAATCAGCGCGACGCGCGCATCGTCCACCAGTGCTTCGCCCGCGTCCGCACGACCGATCACAATCTGCGACAACCCGTCCGGCACGCTGCCGCCCTGCGCGCGGAACTTGGCGATCGCGCGCTCCAGCAGCGCATGCGAAGCCAGCGCGGTCAGCGGCGTCTTTTCCGAAGGCTTCCACACTACTGCGTCGCCACACACCAGCGCCAGCGCGCTGTTCCAGGCCCACACCGCGACCGGAAAGTTGAATGCGCTGATCACACCGACCACACCCAGTGGATGCCACTGCTCCATCATGCGATGGCCGGGACGTTCGGAAGCGATGGTCAAACCGTAAAGCTGGCGCGAAAGACCGACCGCAAAATCGCAGATGTCGATCATCTCCTGCACCTCGCCCAAGCCTTCCTGCAAAATCTTGCCCGCCTCCAGCGTCACCAGCTTGCCCAGTGCATCCTTGTTGGCGCGTAGCTCTTCGCCCAGCAAGCGCACCAGTTCGCCTCGCTTCGGCGCGGGCACCTGCCGCCAGGTTTCGAAGGCGGCTTGTGCGGCGGCGATCTTGGCGGCGACATCGGCTTTGGTATCGCACTTCAGTGTCGCCAGCGTAGCGCCATCGATCGGTGAGCGGGCGGTGAGTTCGTTACCAGCGTATGTGGAGAGGTCAACGCCGAGTTGGGAGAGCAGGTCTTTGGCTTGCATGAGTTGTTATCCGGTGAGGGCTTAAGAGCGGTATCAGGGCGCGTATTTTCGCCGATATTTGGGGTGGGTGGCGAGGCACGTGGGTTCGCGCGCGCGGAGGCACTCGTATTCCGTCAAAATTACGGTTTAGTTCAAGTAGGTGCTTTGCGATGTCTGGATTCGATTACCTGATTCAAATGCCATTTGTGGAGCTCTCGAGGCAGGGGGGCGTTCCGCCCTTGCCTCATCAAGAGGTAGAGCGTATTCGTTGCGAACAGTCGCTATCTCCAAGCGAATTCCTCAACACGTTTGCAAGACATGTAGCCCACGATTATTTGGCTGAAAAGCTAAGCTTCGAAGTAGCCGATGTGGCGATGAACTCACTAAGCGCCTATGCGCTGAAGCAGTACGATGTGAGACTACCAAGTTATGCTTGGGAGGTGTATTTAGCCTTCGATCAAGGAGAGTTCCGTCATCCTGAAGATGATGATTTGATCGATCCCGAAGAAAAATACACAAGGCCAGAGATTCAATCCATCGTTGTGCGCGACCAGATTCTGGGCGTAACGCGATAATCTGTCTTTTTTTGGATAACCCATGTTCGACCACGTCAAATTCGGCGTCAGCGACTACCCCGCAAGCAAAGCCTTCTACCTCAAGACACTCGAATCGCTAGGCGTAACGGTGGTTACCGAATGGCCACCGAACGGTGTCGAACTTAGCCAACCCAACGGCAAGGTTTCACTGTGCCTGTATCAGACCGAGGAAAAGCCCGCGCATCTGCACATCGCGTTCGCGGCCGGGACTCGCGCACAAGTCGATGCCTTTTATCGCGCGGCGATGGCGGCAGGCGCCAAAGACAACGGTGCGCCGGGGCGGCGCCCGCGCTATCACGCCAACTACTACGCTGCTTTCGTCATCGACCCGGACGGGCACAATATCGAAGCGGTTTGTCACGAGCCCGACGCTTGATCAGCCAATCAGGGGATAGCCAACGTGCGGGCAGGGCTTCACAATGCGCATCCAGGAGTAACCCTCCACACCGCCACCAAATCAGGTATCTTTGCTCCCGCAGAATTGATTGCATTCGAACCGAAAGGATTGTCATGAAAAAAGCCCTACCGTTTATCGCCACCCTGGCGCTTGCCGTGTCCGGACTGGCCCACGCGCAAAAAGGCCCGAACATCAAGGAAATGAAGCCGGGCAAGTATGCCTACAACATCGAAATGAATAACCCGGCCATTCCGTTCAAGATGCCGGCGATGAATTTCCAGCAATGCGTGACCGCCAAGGACATGGATGAAGGAAAAGCATTCCAGTCGCAAAAGGATGCCGGCGTCGATTGCACTTACAGCAATATGAAATCTTCGCCGGGCAGCTTCCAGTTCACCGCTGTCTGCAAGATGAAGGGCGACATGGGCATGGAAGCCGACTACGACGGCAAGATCGCCGGCGACACCGTCACCATGAACGTGAAGCAGAAAATGACCGGCGGCCAGATCCCCGACAATATGCGCAACTCCACCATGAAGATGGTGATGACGCGGCAGGGCGATTGCTGATTTCAGTCGGCATCACCGCAACAAAGGGGCCGCTTGGCCCCTTTTTTATTTGTGACGCACGGCAAATAAGAAAACAAAGTCCTTATCTGGCGCGGCGTTTCAGGCATTTTTGCCCTGAGAACCGCGCCAACGCTGGAGTTTTACCTCTCAGGCGTGCTGTGCAGACATTGCGGTTCTATTGTCGCGGCAACTCCCGAATTTCGACCGTGCCCCCTGCCTCGAACACCGGGTTTCCATCGAGCAGCATCCTTGCCGCCGACAGGCTCTCGGCCCGCACCAGAATATAGCCGGACAAATGTGCTGTGACGCCAACCGGTTGGCCTTGCCTCACGAAGCACTCTCCTGATCCAATCGCGCTTCCGCCTTCGAACTGACCACTGGCGCGCAGCTTGTGAAGATACTGCTCCCACGCAGCATCGGTTTCCGCGCTTTCAGCGTCGTTGTGCATGAGGAATATGTAGTCGGTCATGTTGTGCTTTCAGAACATCAGACTGCTGGCGAGGCCGTCGTGATCGCATAGACCTTCGTGACATCGGCCTTCCTTTGCCACGTTCTCTACTTGAGATCGACTTCAACCAACTCGATGGTTTCGCTGCCGCCATTTTTGAGCGCGCGTGTTTCGCCGAGCGGCTGGACCGAGAAATCCCCCGGACGCACCGCCAGGATTTGATCTTGCACCCCCGGCCTGATTGTCGTCAGCAAACCACCACGCACGACAACCCGGACTCCCTTGCTGCCCTGCGAAATCGCAGGCACCGATTGCCCCGGCAACAATATCAGCCGCCAAGCTCGCACCCGTGGATTGTCGAGAATCTGTGTGTATTGGGGAGCCGCGTCGCGCGACGGCATCGCCTGTCCCAACGGATTTTTGCGGCGCAATTCAACGACGATGATTTGAAAAGTGCTCTTGTCGCTGTTGACCACCCGGTGTACGACTTCGGTGCCGATGGTGCCGTACCCTGTGGTCCCCGCTGGAATCATCGGCCCAGCTGTCAGTGTCTTGCCCACACTCTGCGTGCTCGATTTCGAGCCTTGAACCACAACGTAAAAAATATCGCGATAGTGCGCGTGAAACCCCGAATCGCCGCCGGGCGGATAGAGATTGTTCAAGATCGCGAGGTCCTCATCGGCGAAGACCAATTGATGAAAGGAGGCCTGCTCGACCGGAACAAAGGTTTCTTTTGCGGGCTGCTGAGCAAAGGCAAGAGAGTGCGCGGTCAGTAACAAATAAAGTCCAATTGCGTTTATGCACTTGATGGGGCGCGTCGCGTTCATAGGCTCTCCGTTGTGTTGGCTTATTGTGACCTGAAATCAAATAGGCCCGGCCACTCTTCTGGTTATTCGCAAGGTGCTCACCTGGAGCCGCATAACGTTCGCTCATCCTCACCGCAAAATCTTCTCCATCGCCTTCCCCTTAGCAAGCTCATCAATCAGCTTGTCGAGGTAGCGAATTTTCTGCATCAGTGGATCGGCGACTTCCTCGACACGCACGCCACACACCACGCCTTTAATCAATCCACTGTGCGGGTGGAAAGCGGGCGATTCGGCAAAGAAAGTTTTGAAGTCGCTCCTGCTCTCAATCTGCTTTCTCAGTCCGGCTTCGCTGTAGCCGGTCAGCCAGCAGATGATCTGATCGACTTCGGCCTTGGTACGATTTTTTCGTTCCGCTTTCTGCACGTACATCGGGTACACCTTGGCAAACTCGGCGGTGAAGATTCGATGCTCGGTCATGTTTTATGCTCCGGTGTATCCACAATTCGCGATGATTGAAAAATAAAGTCATTACCTGGCGCGGCGTTTCAGGCATTTTCGCCCGGGAAGCCGCGCCAATGCTGGAGGTTAGGCGGCACGTTTCCTGGCGCCGAGTTGCGGACGCCAGGATATCCAGAACTCCACCACGAGCAGCGGCAGCACCCATGATGCCCACTCACGAGTCGCGTCGCGCAGGTCTGCGTTCTCGACGTAGAAGAACAAGTAGTCCTGAAGGTCGTACATCAGCCGCAACCAAACCAGAACCAGTGCGAGCGTGTAGCTGCGGATCATGAACGCGCGATGCGTCGCATAGTTCTTCGCCACGGCCTGGCGCCAGGCGGCGAGCGTGAAGAACAACCAGAGCAACCCGGTGAGAACGATCGACAGGCGCGAGCCTTCGTACTGACCTGTGCCTCCCAGATAGATGGCGGTCAGTGCCGCCACACATGCGCCGATGACATACGCCTTGCCAACCGCGCGATGTATATGCGGCGCGCGTTGCCGAAGCTCAGCGATGAACTGGAGCGGCGCGCCGAAGAGTACCGGCAGCGCAAACAGCAGGTGCGAGTAATACCAGAACTGTTTGGCCACAAAATCCGGTCCCTGCTGGGCCGGCGTGAAGTAGCGATAGTTGATTGCCCGATACAGGTAGTACACACTCAGCACGAAAATTGCAGCGAGCCAAATGTACGTCCAGCGCTGTCGAGGGGCGGTGTCGTTCATGTGCGTGGGGGTAGCGGCATAGCGGACTTGTGTGTTTGAACTAACGACCGCGGCTAGGAGACGACGAGCTTTGCGGCGTCCAGCGATCATAGGTGGCGTATTTGACGGCGGTGCCATGCGTCTGCACGCTGCCATTTCTTGATGAGATTTGGCGCGCGAGGTTCACCTAGCCACAGATACACCCGATAAACATCGTCGGCCGGTTCCCACTCTGTTTGAATGGAGTCAATGCCGCTGGCCAACGACAAGAGCTGATAGTTTCCGGGTTTGACTTCGATCCTCTTTGCAGCCGGTAGATAGTCCGTGCATCCCATTACAACGAGCTTTCCTGATGGGACATTCAATGATGCCTCGACTGCATGATCCCATTTCGCGAGGTCCACCGCAGGTGGTGCACTAAGAACTTCAATTTCGACTCTGACATCAACGTTGCGTAGCGTACCGGGACACACGGCGTCTGAACCAACGGCAAGCATTCGGTCGAGGGCCTCATCAGTCCAGATTGCAGAAAAGTCATCCTCTGACTTTTCATCCATGAGTACAAACTGAAAGTAATCAGCGAAAACTGTAAACCTATTCATGTCGTTATTTGCTCTGATGCATGACGCTGGAGGCAATCGGCCTGCCGGACGCAGGGCCGGTTCAGGGAAGAGTTAGCGTACAGGCTCATCCAGCAATGGCTGAACATATTGATACCAATCTGAACCATGATCATCCCAAGGCCATTTTCCTTTTGTCGTGGGCCAAACCGCTTGAAGTACTTTGAAGTCTGTACCTTTGTATAACCAGATGCCCCACCCAAAATAGTTGCGATAGTGCGATGAGTGCACTTCTCTGAACTCAATGTCGAAACCTTCCAAAAAACCAGAAGCGCGCTGTCCCGCTAGGAAATACTCCCCGGCTCGTACTCTATCGTTGTATTGATTGATCATCGAATGGGCAAGCTCGGGGTTTAGGCCAGCAACAATCAACTCCGGCTGTCCGGAAGACTGTTTAATTCCAATGGAGTAGCAAAACGGAGGGTGCCCTTCTTCCTCCAATACCCTAAGCACATGACAACCAAAGTTGGCAATGTCGTTTAGTGCTTTCTCCTCACTCTTGTCCATAACGCTACGGAACGCGAATCTAATTTAGGGAAACTTCTCGCCCGCCTATCGAGGCGCGATGCTCACCTATTCTGGCACGTAAATTCAGCTGTAATCCGTAGATAAACATAGCCTCGCCATGCAGCGACAGGTCGAAGTGGGCAATAACAGAATCGCGAAAAGCGGCAAGAACGGCGCATCGAATCGAGTATAGCGAAACCGAAAAACTCCAGCATTGAAGCGGCTTCCCGGATGAAAATGGCTGAAACGCCACGCCAGCTCTGGAGTTTTGTCCCTTGGAAATCCTTAGAGATTGCGATTCGCGCCGATCCATCGGCATCTCAGGACAAGGGCGTTTCGCGTGTCGAAGTACTGTATCGGCAAGCCATTGATTCAGCGTGGCCCGTTCAACCCTTCGACAAGCTCAGGGCGAACGGGAATGAGGATTTGAGATTAACCCTTACGCTGCGCCGAAAATCTTTACCCAAGCCGCTTCGCGCGGGTTGCTCAGCCGCAGGGCTGAGCAACAAACCCCGCACGCGCCACTTCGTGTCGCACGTCCCGCCGCTGCATCGGCAGGACGCTTCGCGCGGGTTGCTCAGCCGCAGGGCTGAGCAACAAACCCCGCGCTCAGTCCCCCGTCTGCGGGTTCATCCGCTCGCCGTGTGCGAGCTTGTTCAGCGCGTTGATGTATGCCTTTGCGCTCGCAACGACGATGTCGGTATCCGAGCCGATGCCATTGATCACGCGCCCCGCCTTGGAGAGCCGCACTGTCACTTCACCCTGTGAGTCGGTGCCTTCGGTGACGTTGTTGACCGAGTACAGCAGCAGCTCCGCATCGCTGTGCGCCACGCTCTCCAGCGCCTTGAAGGTGGCATCCACCGGCCCTGCGCCTTTGGCTTCGCAGCGGGTTTCTTTGCCACTGTCGGCGATGACCAACTTTGCGTAAGGCTGTTCGCCGGTTTCAACGTGCGCGGTCATCGACACCAGTTGGTACTTCTCGACTTCTGGCGTGACGGCTTCATCAGACACCAGCGCGTGCAAATCTTCGTCGAAGATCTCGGACTTCTTGTCGGCGAGTTCCTTGAATTTCTTGAACGCCGCGTTCAGCGCGACTTCAGATTCGAGCTCGATGCCCAATTCCTTCAATCGCTCGCGGAATGCTGAGCGGCCGGAGAGTTTGCCGAGAGAGAGCTTGTTGTTGTGCCAGCCCACATCCTGCGCACGCATGATCTCGTAGGTCTCGCGATGTTTCAGCACACCATCCTGGTGAATGCCGGATTCGTGCGCAAAGGCATTGGCACCGACCACGGCCTTGTTCGGCTGCACTGGGTAGCCGGTGACCGTGGAAATCAGTTTCGATGCCGGCACGATCTGCGTAGCGTCGATACCCGTCTCGACATTGAAGTAGTCCTTGCGCGTGCGCACGGCCATGACGATTTCTTCCAGCGAGGCATTGCCGGCGCGCTCGCCTAGGCCATTGATGGTGCATTCCACCTGACGCGCGCCGGCCTTCACGGCAGCGAGTGAATTGGCCACCGCCATGCCGAGGTCGTCGTGGCAATGGGCGGACCACACCACCGTGTCCGAATTCGGCACACG
>JAEUNB010000144.1 GCA_016790625.1 Betaproteobacteria bacterium | reverse complement strand
AGGCACCTTTTTAATTGATAGCCTGTATCTGTCCTTCCTAAAGGGGCAACGTCAGTGTCTTGAGCAAGCCGCCAAGATGTGCATCACAAAAGCCACCATGCCCGGTGGCTTTTGCATTTCTAGGGGGCGTTGCTCGATCTTGTCGTAAGGCGCTCCTGGTTTTCTGCCCAAAAAAGGGGGCAGCGTCGACCAGTATCCGCCTATACGCAATTCCTTACCGAGCCGCTTTAGCCCGGTTTTAGGTCTAATGCCGGGGTTGTTTTGGGGAGCGTTAGCCCGTGCGAAAAGGGTTCGCCGGCACGCAAGAATGGAGGCTGTCATGCCGGTCGAAATCGTACCCATCTCTTCGAGTGACACTGGCCCTGCGACCATCGGGATTACCGATCCCGCGACGGGCAAGCGAATCGAAGTGAAGCTCGAGTTTGCAGCGGAGGAGTCAAAGAGCCTGCACGTCTACGCCGACTGCGCCGTCGAGCTCGCCGCCACGCGGTTCGTCACCGAGGGCCATGGAACCAAGCTCAATTTCAACTGGGAAGCCAGTGCGGCCCCTACTTGGAAAGTCGACGCACCGCCGGACGAGGTGGTGGCCGCAGTGCTTCACAAGTTGCGCCCTTTCGTCCTGCAAGATGAGTCAACGAGTTTTGTGCGTGTGCGAAGCATCCTGGCGCGTACGTTTCGCGACACGTCGATACAACCGTTTCTGCAGGGGCTGCTGACGAAGTACGACAGCCGCGAGATGCAGAAAATGATCGCCATGCAGTCCAACAATGAAGTCATGAACTCGGACAAGATGTTCATGACCTGGCTGAACGCGTACGAGTACCATCGCGACCCTGCCAAACGCGAGCAGCTCGAATCGCTTTCAAAGATCGCCCCGTTGGAATGATCGCGCGGCGTCTTCCTGACAATGCTGATGGAGAAGGTCAAAGCGATCCTGATTCTCAACACGTTGGTCGAGATCGTTCTGAAAAGACGGGAGACGCTGACCGTTCAGATGTGATCGCGAGTGCTTGCCGGGAAAACCGAGGCGGTCGATTCGATCGTCCCTATTCACCAATCACGCAACTCAGCACCAGCTTGTCAGCATCTGCGCGCACCCGCCGATATATTCCGGCAAGCCCGTCGGCTGCAGGTTCGACCACGAAGATTCCCAGTTGCGCGAAAAACTCGACATCGCGATTGACCGCGCGAGCGCTTCGCCCCAGTCGATTAGCCACTTCAGCGATGGTTCCTGCACGGTCTCGCACGTCCACGAAAAGTGCCGTGCGTCTGGGCGTCAGAAGCGCAGCCATAATCGAAGGATCTTCAAAGCTGATCAGACGCCGGGGCTTTATCTTCGCGCTGCTATCGGCGGCTTGTGCCATCTCGCGTCCGCGCTGAAAAAACGCATCAGTTGTCGATTGCTCGAGATGGATTTGTGTCGGGCGACTTGATCCCATGCGTTTGAGCATAGGCCGAATTGGAGGTCCCTGCAAACGGTAACCTTTAGTCAGCCACATGCGGCGAATGCGTGCATTTGCCGAAACACACAAACGCTTCAACGACACACCGACGCAAACTTTTGCGTCAACAAGAATTGAACAAAGGTTGTGCCCTCTTCGCGGAATCAGATTGATTTTCGTTGCAGCATCATAGGCTTAGCGGAAGCGACTTGGTCGGCATTGGAAACAGTATCGCTTCCACCCGCTGATTAAGGCCCCTCAGTCGCACTCGGGTTATGATCCGTCGTGGTTGCTATCAAGGGAACGCGCGAGCTGCCGGCGACCCCAATCTAGCGCCCGGACGCTGTTTTCGTCAATTCAGGCCCGGACCGCGCACAGTGCGATTTGTTACCGGCCGCGGGGGACCCCGGCGAAGCCGGGGGCGGCGGCACGGTTCAAATCGCTAGACTAGATATACGGACACTCCAGAACATAAAAGCGACCGTCGATGGTCTGACGCTAGGGAAAATTGCGCTGAGGACACTCAGTTTCGCGGAAAACCAAGGTATTACAAAACGTACCCTACACCTGTACGGTATTGCCTTCCGCGCCCTGACCGGTAGACTCGTTTGCATGTCGATCTATCCGCCCGGTGTTCGAAAACGTGATTGCGACCTTTGGCTTCGGGTCATTGGCGGGTTCGATGATCCGGCATCGTCCAGGGCTCGGTACTATTTCCAGCATTGGAACGTTCCGGAAAAGGTCGCTAAGGCAAAGGAATCTGGGCAATGGCCACCGACCCGCATTTTTTACGATTCGACGCCCTACTCGCGGCGCTAATGCGTTTCGTCCGGCTGTTTCCGCGTCCGGTTCGGGCTCCCCTCTTCAACGCGCTCGCGTGGCCATTCGTTCGCTATTTTCTCTGGCGAAAACGTGTTTTTGACTCTCAGGGGCATGGGGGCGAGTAGCACCCCATAAGAGCTGCCGCATCGGCAAATCGATGTCGGCTCACGCGATCGGCGGGGGTGGTTAATACCCGTTGCGGATACGCGTTCTACAGACTCCCAGGCTATAAATTATACGATTATCATTGATGCATTTCATTTCGAAATCAATTGCTTACAGCGACCTTGAAATGCAAAAAAGCCGCATTAGCGGCTTTTTCTGTCGTAACTACTTTGAATCCAATTGGTCGGGGCGAGAAGATTCGAACTTCCGACCCCTTGCACCCCATGCAAGTGCGCTACCAGGCTGCGCTACGCCCCGACCGAGCCTTAAATTATATCTGCTTATCGCCGTCGGGCGCTATGCGCTCAACATGCTGACGATGCTTTTCAGCTCGCTCCGTACTTCGCCCAAATCCAGCGTACGGCCACTGGAAATGACTTTCTGAGAGACACTGACTGGCTCATCAAGGCGATTTCTTGCGCCGTTGATGGTAAAGCCGTGCTCGTACAACAATTCGCGAATACGGCGGATCAGCAGCACTTCATGATGCTGGTAATACCGACGATTGCCCCGGCGTTTCAATGGTTTTAACTGGGTAAATTCTTGCTCCCAGTAGCGCAGCACATGCGGTTTTACGCCGCACAGCTCACTCACTTCACCGATCGTGAAGTAACGCTTGGCCGGGATGGTCGGCAGGCTACTGGTGGGCAACGGATCCATTGAACGACTTCTCCACGAGGCTCTTCAGTTTTTGACTGGCATGAAAAGTCACCACACGCCGTGCCGTAATTGGAATCTCTTCCCCGGTTTTCGGATTACGACCCGGGCGCTGTGGTTTGTTTCGCAACTGAAAGTTGCCGAAGCCGGACAGCTTGACGCTGTCGCCGTTCTCAAGAGCCAAGCGGATTTCCTCGAAAAAGGACTCCACCATATCCTTGGCTTCTCGCTTATTCAGACCAACTTTCTCGAACATCAAGTCGGCAAGTTCCGCTTTTGTAAGCGTCATAACTTTTTCTCTTTTATTTTCTGAGAGTTACGCCAAACTTTTGAGACAAAACTTCAACTATTTCAGAGACTTTGCTGTCCGCCTCGGAATCTGTCAAAGTTCTATCAGTATCCTGCATAACTACCCGAAGCGCAACACTTTTTTTCCCGGAGTCCAGGTTTTGACCGCGGTAAATATCGAAAGGCGCAAATTCGATGACCGACGGTAGTTTTAGTGCGTTTACGGCATCGATCATCGACTGAATTTCCATTGCTTCCGGTACCAGCAAAGCGACGTCCCTACGTATTGCCTGCATTCTGGAAATGGGCTGATAAATCGGCGCACGCGCTGCGCTGATCGCAGCAATATCAACCTCGAACAACAACGGCGCGGTTGGCAAGTCGTACTTTTGCTGCCACTGTGGATGCAGCTCGCCAATCACGCCGACTGGTTTGCCATTGACCAAAATCTGAGCTGATCTTCCCGGGTGTAAAGCGGGGTGGCTACTCTTTTCAATTCTTAAGGGTAGGCCGTGCAGAAGTAATTCCAGTTCCCCTTTGAGCGAGTAAAAGTCGGCGCGGACGCCCTTCTGACCGCCCTCTCCCCACTGCTCTGGAAAGCGTGCCCCATACGCCAAACCAGCTATTCGCTCTGGCTGGGCAGCAATGCTTGCCTCATCAGCCAGAAACACGCGACCGATTTCGAACAGCTTGATTCTGTCCTCGCCGTGGTTCAGGTTGTGTTTCAAAGAGGCAATCAGCCCACCAATTAAATTGCTGCGCATGACGCTCATTTGGCTGGCAATTGGATTCGCCAGCCACAGCGGCTTCGTATTGGCGGCGAAATCGGTCTCCCACGACTCCGGCGTGAAGCTGTAGTTGATGACTTCCTGAAAACCCATATCCGCCATAGCATGACGCAGACTGCTACGTGAACGGCGGCCCTCGGGGATCGAGGTCATCGGCAGAGACGAAACTGGCGCCACAGACGGCACCTTTTCATAGCCATGAACACGGGCAATTTCTTCTATGAAGTCTTCTTCTATGCGCAGGTCAAATCGATAAGTAGGCGGTTTCACCAGCAGTGCGCCGTCAATATTCTCGACCTCGCACTGCAACCGGCGAAGGCTCACGATCATCTCCTCAGTCGGAATGGTCATGCCAACCAGCCGCACAACCCGCTCCGGGCGAACGCGCACCGCCACTTGCTGCGGCAGATCACCCAATGCTTCAGTAATGGAGCCGATCTGCGTCTGTGGTGTGCCACATATCTTGACGGCCAGCTGAGTAGCGTACTCGATGCCATCACGCGGGCTGAAGGGATCAACGCCACGTTCAAACCGGTACGCCGCATCCGAGTTGATGCCCAAGGTTCGCGTCTTGCCTTGAATCACATCGGGATCAAAGTACGCTGCCTCGAAGAAAACGTTTTGCGTATCGAGCGTGCACATGCTCTCCAGACCGCCCATGACGCCACCCATGCCAACCGGGCCTGCAGCGTCCGTAATGACAAGCATATTCGGCTGCAGGTCCACGCCTTGCTCGTTGAGCAGGTTCATACGCTCGCCAGGTTTGGCAAATCGAACGTTGATGCCACCTTGAAGCTTGTCGTTGTCAAACGCGTGCATGGGGCGACCGCGCTCGAGTGTCAGATAGTTGGTGATGTCCACCAGTGGGGCGATTGAGCGAAAGCCGGCGCGCTCCAGGCGTCGCTTCATCCACTCTGGCGTAGATGCGCGAGCATTAAGGTTTGTTACAGCACGTCCCAGGTACTGACCGCATGCGCTCTTGGCTTCGATATTGATCGGACGCGATGTGGTACCGGTAGCGGCCACCTCCGGAATAGCGGGAATTCGCAATTGGCGGCCAGTGACGGCAGCCAAATCGCGCGCGATACCCACCATCGAAAGACAATCACCTCGATTTGGCGTCATCTTCAACGTCAGGTAGACATCGTCCAGATCCAGATACTTACGAATATCCTGACCGATGGGCGCGTCATTGGCCAATGCCAGCAAGCCGCCGTGGTCATCGGATAGTCCAAGCTCTTTTGCCGAGCAGAGCATGCCGTTCGATTCAACGCCTCGCAGTTTGGCTTGCTTGATTTCCAACCCAGGCAGCTTTGCGCCGACCAGTGCGCAAGGAACGCGCATTTCTGGGGCGACGTTTGGCGCGCCACAGACAATTTGCAAAATTGCTCCAGTCCCGGCGTCCACTTCACAAACACGCAGCTTGTCGGCATTCGGGTGTGGTGCCGTCGCTTTCACTTCGGCAATAACAATACGGTCGAACTCTGCAGCGACTGGAGTGATTTCCTCCACCTCTAATCCCGACATGGTCAGGACGTGTGCGAGCTCATCGATCGACAGATTGATGTCGACCAGCTCTTTCAACCAATTTACGGAAACTTTCATTCTCTTACCTGTTATCGGAATTGGCTCAGGAAACGCATGTCATTCTCAAAGAACAACCGCAGATCATTCACGCCGTACTTCAACATGGCGAGGCGATCCAGCCCCATGCCAAAAGCGAATCCCGAATACTTTTCCGGATCAATGCCGCCGTTGCGCAGCACCTGCGGGTGAACGACACCGGCGCCACCGATTTCCAGCCATTTGATCTTGCCGCCCTTGTTTTCCCACTCCATGTCGACCTCGACGCCCGGCTCCACAAAGGGAAAAAATGACGGTCGAAAGCGAATCTGCATGTCATCGCGCTCAAAGAAGGCGCGGAAAAACTGGGTCAATGTACCTTTGAGGTCGGCCAAACTGATGCCCTCGTCCACCCATAGGCCCTCAATTTGATGGAACATCGGTGAGTGCGTGGCATCGTGATCGCAACGATAAACCCGTCCCGGACAAATGATGCGAATCGGCGGACCGCCCTTCTCCGCCTGCGCTTGCATATGGCGGATCTGAACCGGTGATGTATGCGTGCGCAACACATGCTCGGAATTTGCCAGGTAGAACGTGTCTTGCATCGATCGCGCAGGATGATTGGGCGGCGTGTTAAGCGCTGTAAAGTTGTAGTAATCGTTCTCGATTTCCGGGCCATCAGCGACAGAAAACCCCATAGTCGCGAATAGCGATTCGATGCGCTCCAGCGCACGCGTCACCGGGTGAAGACCACCTATTCCCGGATTGCGCCCAGGCAGTGTGACGTCGATCGACTCGGCCGCCAGTTTGGATGCCAGTTCGGCATTAGCGATACGAGTCTTAGCATCATTGATCAATGTCTCGACCTGCGACTTGACCTCGTTGATGGCTGCACCAGTGGTCTTTTTTTCTTCGGGCGGCAATTTGCCCAGTGATTTCAACTGCTCCGTGAGCGACCCGGATTTTCCAAGGTACTTGGCTTTGACCTGCTCCAGCTCCGGCATGGATTTCACCGCGCCTAAAGTCGCGGTGGCGTCCACCAATATGGCAACCAATGTAACGTCTGGCGAAGACATGTTTGACTACTCGTTTCGTGGGTTCGAATAAAAACAAAAGGCCCGCTGTTTGGTCCAGCGGGCCTTTTGCGTTCAGCTGTTTACGAGCGATTGTTCGTATTAAGCGGCAAGGCCTGCTTTGGCTTGCTCGATAAATCGCGCGAATGCGGGTTTGTCCATCACCGCCAGATCGGCCAGCACTTTACGGTCAACTTCGACCGATGCGCGCTTGAGACCGTTCATGAAGCGGGAATAGGTCATACCGCCTTGGCGGGCTGCCGCGTTGATACGGGCAATCCACAGGGCGCGGAACACACGCTTCTTGGCACGACGATCGCGATAGGCGTATTGGCCAGCCTTCATTACCGCTTCTTTAGCGATGCGGAAGACTGCGCTGCGACGGCCGCGATAGCCCTTCGCCAGATCCAGTACTTTTTTGTGACGCGCGCGGGCGGTTACACCACGTTTAACTCTTGGCATGGTCGCTCCCCCTTACGCGTAGGGCAACATCGCGCGGACGTGCCCCATGTTGGTTGCATGAATCTCAGCCGTGCCACGCAATTGACGCTTATTCTTGGTGGTTTTCTTGGTGAGGATGTGGCGCTTGAACGCCATGGAGCGCTTGATGGAGCCGCTACCGCGCGGCTTGAACCGCTTGGCGGCGCCGCTTTTGGTTTTCATCTTGGGCATGTTTCTACCTTTTGATTACGTTGCCGCAGCAGGTGATGGAACCATTCCATGCTTTGAACCTGAAGTCAGCTTGTCTGCACCGTTATTGCTGCTGGAGTGGTGCACTCCTTGAATCCAATCAGTGTTTCTTCTTCGGACCGACCATCATCACCATCTGACGGCCTTCCATTTTCGGGAATTGTTCAACCTGCCCCAATTCCGCCAAATCTGCTTCGACCCGCTTCAACAACGCCATGCCCAATTCCTGATGGGCCATTTCGCGTCCGCGAAAGCGAAGAGTAATCTTGGTTTTATCGCCCTCTTCCAGAAAACGCTTCAGATTGCGTACCTTGATGTTGTAATCGCCATCGTCAGTACCAGGCCGGAACTTCACTTCCTTCACCTGAATCTGTTTCTGCTTCAGTTTGGCTTCGTGCGCCTTCTTGGCCTCACGGTACTTGAACTTGCCGAAATCCATGATCCGGCAAACCGGCGGCTTCGCCGTCGGGGCGATTTCCACCAAATCCAGTTCCGCCTCTTCCGCTTGCCGATTCGCTTCCGCGAGGCTCACGATTCCAAGGGGCTCAGCATCTTTGCCAAGCAGTCGAACCTCGGTAAGACCTGTGATCTCACTGTTGATTCGAACGTCTTTTTCAGTAGCGATAAAACTCTCCCAAACATTGCTGAATATCTTGGGCAGTGTGCATCACCGCCTCAAGGGCTTGTAGTACAGCAAATGAATGAAAATTGCGGCTAACGTTTAGCCGCAATTTCCGCTTTCAAATGCGAAATAAATGCATCGAGACTCATGGCCGGCAGGTTTTCACCACCGCCTTTGCCGTCCCGAATGCGTGCTGTTACGGTTCCTGCCTGCATTTCCTTGTCACCTAAAACCAGCTGAAAAGGAACTTTTTGCAAGCTATGTTCCCGTATTTTATAGGAAATTTTCTCGTTGCGCAAATCTGCCTGCACCCGGAAACCGGCCGCTTTCAGGCCTGCAACCACCTGGTTCACGTACTCGGCCTGATGTTCGGTCACATTCATCGCCACCACTTGGACTGGGGCCAGCCAAGCTGGCAGCGATCCAGCGTGGTTCTCGATCAGGATACCGATAAACCGCTCAAGTGAACCTACGATGGCTCGGTGCAGCATTACCGGCGTCTGTCGGGCACTATGGTCGTCCACATACTCCGCCCCCAAACGGCCTGGCATGGAGAAATCGACCTGCATCGTGCCGCACTGCCATGAACGGCCGATCGAGTCTTTCATGTGGTATTCGATCTTGGGGCCGTAAAAAGCCCCCTCGCCCGGCAGTTCCGTCCATTCGACGTTGCTGGCCTTCAAAGCATCGCGAAGCGCGTTTTCGGCGCGATCCCACGTATCGTCGCTGCCAATGCGCTTTTCCGGTCGTAATGCGATCTTGATGGCGATGTCCTTGAAGCCGAAATCGTCATAAACCTTGAGCGCAAGCTGGTTGAACGCTACGCATTCGTCGGTAATCTGCTCTTCCGTACAGAAAATATGTCCGTCGTCCTGCACAAAGCCACGTACACGCATGATGCCGTGCAACGCGCCTGACGCTTCATTACGGTGGCATGAACCGAATTCGCCATAACGCAGCGGCAGATCGCGATACGAACGCAAATCCGAGTTGAAGACCTGAATGTGACCGGGACAGTTCATCGGTTTGATGGCGAAATCGTGTTTTTCCGACTCCGTCGTGAACATATTGTCCTTGTAGTTTTCCCAGTGGCCGGACTTTTCCCAAAGAGAGCGCGCCAGGATTTGGGGGCAACGGATCTCCTGGTAGCCATTGTCCTGGTAAACCGTACGCATGTACTGCTCCACCTGCTGCCAAATGGCCCAGCCTTTGGGATGCCAGAACACCATGCCCGGTGCTTCGTCCTGCATGTGAAACAAATCGAGCTGCTTGCCGATCTTGCGATGGTCGCGCTTCTCAGCCTCTTCCAGCATGTGTAGGTACGCTTCCTGTTCTTCCTTTTTCGCCCACGCCGTACCGTAAATGCGTTGCAGCATCTCATTCTTGGAGTCGCCGCGCCAATAGGCTCCGGCCACCTTCATCAGCTTGAACACCTTCAGCTTGCCGGTCGAGGGCACATGCGGGCCGCGGCAAAGGTCCGTGAAATCGCCTTCTGAATAGAGCGACACGTCTTCATTGGCAGGAATGGAGGCGATGATTTCAGCCTTGTAGTCCTCACCCAGCCCCTTGAAATACGCCACCGCCTCGTCCCGCGGCAGCACCTTGCGCGACACGGGGATGTCACGCTTGGCGAGCTCGCCCATTTTCTTTTCGATGGCAGCCAAATCGTCAGGCGTAAACGGGCGTTTGTACGAGAAATCGTAGTAAAAGCCGTTCTCGATCACCGGTCCAATGGTTACCTGTGCGTCGGGAAACAATTCCTTCACCGCATAGGCCAGTAAATGGGCCGTAGAGTGACGGATCATGTCCAAGCCATCGGCATCCTTGTCCGTGACAATGGCCAGCGCCGCATCACGCTCGATAACAAAGCTGGTGTCGACCAGCTTGCCATCCACCTTGCCGCCCAGCGCGGCCTTGGCCAGGCCGGCACCTATGCTTGCAGCAACTTCGGCCACGGAAACGGGTTTGTCGAATTGTCGGACCGACTGGTCCGGTAACGTGATGGCAACCATATTGCACCTTGAAAATTAAGCTGATCCAGAAATGAAAAAAGCGCGGAAGACCGCGCTTTTTGTATTCGTAACAGGCAAACACGAACAGCGACCGCGCGATCTAGCGTAAAGGCACTCCCAGCGTAGTCAGCGGTGTCATAACCATTTGGTTCTCCGCGAAGTTTGCGTTTTGCCTGTCGGCAATCTCACGCAATCCGTTGCGGCCCTTTCGTTTTGCTATTGTTGATGCATAAAGTATAGCATTAGCGGTTTTCACAGCACAGTCTCACTTGAATCGCCACTTGGTGCGGAATTCCAGCCATTTTTGGCCGGAAAGCCGCACCAGTGCTAGGGTTTGCTCCGTGAAAACTGGCACTTTCCCTGAATGTATGTCGCCGCCACCATATGTTCGTCGCCCAGCATCATGGCGACGAACAATCTTTCCCTTAGCGAACCGGCGCTGGCCAGCCGGCGCTCGACCAAGGGTGTCGCCGCCATATCTAGCACGACGAAATCCGCGAATTTGCCGGCTTCAAAATTGCCGACTTCGCGGTCCAGGTCCAGCGCCTTTGCGCCACCCAGCGTGGCCAGATGGAACCCCTGCAAGGCATCCATTGCCTGGCCGTTCAGGTGCAGCGCCTTGTAGGCCTCATGCAGAGTGCGCAGGATACTGAAGCTGGTGCCACCACCGACATCGGTACCCACGCCGACCTTGACGCCAAGCTTCCTGGCCTCATCGGCGTCGAACAGCCCGCTGCCGAGAAACAGATTCGACGTTGGGCAAAACGACATCGCGGCACCCTTGCGCGCCATGAGTTTGCGATCCGCGCTTTCCAGATGAATGCAGTGGGCGTAGACGCTGCGTGGGCGTAGCAGGCCGAACCTATCGTAGACATCGAGATAGCTTTTGCTCCAGGGAAACAACTCCCGTACCCACCGACATTCGTGCTTGTTTTCCGCCAGATGCGATTGCAGGTAAACGCCAGGATGCTCGTCCAGCAACTTGCCAGCCAATTCGAGCTGCCGTTCGGTCGAGGTCGGCGCGAATCTTGGTGTGACCGCATAACGCAGGCGGGTACCGGGCTTGTCATGCCAGTCATTGATCAATTGCTTGCTGTCCTCGTAGCCGGATTCAGCGGTATCGCAAAGCCCTTCAGGCGAATTCCGGTCCATCAAGACCTTGCCCGCGATCATGCACAACCCGCGCGCTTCTGCTGCGCGGAAAATCGCGTCCGCTGATCCTTTGTGCACAGTGGCAAAAACCATCGACGCAGTCGTGCCGTTGCGCAGCATTTCATTGACTGAAAATTCCGCCACTTCCGCCGCGTGTGCAGGATCGGCGAAGCGCTTCTCAGCCGGGAAGGTATAGCGCTCCAGCCATTGCAGCACCTGCTCGCCGTGCGAAGCGATGATGTCAGTCTGGGCGAAGTGAAGGTGCGTGTCGACAAACCCGGGCACGATCAGGTGGCCGCGATAGTCGGTGATTTCCGTGCCCGGCGGCAAAGTGGCCAGCATTGCGGTTGCATCGCCAATCCGCTGCACCCTGCCGCCCTCGACCAGCAGCAAGCCATCGTAGAAATATTCAGCTGCGGATTCACCCAGCTCATGCGGATCGCCGGTGAAGTGCAGGATGGAGGCGCGGAAGGCCCGCACGCCGATCGGGGGAGTGTTTTGGTTCGGGATAGTCATATTTGCGCTATCTGGTCTTGGCGCCCTGCGCAAACCAGGCGGCAATCAGTGCACGCTCGTCGTCGGTCATTTGCGTCAGGTTGCCGATCGGCATGTAGCGGCTCGCCACGGTCTCGGCAATCTTGGCGGCGTTTTGACTGATACCGGACGCATCCTGCATCACGATGCCTTTGGGTGGTTGCGCAAATCCTTCCTGCGTCGGTGCCATCGCGTGGCAGGAGACGCAGCGGCTATCGACGACCGCCTTGACCTTGGCAAAACTGACCGCGTCTGGCTTGGGCGTGCCTGGCTTTGGCGCAAGAAACACGATCAATCCTGCAATCAGCGCGCCGCCGGCCACCAACAGCAATGGCGCATTCCGGCCACGGCGCCGCAGCACAAAAAACTGCCGGATCAACACGCCTGCCAGCATGATCACACCAAGTACCGCCCAGCCATACGGGTGGCTGTAGGTCATCGGGAAATGGTTGCTGATCATGATGAACAGCACCGGCAGCGTGAAGTAGGTGTTGTGCACCGAGCGCTGTTTGCCGATGGTGCCGGGCATCGGGTCCACTGGCTGGCCGGCGCGAATGGCATCGACCATTTTCTTCTGGCCGGGGATGATGTGAAAAAACACGTTCGCCACCATCATGGTGCCCATCATCGCGCCAACGTGAACATAGGCGGCTCGCGCGCCGAAAACCTGAAACAGCGCCCAATCCGCCAGCATGACCAGCAAGAACACCAAGCCTGCCAAAAGATTTTCCTTGCCGGCCAGTACCCGGCAAAGCAGGTCATAAACAATCCAGCCGCCGGCAATGAAGCCGACGCTGATTGCCACTGCCGGTGCGGGTTCGAGTGCCATCACGCTCTTGTCGATCAGATAGGTACTGGCGCCGAACCAGTAGATGATCGCCAGCAACCCCATGCCGGAAAGCCAGGTCGTGTAGGCCTCCCACTTCGACCAGTGCAAATCTTCGCTCAGCGGCTCACCTTTCGGGCCGGTCAGGTATTTCCGGCTTTGATAAAAACCCCCGCCATGGACAGCCCAGTAATTGCCATGGACGCCGCGTTTGATGTCTTCGTCCTCAGTTGCCGGCTTCAGCGAGCTGTCCAGCATGACGAAATAGAAAGACGCGCCGATCCACGCGGCACCGGCGATCAGGTGCAGCCAGCGTAACAGCAGGTTCAGCCAGTCGAGGGCGTAGGCTTCCATGGCTTATTCAGTCAAAGTTCGGATATGAAACTCAAGCATTGGAGCGGCTTCCAGGCAATTTTTGGCCTGAAAGCCGCTCCAGTGCTTGAGTTTTGTTCGGTTGTGCTGGGAAATTTTCCTGTTGGGCGAGGTGTTTCTCGCGCAGCGCAATCAATTCGGCAGCGACCGCTACGGCAATGGCCATCGGTTGCTTGCTTTGAATCGGCACCTTGGTCGAATGACCGATAGGACAGGTCATGGTGGCAAGCCTTTCCGTGTCCACGCCTCTCAATGCCAGTCGTTTTTCAAACAGTTTGCGCTTGGTTTGCGAACCGATCAGGCCGAAATAGGCAAAATCGCTACGCCGCAAAATCGCTTCCGCCAGCAATTGATCCATTGGGTGACTGTGCGTCATCACCAGGAAGTAGCTGCCAGGCCGCGCGCGGGCGACCTCTTCTTCGGGCGCATCACTGACCACAGCTACCGCTTGTTCGGGCAGGTCGACGGGAAATTCGTTTTCGCGCGAATCGATCCAAGTGATGGAGCATTCCAGATCGGCAAGGATCTTGACCAGAGCCCGCCCGACGTGGCCAGCACCGAACAGCACCACATGAAAGCTCTCCGGCAATAGTGTTTCAACAAGACACTCTGTGCCATCGACAACGTGTACGGCGGGTGGCGCAGTCTGGTTAAGCTCCCCGTCAATCAGAGACAATGCGGCGGCGTCGATGGCAGCGCTCCCCAGGGTGCCCGATACACGCTCGCCCGCAATGACCAGCCGTCCGGCCGTCGCATTCCCGGCCTGCGGTTTCAGCGAACTCAGCATCACACAGCGTTCATCACGCGCCAGAGCGTCGCTGGTTTGGCCTATCCAATCTGCCGATGTGGCCACCGTTTCAAACAGGAGGTTCACCAGCCCTCCGCAACATTGCCCCAGACTCGCACCTAGCGGAAATCGCTGCACGCTGCTGGCCGTACCTTCCGCCAGCATATCGCGCGCAATGCCGATCGCTTTGAATTCCAGATGTCCGCCACCGATGGTGCCGATAACGTCATCGGCCGTCACCAGCATGCGCGTGCCAGCTTCACGCGGCACCGATCCGCGGGTTGAAACGATCGTAACCACGACGCAAGGCGTCCCATCGTGCTGCAAGCGTGCCAGATCGCGCAGCCAGCGATTCACACGGCCTCCTGGCGCGTGGCGATGACGGCATTCAAGATCGCTTCGGGTGTTGCCGGTGCGTTGAGCGGTGGATTGACGCGGTAGTCGGCAACACTAGCCACGGCATCGCGAATAGCAAAAAACACCGAGAACGCGAGCAGCAACGGCGGCTCACCCACAGCCTTGGAACGGAAAATGGTGTCCTCGACATTGCTGTTCTTGAACAAGGCCACACGAAAATCTGTTGGACAATCATTGACCGCGGGAATCTTGTACGTGGATGGCGCATGGGTCATCAGGCGGCCCTTGTCGTTCCACCAAAGTTCTTCTGTCGTCAGCCAACCCATGCCCTGAATGAACGCGCCTTCGACCTGACCGATATCGATGGCTGGATTGATGGAGTTGCCGGCGTCATGCAGCAAATCGGCCCGCAGTAGTTTCGATTCACCGGTCAATGTGTCAATGACGACCTCCGCTACTGCTGCGCCATAGGCGAAATACAGGAACGGGCGCCCTTCCATTTTGTTGCGGTCCCAATGCAGCTTCGGTGTCGCGTAGAAGCCGTCAGACCACAGTTGTACCCGGGCTTGATAGGCCTGCAACACCAGATCGGCGAACGGCAGCGACTGTCCGTTGACGCCGACTTGGTCGCCTTGAAACCGGACATCCTCCGCATTGCCACCGTATTTCGATGCCGCAAGTGCTGCAAGACGTCGCCGGATCTTTCTCGCAGCGTCCTGCGCGGCTTTGCCATTGAGATCGGTTCCGGTGGAAGCGGCTGTCGCCGAGGTATTCGCCACCTTGCTGGTATCGGTGGCGGTTGAACGGATGTGCGAAAGGCTGATGCCCAGCTCTGCAGCCACAACCTGCGCAACCTTGGTATTAAGCCCCTGCCCCATTTCGGTACCGCCATGATTCACCAGCACCGAGCCATCGGTGTATACATGCACCAACGCACCGGCCTGATTGTAGTGAACCATGTTGAACGAAATGCCGAACTTGACCGGCGTAAGCGCGATGCCTTTCTTCAATACGGGACTACTACGGTTGAATTCGCGGATCGCTTTGCGCCGCAACTGATAGTCGCTGGTTTGCTGCAGTTGGCCGACCAGCTCGTGAATGACGTTATCTTCAACCTCCATCCCGTAGTGCGTGGTATTTCGCTCATTTGTGCCGTAGAAATTCAGCTGACGTACTTCAAGAGCATCCTTGCCTAGTGATCGGGCAATATTGTCGATGATGTATTCGATGGCAAACGCGCCCTGTGGACCGCCGAAACCGCGGAATGCCGTGTTGGACTGGGTATTCGTCTTGGCCGCGTAGCCGTTGATTTCGACATCGCTGAGGTAATAGGCATTGTCGACATGGCAAACGGCGCGGGACATGACCGGGCCGGAAAGGTCGGCTGAGAAACCAGCGCGGGAAATCATGTCGATTTTCAGCGCCTGAATCTGGCCTTGCGGGTCGAAGCCTACATCGTAGTCGTAGTAAAAGTCGTGACGCTTGCCGGTGATCAGAAAGTCGTCATCGCGATCCAACCGCAGTTTTGCCGGCCGCTGCAGGCGCTGGGCGACAATCGCCGCGACGCAGGCAAACAACGCCGATTGCGATTCTTTACCACCAAAACCTCCGCCCATGCGCCGGGTTTCAACCGTCACCTGATTGGAAGCGACGTGAAGCGCATGCGCCACCATGTGTTGCATTTCACTGGGGTGCTGGGTCGAGCACCATACATGCATGCCGTTGCCCTCCTTCGGCACGGCATAAGAAATCTGGCCCTCCAGGTAAAACTGTTCCTGCCCGCCAACCTGCAATTTTCCCTGTGCGCGATGAACTGCATTCTGCAAGCCGGCAGCCGCATTCCCGCGGGCACGGCGCATCGGCGGCAATACGAGTGACGCGTCAGCCTTTGCCTGTTCGGGCGACAACTCAACGGGCAACTCAGCGTAGCTCATCTTCGCCCGACGTGCGGCCTTGCGCGCAAGATCGTATGACTCTGCCACGACCGCAAAAATGGGCTGGCCGACATAGCTGACCACGTCGCTTGCCAGGATCGGATCATCTGCAATGATAGGGCCGCAATTGTTAGG
>JAEUNB010000130.1 GCA_016790625.1 Betaproteobacteria bacterium | reverse complement strand
TTGCCCACATCGAGTTCGGTCTTGGCGGCTTTCAGCAGCGCGTCCATCTTCGGGTTGCTGTAACGGCCGGTGTTGTTGTCGCCTTCGCCACGGCCGCTGTAAGTGTGCAGCACGCCTTCCAGGACCACCATCGCATCGACCGTGGTCGGATAGTAGCCGACCATGAACAGGCTGGTCTCGCGGCGCGATGCGTCGGTCTTCTGAAAAAACAGTGCTTTCGGTTTCGGATTCGGCGTCGCGTCGATGCCAACTTTGCTGAACATGCCGGCGAGCGCCGCGCAGATTTGTTCGTCGAGGATGTAGCGGTCATTGGTGCAATCGAGCGTGATGCCGAAGCCCTGTGGATAGCCTGCGTCCGCCAGCAGCTTGCGACTTTTGGCGGGATCGAACGCGACCGGCGTGGCGGCCTTTTCCGAATAGCCTGCGACGCCCTTGGCGATCAGCGAGGTGGTCGGGATCGAGTTGCCGCGCATGACCTTGCGGTGCAGGGCATCGTGGTCGATCGCATGCCGCATCGCTTCGCGCACGCGCCGGTCCTTGAACGGATTCTTCCCCTTCACGGTCGAGAACAGCAGTTCGTCGCGCTCGACATCGAGCTGCAACACGATCACCCGCGGCTCGGGAATCTGCAGCAACTTCAATTGCGGATTGGCTTTCAATCGCTCCAGATCCTGCACCGGCGGATCGACCAGCAGGTCGACCTCGCCCGACACCAGCGCCGCGAGCCGCGTCGCGTTGGCGCGGATCGGCGTATAGATGGCCTCGGTCACATTGCCTTCGCGCTTGCCCCACCAGGCCGGGTTTGACGTCAACACAATTTTGCCGCCGCTCTCGAATGACTTGAGCTGGAACGGACCGGTGCCGTTGGCATTGCGGGTGGCAAAGTTCTCCTTGCCGCTGACGTAGTGCGCCGGACCGGTCGCGCCGTTGCGCGCCGCCCACGCGCGGCTCATCACCGGGATCAGATATAACTGATTGAGCAGCGTTGGCAGCGGCTGCTCGGTCTGAATTTCCACGGTGAGGTCGTCGATGCGCGTGACGGCCTTGATGCCCACCGTGTTGGACTTGATCAGTGAATTCGGCTGGCTCGCGCGTTCGACCGAAAAGGCAATGTCGTCCGCAGTCAGCGGCGTGCCATCGTGGAATTTCACGCCCGGCCGCAGTTTGAAACGCATCGTGGTTGGCGAGAGCTGCTCCCACGACACCGCCAGCGACGGCGCCAGCGCAAAGTTGCGGTCGCGTGTGACCAGCCGTTCGTAAATGTGTCCCAGGAATACCAGTGCCGCCGTGTCGGTGGAAATCGCCGGGTCGCAGCTCACCAGCTCCCCCGAGCCGGACCAGCGCAGCGTGGCGGCGTTTGCCGTCGCCGCAATCAACAGTGCTGCCGGTAGCAGCCAAAGACCCTTGGACCAGCGTGATAAGAATTTCACATCTGCCTCCGTTGACGAGGGGATTGGGGCCGTTCACGTTGCAGCGGGTGGTTCGTGTCCCGTGTTCGTTGACATCATGCTGGCGCAAAGAATAGGGAAGCCAAAGCGCCTGCCGCGATCATTGTGACCTGAAAATCCCTCATCTGTCCCGCTATATCAAGTACGCTGACCACCATTCACTGGAACAAAAAACCCCAGCATCGGCGCGCTTTTACAGGGCTTTTTGGCCTGGAAGCCGCGCCAATGCTGGGGTTTCGTTTTCTTGAATGCGATGCCTCGCCGGCCGGCTATTTGTAGCGTGCCTTCATTTCCTTGACCGACAGCGTGATCAGCTCCGTCAGGACCTTCTGGTCGATATCCGCCAGCCGCTTGATGTACAGGCAGGATTTTCCGTTCTTGTGTTTGCCGAGTTTTTCCATCAGTTCCGCGCGCTGCTCAAACCCCGGAATCAGATAGAGCGTCAGGTCATTCTTGCGCGACGAAAAACCGGTGATGCACATATCGCCTTCGTGGCCGCTGTCGTATTTGTAGTGGTAGCTGCCGAAACCGACAATCGACGGTCCCCACATTTTCGGTTTCTCTTTCGTCGCCTTGGTCATCAGCTTGATGACCGTGCGGCAATCTTCGCGACGCGTTTCGTCGGCGATGGCGTCGATGTAGGCGTCAACGCTCAGTTCGTTTTGCTTGGTTTTGAGTTCGTACATGGGGTCTCCAAACGCTTTTGGACAGAGTGTAACTGCGTCGCGTCAACGGTCAAGTGAATGGTCAAATTGGGTGATAGTCCATTTTCTTGCGAAAATGATCATTCAGTCTCATTCCCACTTGCAATGAATTTTCCAAAAATACTTTTTTGTGGCCTGTTTTGCTGCGTAGCGGCGATCAATGTGGACGCCCAGATTCCCATTCAGCAATGGAGAACGTCTTTTAATGGCGGGTCTGGCGAGGCGACCTTTGTCGGCGATGGCGACCGTGATATCGCGAAGCGGGCGTTCGTACTTGATGTGGCGGGAAACGCCTATCTCGCCGGCTCAATCGTCAAGGCAGACAGCACCCACGACATGCTGGTGGTCAAAGTTGACGCAAGCGGCCAGGAACTGTGGCGTGCGGTCATTAGCGGAGATACAGGTAGCGACAACTTGGCCAAGGCGCTGGCTGCAACGCCAGATGGAGTGGTCATTACAGGCTCATCTTCGGGCGCAGCAAGACATGACTTTCTGACAGTCAAATTGGACGCGTCAGGCGCCGAGTTGTGGCGTGCAATCTATTCGGCAACCTCGACCTCAATTGATGTGCCGAGGGACGTCGCTGTTGATACAGCAGGAAACGTGTATGTGTTGGGCGTCAGTACGGAAACATCCGGCTATGCCTTGGTCAAATATGACGCGAGTGGTAACGAGCTTTGGCGTCCGACTGTCGGCCCGGCGACTGTGTTGCAGGGCAAGGCACTGGCGCTGGATGGAGATGCCAATCCGATCGTTACCGGTTTTTATACAATCGCTTGGCCGATAAATTCAACGAACACATATTTCGCCACGAGGACCGTCAAATATGCTGCCGACGGAAATGTGTTGTGGGAAAGGACATTGACCGAAGCTCCGCCAGTGTCTGTATCGCATGGTTTTTCACCCAAGGCGATTGCCGTTGATAGTGCAAACAGTTCATACGTCGCCGGCCGATGCAGCCCCGATTTGTCTCCGGCCGGGGGTTTCTGCGTCGTGAAATACAACTCCAGCGGCGACAAGCAATGGGAGATGGTCAGTCCCGGAACTGGTGGCGACCCCGGCGCAGCGCAGGACATCAGAGTGGACGGTAGCGGCAATATTCATGCAACCGGTTATCGTACATTCGCAGCAAATCCGGAAATGTTCACGGTCCTGCTCGATACGAACGGCCAAGCGATCTGGCAAGCCACACTTCCGGGAGTTGCGGGAGGTGCTTATGGCTACGCGCTGGCTCTCGATAGTGCGGCCAACACTTACGTTGCGGGTAGCAGATACAACGGCAGCAACTTCGATGTGCTGCTTGCCCGATATTCAGCGTCGGAAACGCCGGATTGGCAAGGCGCGATCAGAGGGCCGGCTGAATTGGATGATCAGGGGCGCGCAGTGGCTGTGGACAACTCCGGCAACCTTCGCATTGCGGGCAATATCAGGGAAAGCACGTCGGCTCCCCTCGGCACAATGTTCGTTTCGCGCTATGGCCGTATGTGGCTTGACTCGGTGGTTTCGCGCAAGACCGTGGGTGGTGATAACTGGGATATCCCAATCGATCCGGGCCAACCCTTGGACGGTCCGGTCACCACCGAGCCGCGCGTTGCCAATCCTGGGCATCTGCTCATCTTTCGATTCAGTGAACCGATTACGTCAGTTGGTGGAGCCACAGCGAGCGTAGGTACCTCCAGTGCCAGTTTTTCAGGAAACAGCGTATCCGTGGATCTTGCCGGCGTCCCCGATCAAAACCGGGTTGCGGTTGGGTTGTCCGGCGTGAACGCCGACTATGCCGTATCGGCGCCGATCGGGTTTTTGATTGGCGATGTGACGAACTCGCGAGCGGTGAGTGCAGCCGATATTGCTGCGATCAAGGCCCGCACCGGGCAGGTGGTCAACGCAGCGAATCTGCGTTTCGATACCAATCTGTCCGGTGCGATCAGTGCGATGGATGTTATTTCGGTCAGGGTGCGATCAGGGCAAGTATTGCCCTGAAGCGATCCTGGCGTTTCGCCACAATTGCGCCCCAATTGGTTCGCAATCGCCCCGCAATTGACCCATCACTGCCATCATTTCCCCGCCGCCGCCTAGTATGATTCCCGCATGTCGCCGCCATTGATGCGGCGATTCAAAAGGGGAAGTCATGAAGCTCGTCACCATCATCCGCGATCTGGCCGTGTCGGCCGGGCGCGCTTTTGTTCGTCTGTTGGGCTGGATTTTGCGGCCGATGTTCGGCAGCGTGAACTGGAATGCTCCGCCGTGGGCACGTTGGGTGGGCGGCCGAATGGCGGCAGGCGGACGATGGGCGGGGGCCAATCCGGCGCGGGCCGGCATCGTGGCGCTGCTGCTGGCGGCAATTGCGGCGGGTGGCGTCTACGGCTACAAGTGGTGGCAGGCGCGGCCGAAGCCGATCGAGGTCAAGCTGTCGGTGGAAAATCCGCCGCGCACGCCGATCGAGAACGAAGACGAGACCGATCGCGGTCCGCGTCCGTTGTATGTGAAATTCGCCCAGTCGGTGGCGCCGCTGTCCATGGTCGAGAAGGAAGTTCCGACCGGGATCAGGATCACCCCGCCGCTGGAAGGCAAATGGAAGTGGAACGACGACAAGCAACTGGAATTCCAGCCTAAGGAAGACTGGCCGGTCGGTAGCGAACACGAGATCACATTCGACCAGACCGTGGTCGCCCCGCATATCCGGCTCGCTTCGTACAACATCAAATTCCAGACGCCAGCGTTTATCGCCAAGGTCACCCGCTCGCAGTTCTATCAGGACCCGACCAACCCGACGCTGAAGAAGGCGGTGTTCGACGTCAATTTCACCCAGCCGGTCAACGCCGCTGAATTCGAGAGGCGCATCGAGCTGAAACTGGCTGGCCAGTCAGAAGGTATCTGGGGCGTGGGCCGCGAACGCACCAAATTCACGGTCAGCTACGACAAGCTGAAGCTGAACGCATTTGTCCATTCGGAAAACCTTGCCACACCGCAGGAAGACAGCAGCATCGAACTCAATGTTGCAAAGGGTGCGGTGTCGGCACGCGCCGGCAAGCCCTTCGATGCGACGCTGGCGCAGACGGTGCGTGTGCCGGGACTGGCCAGCCTCGCGGTGACACAGCTGGGTGTGAATGTCGCGCTGAGTGCCAAGAGCGAGCCCGAGCAGATCATTACCACCACGCTCTCGGCCAGCACGCTGGAAAAGGACATCAAGGGCGCGACCACGGCGTGGTTGCTGCCGATCCATCATCCGAAAACCAAGAAGGAAGATCGCAAGCGCCCGCATCGCTGGGGCAATGTGAAAGACATTTCCGAAGAGGTGCTGCAGGAGGCGACCAAGCTGGATATCGAACTCGTCGCCGGCGAGCGCGAGCACAGCGAAACGCACGTCTTCAAATACCAGGCACCGATCGGCCGCTACATTTACGTGCAGGTCGAGCGCGGCATGAAATCGTTTGGCGGCTACACGCTGGCCAAGCGCGTGCAACATGTGGTGCAGGTGCCGCCGTTCCCGCCGCAACTTAACATCCTCGGCCAGGGTTCGTTGCTGGCGATGAGCGGCGAGAAGAAAGTCGCCGTGCTGGTGCGCGATCTGCCGGGCGTGAAGATGGAGATGGGCCGCCTCCTGCCGGGCCAGTTGCAGCATCTGGTGACGCAATCGGAAGGCGATTTCGCCCAGCCGCAATTCGTCGGCGGTATCGGTATGGACAACCTGACTGAGCGCTTTGAAAAGCGCATTCCGCTGCCACGCCTGAAACAGGGCAAGGTGCATTACGAGGCGCTGAACCTGGGCGACTACCTGAAGAAAGATGGCGTGGATAAACGCGGCATCTTCCTGCTGCGGGTACAGGGCTACGATCCGAAGCTCGACCGCAAACCAAAAAAGAACGATGACGAGGAACCCGCGCATCCAGATGATTACGAGGGCGCGCCTGAAGAAGAATGGCATCGCGAGGACAGGCTTCAACCATCGGAACGCGAGGATTTCCGCCTGCTGCTGCTCACTGACCTCGGCATCCTGGTGAAGCGTTCACTGGATGGCACGCAGGACGTATTCATCCAGTCCATCGCCACCGGCCAGCCGATTGCCGGCGCCGAAGTAGAAGTGATCGGCAAGAACGGCCAGACGCTGTTCACACAAACCACCGATGCCAGTGGCCGCACGCAGTTCGCCAAGTTGGAGAATCTCACCCGCGAACGCTCGCCGCTGATGTATCTGGTGAAGAAAGCCGGCGACATGAGCTTCCTGCCGCTCAATCGCCGCGACCGCGGGCTGGATTTTTCGCGCTTCGATGTCGGCGGCATTCGCAACACCATCCAGCCGGGCACGCTGTCGGCCTATCTGTTCTCGGACCGTGGCATTTATCGTCCGGGCGACAGCATCAATGTCGGCATGATCGTCAAACCCAATAACTGGGCTAAATCGGTCACCGGTTTGCCGCTGCAGGTTTACGTCACCGACCCGCGCGGCCTCAATGTGAAGAGCGAACGCATCAAGCTGGGCGCCGGTGGCTTTAATGAGCTCACATACACCACGCAGGAAACTTCGCCCACCGGCAACTACACCATCGATCTCTACACGGTGAAGGACGGCGCGGCGCACACACAGCTCGGCAGTGTGACGGTGCGGGTACAGGAGTTCCTGCCCGATCGGATGAAGGTGACGGCAAAGCTTTCTACCGAAGTGGGCGAGGGCTGGGTTTCGCCAACTGATCTGAAGGCCAGGATCAATGCGCAGAACCTGTTCGGCACGCCGGCGACCAACCGCCGCGTCGAAGCGACGCTGACGCTGCAACCTGCGTTTCCCGCGTTCCGCAGCTATCCCGATTACCGCTTCTACGATCCGATGCGCGCCAAGGAAGGCTACTCGGACAAGCTCAACGATGGCACGACGGACGAAGAGGGCAACGCCGAATTCGACCTCGGCCTTGAGCGCTACACCAAGGCGACCTATCGCCTGCACTTGCTTGCCCGTGCGTTCGAGCCCGAGGGCGGGCGCAGCGTGGCCGCTGATACGGCGACACTGGTGTCGGAACTGCCGTGGCTGGTCGGCTTCAAGCCCGATGGCGACATGACCTATGTGTCGAAAGGGTCGAAGCGCGTAGTCAACCTGATCGCGATCGATCCGAAAGCTAAGAAGATTGCCGTCAACGACCTCAAGTTGGAACTGGTGGAGCGCCGCTACGTATCGGTATTGGTGAAGCAGGCCAACGGCACCTACAAATATGAATCCAAGTCCAAGGAAATCTCGATCAAGGAAAGCCCGCTGTCGATTCCTGCTGGCGGATTCAGCCTGGCGCTGGCAACCGACACACCGGGCAACTTCTTCTATCGCATCCGCAATGCCGATGGCGTCGAGCAGAACCGCGTCGAATAT
>JAEUNB010000102.1 GCA_016790625.1 Betaproteobacteria bacterium | reverse complement strand
TGGTCCGGCTGAAGGCGTTGCTGTCCAAGGCGGTCGAATGGGGGCATATCGAGGCCTCGCCCATTGCCAAGCTGAAACTCGGCCGAGACACCCCGTCGGGCGATGATGCCTACCTGACCGCCGAGGAAGAGCAGGCGCTGCGTGCAGCCCTTGCCGACCGTGACGCCCGGATGATCGCCGCTCGCGAATCCGGCAACGCCTGGGCCGCTGCGCGCGGCTATGAGACGTTGCCGCCCCTGAAGCACTACGCCGACCACCTGACGCCGATGGTGCTTGTCGCGATGAACACCGGCCTGCGCCGCGGGGAGCTGACCTCCCTGCACTGGGAGCACGCCGACCTCGAAACTGCCGTAATCACGGTGCTGGCTGGCAAGGCGAAGTCCGGCAAGGCACGTCACGTGCCGATGAACGCGGAGGTCATCGCGGTGCTCAAGCGGTGGAAGGCGGTCACGCCGCACGAAGGCGACCGCGTGTTTCCGATCGAGAGCCCGAAAACTGCCTGGAACGCGCTGGTCGAGGAGGCGGGCATCGGCAAGTTCCGGTTCCACGACTTGCGGCACCACTTCGCCAGCCGGCTCGTCATGGCGGGCGAGGATCTCAACACTGTGCGCGAGCTGCTCGGTCACGCGGATATCGCCACGACCCTGCGCTATGCGCACTTGGCGCCAGAGCACAAGCGGAAAGCGGTTGACGCGCTGCTTGCCCCCCTAGGCACCGCGCAGCGCTCAGAAGCCGGAAATCCTCTTGAGTTACTCGAGCAGATCGCAGATCCGGAAACTTTGCGGGCAATGCTTCTGAAACTTGCCGAAAAGCTTGCGCACTAACACTTGCGAGTACGCAAAGCCCCGCTCTCTCGCGGCGCGACAAGTGTTGGCACGTAACAATTGTTTTCAATTTGAGGGGCCAATTGTGTTGACGAAACCGTGTCAACCGTGGGTTGTTTTTACAGCGTTCCGTTGGGTACAATCGCGATTAACAAAGCGGTAACTAGTTGATGCCCTATGACGAAGCCGTCAGTGGTGGAAAAGTTTGAGCCCCTGAAGGCAGTCGCGGCCCTTGCCTATCTGTGGAAGGGATCCAAAGGGACTACCTATACATTGCTGAAGATGTTGTATCTGGCCGACAGATACCATCTAGAGCGGTATGCCCGAACGATAACTGGCGACATTTACGTTGCAATGGACCAAGGTCCGGTGGCGAGCGGCGCGTACGACATTCTCAAGTGCGCGCGAGGGAAAGAGTTGCCACCCGAGATTTCCGAGATCGCGCGAAGGCACTTTCGCGTAGACGCCGACCACCGGCTCGCGCTTCTAGAAGAACCCGACTTCGATGAATTAAGCGACTCAGATGTCCATGCGCTCCAGCACGCGGTATCAACTTTCGATTTTCTCGGAAGCGCCGAAGTTCGGCACCTAAGCCACGATAAGGCGTGGAGAATTGTTCGGCAGCGTGGTGGCAACGGTGGCAACGCCCCATTGATGGACTTGCTTACAATCGCTGGCACATTGCGCGACGGTGAGGCTCTCGCGGCGCATTTGGCGGACTCGCAGCCTGGCGAAGCTGTAGGCTGAGTCAACGGATGCCTCTCGCGATTGGGCAGGTCTATCACCTGTTGTGTCGGTCGTGCAGGCCGCCTAAGAACAAGTTTTTTGTTGTGGCGTGTGTCGATCCGCTGTACTGCTTCCTCATCAATTCGCAGCCCACTGGGTGGCAGGCCTCTCGGCCTCATTTGATGCGATTTATTCTTCTACTTCCCGCGGCTGAGCATCCGCGGTTTCTGCGCCACGATTCTTGGCTCGATTGCACTTCTGTGAACGAAGACTACAGTGCAGAAGCTCTAGAGGACGCATTTCGCGCCAACAACGCATGCTACGTTGGTGATCTTTCGCCGGAAGCTATAGAGCGAGCCGGCGCGTCGCTGCAAGTGAACGACGTGCTAATCCGCAAGATTCGCCGTTGCATAGCGGAAAGCTGGACCTAGCATTGCAGCCGAGCTAGTTTCCGGCTTCTGCTTC
>JAEUNB010000083.1 GCA_016790625.1 Betaproteobacteria bacterium | reverse complement strand
ATAGCGCACCGACCACAAACACTGGCACTAGCTGACCGGTTGGTCATCTTAAATGGAACCCAAACTACCGACCTATCGCAACTGGCAAAAGATAAACCAGCCCATTGAAGAATGCGTGAATTGCAAAAACTGCACCCATCGCCATTGAAAAGCTTGTCGAGGATATCGTCCGATAAGCAAATGCTTGTACTGCGAAAACCCATGCAATCCCGAACCAAACATGGTCATTCGCCGCAATGTGCGCCACATAAGCAAGCGCGGCAATAACAAGCACTAACACTCCGACGGACTTCACGAGTCTCGATGCAGCCCATGTAGCTGAGCAGAGAATCAGTGTCTCAATTGCTGGAATCAGTACAACCGAGAGTAATACTCTTTCGAGAGCAGCGCTTGGAAATCGCAGCGAGAAAGATCCGAGGTGAAATGCGCGCATTGCCTGCGCCACGCACCACCCCCCCAGAATCGGTAACGATCCTAGTAGACATAGCCGCGTTACAGTCCAAAGCCTCAAACGAAAAGGTGCTGCTCCAAAGTTTGACGCGAAGAGTCGCGCGTAGTTATCAAACTTTGCAAGCAAAGTGATGGAATAAGTACTTTGCATCTGCAGGTGCATGGCACCGAGCGGCAGTTGCCGTCGGTACCGATTTCCGATGGCCTAGCCTACTGAACGGGGCCCGGTTTTTCGGACGGATAAGTTGATGGTAGTTTATCAACTGAAAGGAATCCAAAATGAAACGAGTGCCACGCCGGGTATTTACGGCCGAATATAAATCTGAAGCGATCAAGCTGGCCGAAGCGGTTGGCGTGCCTACCGCTGCGCGCCAGCTCGATATCGACACCAAGTCGTTGTATCTGTGGATCCGGCAAGCCAAGGCGGGTGAACTCAAGCCCAATGGCCCCGCGAAGCTCACCGCCGAGCAACAGCGTATCCGCGAACTGGAGCGGGAACTGGCCATTGCCCGGATGGAACGCGATCTGTTAAAAAAAGCGGCGGCGTTCTTCGCGAAGGAATCGCGGTGAAGTACGCCTGGGTCGAACAGCAGCGATCGACGTGCAGCGTGGAACGACTGTGCGCCTTGGTGGGCGTCTCCCGGAGCGGCTACATGAACTGGTCGAGGCGGCGGATACAACCGCCAACCCCGAGTCGTCTGGCCGATGCCGCCCTCCTGTCCGCGATCCGCGCGGCGAATGAGAAGGGGCGTGGCAATTTCGGGCCCTTGAAGATCGCCGAGGAGTTGAACGCGCTTGGCATCAAAGCCGGTCTCAATCGCATCAAGCGATTGCGCCGGCAGCACGGCATCATCTGCAAGCGCGCCCGCAAGTGAAAGGCGACGACCAACTCGAAGCATGCGCTGCCGGTCGCGGCCAACCTGCTGGACCAGCAGTTCGATGCCGTGACCGCGCCCAACAAGGTCTGGGTCGCCGACATTACCTTTATTCCGACCGATTAAGGCTGGCTGTATCTGGCGGGCGTAAAAGACCTCTACACCTGCGAGTTGGTGGACTGGGCGATGGATAGCCGGATGACCAAGGAACTGGCGCTGACGGCGCTGCGCATGGCGTATCGGAAAAAGAAGCCGGCGGCGGGACTTATTCATCACAGCGACCGGGGCAGCCAATATTGCAGCCATGCCTATCGAGACTTGCTGGCCGGATACGGCATGCGGGCGTCAATGAGCCGCAAGGGCAACTGCTATGACAATGCGCCCATGGAATCCTTCTTCGGTACGCTGAAGATGGAGCTGACGCATCATGTTCACTACGCAACTCGCGAACAGGCCAGGCAGGAAATCTTTGAATACATCGAAGTCTTTTACAACCGTGTCCGCCGCCATGCGCGCTTGAACTACTTCTCGCCAATCGATTTCGAGAAGCAGTTCTACGAAACAAAACGGGCGGCATAATGAGCACCGCTTATCCGTCCGTTAAATCGGACCTCGTTCATTTTTTGGTAAGTGCCAGAAAATGGTTAGCTGCACGACAAAGTCATCGTGCACTGGATGACAACGCGCAAGTATGGCGTGGGTACGGCAAGAAGTAGACTCGAGCACATGG
>JAEUNB010000070.1 GCA_016790625.1 Betaproteobacteria bacterium | reverse complement strand
TGGACAAGAGCATGAGTGTGATTCCCGGCCGCGATATGGATTACAGCGTGCTGCGGCAAAAGCACCTGAACGATGTGGTGCCTTGCGAATGGGTGGAATCATCCCATCCCAGCTATATCCTCTACACCAGCGGCACCACCGGCAAACCCAAGGGCGTGCAGCGCGATACCGGTGGCTATGCGGTGGCATTGGCCGCGTCGATGCCAAACATATTCGACCTGAAGCCCGGCGAAACTTATTTCTGCACATCCGACATCGGCTGGGTGGTAGGGCACTCGTACATCATCTACGGCCCGCTGATCAACGGCAGCACCACCATCATGTACGACGGTGTACCGGTTCGCCCGGACGCCGGCGTGTGGTGGAACATCGTGCAGCAGTACAAGGTCTCGGTGATGTTCTCTTCGCCAACCGCCGTGCGCGTATTGAAAAAGCAGGACCCGGCATTCCTCACCAAATACGACGTCTCATCATTGCGCTACCTCTTCCTCGCCGGCGAGCCGCTGGACCAGCCGACCAGCGACTGGATCGAGAAGGGGCTGAATGTCAAAGTCATCGATAACTACTGGCAAACCGAATCCGGCTGGCCGATTCTCACTGCGCAACCTGGCATCGAAGTCACGCCGCGCAAGCTCGGCTCCCCCAGCTTCGCGTCCTATGGCTACAAGGTAAAACTCAAACACGAAGAAACCGGCAAGCCGGTCGGCCCGAACGAGAAGGGTGTGCTCTGCATCGAGGCGCCGCTGCCGCCCGGCTGCATGAGCACCATCTGGGGCGACGACAAACGCTTCGTGCAAACCTACTTCACCATGTTCAAGGACGAACAGGTCTACACCACCTTCGACTGGGCCACGCGCGATGAAGATGGCTACTACTTCATCATGGGCCGCACGGACGACGTGATCAACGTCGCCGGGCATCGACTAGGTACGCGAGAGATTGAAGAGGCGGTGCAGGCACATTCGAATATCGCCGAAGTGGCGGTGGTCGGTGTGGCCGATCAACTCAAGGGGCAGGTGCCGGTTGCGTTCGCGGTGGTGAAGGACGTTTCGAAAACCGCCACAGCGGAACTCGCTGCTGCGCATGAGAAAGAAGTCATGGCGACGGTTGATCGCGAGATCGGTGCCATCGCCCGGCCGGCGCAGGTGCATTTCGTTACGCTGCTGCCGAAGACACGCTCGGGCAAGTTGCTTCGGCGTGCGATTCAGGCGCTCTGTGAAGGGCGCGATCCGGGGGATCTCACTACGATTGAGGATCCGGGGGCGTTGGAGCAGTTGAAGGGCGCGCTGAAGAAGTAGCGCATCACTGACCGCAGCGCGTAGACGTCGCCGGCACTGTCACCAGCATTGCCGCCTTACTCCGCGCGGCGTGCCGCAGGCCAAACTGCATATCAAACCCCAGCACTGGCGCGGCTTCTCGGATGTTTTCAGTCTGGAGGCCGCGCCAGTGCTGGGCTTTTGATATTGGGGAGATCGCTTCCCACTCGCCAAATTGGTGAAAAACCTTAAAACCTACCTGTTTATGTAGGTTACAAGCTGAAATAACAGGCGCAATATTGTCAGCGCAATCTCACAAGAAGTGACAGGACGGCAGTCCTCGCCATACAAGAGGGAAGAGGGCGCCGAGGCGCAGTTGGGCGGGTTTGTGCAAATTGGGAGGTGGGCATGCGCGCGTTTCTGAAGCTGCTAGTCGCCGGTCGTAACAGTATTTCTATAGTTCCATCCACGTCAGAGCAAGTTCGCGTTCAACGCAGGCCGGCAGTTTGTATCGGGTCTGTCGTCGCGGCAGTGATCTTCCTGTCGCCGGTTGGCATAGTGTCAGCTGCTGAATCCGCATTTGTTTGCGGTGTCGACGCGAGCGCCAACGCTGCGATTCTGAGTGCGCTTCCGCCTAGCTTGCCTGCTTTGCTTGGTGCCGGTGCCAGTTTGGTCGCTGCTGACAAATCGGACAATGCCGTCTATCGACTGAATGCGCCCGTTGGGACGCGCCTGCAAGCTATCGCGCGTGGACAGGAGTGCAGGGTGACACTGTTGAGAGTCGCTGAGGTCGAAGGCAAAAGAGCGGCTGACACAACCATTGTGGTGGCTGGTCATGCGATTAGCGACAAGGAGCGCGATGCAAACGGCAACAGCAATTCGCGAGAGTCGTCGGCGGCTGAAGTGGATGCCAAGAAAAAGGCAGCCGCTGCTAAGGTTGTCGCCGATGAAAAACTCGCAGCTGACGCAAAAGTCGCGTCCGATGCCAAGGCCGCACTGGATGCGCAGATAAAGAAAATGGTAGCCGATGGCGAGGCAGACACCGGTGTGCCTAGCTCTCCGGCGGCTTCAATACTGGGCTTGGATCCCAATAAGGCGAGTACGCCGCGCACTCCAAAGGATCTGGCTGCGGCGGTGATAAACGGTCGAGGTTCGGACGGAAAAATCAAGACTGGTGTCTCGCTCGATTTTTCGCTGACGCAGTTTCTGGATGCAATTCAGTTCGTTGACTGGGGAAGTGGCAAATTGAAGGATGCGCCTGCGGTGAAAACGCAGGCAAGCAAAATTGCGATGATCGCGCAGGAGAAGGCCATCGCAGCGCGAAAGCCCGACGATTCGGTAGCGAGTCTGATGAAGAAACTCAATTCCAAATACGTCGACGACTCGCATGTCCTGTCGAATCGCCTCAAATTTTCCATCGCGACTACCGAAGACCAGCAAGGTGCGACGGCAAAAAGCGCCAATGATGTTTCCTTCGGCATGCACTATGTGTTCGTAGACGATAGCGATCCGCTGACGACCAACTGTGATGGGGCCAATGCGGGCAACAAGTTGGTCATGGATGCGTTGAAAGCTGGCAATCCCTCGGAGGACTTTGGTGGCAGCCAGAAACTGAGAGCATTCAGGGACAAAGCAGGGAAAGCCTACAGAGATGACAAGACGGCCCCTGACGACATTCCGAAACTGAAATCGGACCTCGAAATGATCAACGCACTTTGCAGCTTGACTCCGGCTGAGCGATTGCGCTCGAAGGCGTTGATGTTCGGTATAGCCAATTCCTACACGCTTGCTGACGGTCGGTGGTCTGACAGGGCGGCGGCGGCAAAAGGTTTCTGGATCGGCGGTGTCACGCCGGGATATGCGCTCGGCGCCGAGGGTTCGGTCCAAGTGGTGGGTCAGTATCGTATCTTGCGTGATCAGATCGTTGCCGATCCGGCAGACGCGGCGAAGAAGATCAAGCAAGACGCCAAGCAATGGACTGCACGTCTTCGTGCCGCCAATCCGCGAGGCAATGTCTCCTACGAGTACTCGCGCGCTAACACCGAGGACAAGTCGACGGCGGTTCGGAGCACGACGCGTCGCCAGGGCATTGCCATCGAGTGGCAGGTGGCCAAGGGGGTGTGGCTGGTCAGCAGTGGCGGCCGCGAAACACGCAACGGAGCAAGTTCAAGCACGCCCTTCATGGTGACCAATCTGCGTTTTGGGGGAAGTCCAACGTCCAGTGGTGATTGATACGGGCGCAAGTGCCAGTTGGAGAGCCGATACCACTTCTTGTGTTGTCAGAATGTCTTGCGCTGTTCTGGGCTGCAAGATCCCGGCAGCGCCAGTCGCGATTGGCATGATGATGTCGCTCGTTTGGCCGAGCATGCCTGCCTTGGGCTACTCACTTGCCGTTGCGCCAGCGTTGCAGGAGCACCAGGCAACCCCAAGCGGACGCCGGGATGCAGATCGACTTCCTTTTCTGAATAGTGCAGCGCCTGTGCATCAGAGCATGACGAGAGCATCACTCGACTGCAACACTGCACCATCTGTATGTAGTGGGCTGGCGGCTGAAGGGATTTTGCTGGCGGACATTCTTGAAGGCGTCCGCTGGAATGATTTCCCGGCGCAATATGTGACAAGGGATTTGCTGGGTTCCTGCAGGGGGAAAGTGCTGCGCATAGACAAACGCGCGGATGTGTCTTGTTTTTTAGGCATCCTGATACGAGCGCAGACGATATGGTCGTGGCGATCTAATGACC
>JAEUNB010000050.1 GCA_016790625.1 Betaproteobacteria bacterium | reverse complement strand
AGCGAATGCCGTCAGCGAAGGCGAAAGCTCGAAAGTTCCGCGGCCGAGGAAGGCGATACGTTCGGTTTTTGGGAACAGGGTGATGAACTGTGCCGGGTTTGCCGCACACAGCGTGCCGGTCGAGGCCAGCTGCGCACCGGGTACCAGTGTGCCGGGGATGCTGGTGCCGCAAGTGGCAAACGGTTGGCGCGGTGTGGTGCGATAGGTACCAATGCTGGCCCAGTTCAGCGCACCACCGGGGAAGGCGCGCGTGTCCTGGTCGCGGGTGAATTCGCGTTCAGACGCCAGCAGCAGGTCGCGCTTCAGGTAGTCGATCGAGCCGAGCAGGTTGTAGCGGTCCTTGGAGAGATCGCCGATGCCGGCAGCGATGCTGGCGCGATATTCGTTCAGCCCGCCTTCGGACGAGGTGCCACCGCTGACGCCGACTTCAGCGCCGCGATAGTCGTTGCGCAGGATGATGTTGATTACGCCACCGATGGCGTCCGAGCCGTACACGGCGGAAGCGCCGTCCTTCAGTACTTCGATGCGCTCAACGGCGGTTGCCGGAATGGTATTCAAATCGACGTAAGTGTCCTGCAGGTTCTGCGCAAAACCGTAGTTGGCCAGGCGGCGGCCGTTCAGCAGCACCAGCGTGTTTTTCTGGCCGAGGCCGCGCAGTGAGGCACCGGCTGCACCGGGTGAGAAGCTGTTGGTGAAAACTTCGCTCAGGCTGTTGCCGGAGTTGGCGGAAATGGAGCGCAGCACGTCGGCGATGGTCGATTTGCCGGTGCGCTCGATGTCGGCCTTGGTGATGACCTGCACCGGTGCCACACCTTCAACGTCGATGCGCTTGATGTTGGAGCCGGTGACTTCAATTCTTTCCACGCGCTGCGGCGCGGCGGGCTGTTGTGCAGTGGCGACTTGGGCAACTCCGAAAGTGCTGATCCCGCCGATGGCGAGCAATGCCCGGGCGAGTGTCTTATGTTTGACGTGCATGCGGTTTCCTCGTTTGATATTCGATAGGCCTTGGAATATTTCGCACGGTGGTGCGCGATATCTGGCGAGGATGCTACGCAGAATGTTGTGACACTCTGTGCTGTTTTGGCGCGATTGGCGCGCGGTTCATGACACGTTGTGGCGCCGTGTGACGCGGCAAATTTTTCGCGTTTGGTTTCAGCGCGTTGCGCGACGGCTGATGTCGCGTTTGCATGCGATGGAACTTTTCCCTGGGGACGCGATGCATGAAAAGTGTCGCGCAATCGCAACATCGCTGTTGTGACAAACGTTGCTGCGACGATTGATTTGCGCGAATGCGAGGTGAGCCTACTGCGAACTCAGAGCAGTGTGACGATCTGTGTCGGGGAGTCGACAAACGCGGTGGCAGGCCAGGTGCGTGGCTGAGGATCCACGCCGAGATAACCGTAAAGCGCGACCACGCCGCGCATGCCGGCAGCATTCGCCGCCTGAATGTCGCGCAGGTCGTCGCCGATGTACAGGCAATGCACGGGTTCGATACCGATCAACTGCGAGGCGTGCAGCAGCGAATCGGGATGCGGCTTGGCGCGCGCGCAGGTATCGCCGCAGACGATGCAGGCCGCGCGTGGGGTGACATCCAGTGCCTGCAATAGCGGATGGGTGTAGCGGGTGGCCTTGTTGGTGACGATGCCCCAACTTATGTCACGCTGTTCCAATGTCGAAACCAGTTCGCGCATGCCATCGAACCAGCGCGATTCGACGCACAGTGCGCGTTCGTACTCGTGCAGGAAGGCGTCGCGCAGCGGGGCGTAGCCTTCGTCTTCCGGTAGCAGGTTGAAGCCGGCTTTGACCATGCCGCGTGCGCCATTGGAGACATAGGGTCGAACCGCCTCCAGCGGCAGCGCCGGCAGATTGCGTTGAGCGAGCACGCGGTTGAGCGCGTGACGCATGTCGGGCGCGGTATCGGCGAACGTGCCGTCCAGATCGAACAGCACGGCGCGCACGGGAGCGCGTGAGGAAATTACTGCGGTCACCGCTCAGGTGCGCAGCAAAGGGAGCGGCTTGAATGCGCGATCAAAAACGCCGCGCGATGACAGGCCCCACCAATCATGGATGACGGTGGTATAGAACTCGCGATAGTCGATGACCGGCGGCGGGCCGTCGATGGCAAACACATCGACAATCGGCATCGGCTCGCCGTAGAGGCCGCCCTTGACGCGGCCACCGGTAACGAAATGTACTGACGACCAGCCGTGATGCGTGCCCTTGTCGCCATTTTCTTTCGGGCAGCGGCCGAATTCGTCATAGGTCGCAACCAGCGTGCGATCCCACTGGTCGATTTCCTTCATGCCGTTGCGCAGGGCGGCGAGACCGTTGGCCAAGCGCGACAGCGCGGCACCGTGGAATTTGAGCTGGTTCCAGTGCGTATCGAAGGCATCGTGATGATCGCCGTTGGCGGCATTGATGGTGATGTGTACGACCGGCGGCGCCAATCCTGCGGCAGCGAGCTCGACGGTGGCTTTCAGGGCTTCGCCGAACTCATCGGTGGGAAACGTTGTTTTAAGTGCAATCGGATCGCGCTGGGTAAATGACTTGGCCGTGTCTTTGGCCGGTGAACTGGTCAGGTACTTCGTGCCTTCGACTTGATGGCGAGCCAGCCACTCGGAGGGATGCTGCATGTTAACCACACGCAGGCGGTCGCCGCGGAACGGACCCATCGGATCCGAAACGCGGATGTCGAGATCGCCGAAAGCCAATGCGTCCAGCGCGCCTTTGGATTGGCTTGAAGCCAAGGCACGCGTGACCCAGCCGTCGTTCAGATATTGGTCCGGGCTGGCGCCGGTGAATTGCATTTCTAGGTCGCGGTAATGCTGGTTGGTGATTTCCTGCTGGCCGATGCCTTGCAGCAGGGCAAGCTCGTTGCCTTCCCACATCGGCAGCATCGGAGCCATAGAGGAATGGAAACCGTGTGAGTCGTTGATGCGAATAACCTGATCGCGCTTGAGTGCGATGGTCGGGCGGAAACGCGCGTAGCGTTCGCTGGCATAGGGCACGATGGTGTTGTAGCTGTCGTTGCCGCCTTTCAGGTAAATCAGGATCAGCAGTTTGCTATCCGAGGCGGGTGCCGCATGTGCCCATGGCATGCCGATCAGCGGTGTGGCTGAAGCGAGCGAGAGAAAATGGCGGCGGCTTGTGTTCATCGGCTTATCGGGATCAGGCGGGCTTGCGGCACGCGACGATATAGTTGACCGAAATATCGTCGCCCAGCGCGTAGTGTTTGCTGAGCGGATTGTAGGTCATCCCGGTGAACTCGGTTACTGAAAGGCCGGACTTGCGCGCCATGGCGGAAAGTTCGGATGGCGTGATGAAGCGGCGATATTCGTGCGTGCCCTTGGGCAGCAGATTGAGAATGTATTCCGCACCGACGATGGCGAACAGGAACGACTTGGGATTGCGGTTCAGCGTTGAGAAGAACACCCATCCGCCCGGCTTCACCATATCGGCACAAGCCCGCACGGTGGATTGCGGGTTGGGCACGTGTTCGAGCATTTCCATGCAGGTGACGCAATCGAACGAAGCTGGCTGGGCTGCAGCCATGTCTTCTGCCGAGATCAACTGGTAATCGACTTTCTGGCCGCTTTCCAGTAAGTGCAACTTAGCGACGCTGAGCGGTTTTTCCGACAGGTCGATGCCGGTGACATTGGCGCCGCGTACGGCCATGCTTTCCGCCAGGATTCCGCCGCCGCAGCCGACATCAATGACGCGCTTGTCCTTCAACTGCACCCGCTGGTCGATATGATTCAGGCGAAGCGGATTGATCTCGTGCAGCGGCTTGAACTCGCTGTTCGGGTCCCACCAGCGCGCGGCGAGGGCGCCGAACTTGGCCAGCTCGGCAGGATCGACATTGAGTTGATTGGTTTGCATGACGGCTTATTTATTGGCGAAGCGGTTTTGCCACAAGCTGGATTTTGCCTGCAATTCTGCGCTATTCATGCCGGTCAGAACGCGATTGTCCAGAAGGAGTTCCCCGTCCACCCAGACGTGGGTGACGTTTTCGCGCCCTGCGGCGTGGAACAGATGCGATACCGGGTCATAGCAGGGCTGCGTTTCGATGCCGGACATATCAACCGCCGTCATG
>JAEUNB010000037.1 GCA_016790625.1 Betaproteobacteria bacterium | reverse complement strand
CGCACCGCATCGTCCAGGCGCGCGGCCGAAACGGCATGTTTCTCGACTACCGCCTGCGCGTGGCCGGCGTCATTCGCGACTACGGCATGAACGAGCGCGAGCAGGCACCGCCAGACAATCGCGCGGTTCATGGCTGAACGTTGGCGCGCCTGATCGCCACCGCATAGCAGATCGAAACTCAAGCATCCACGCGGTCTTCAGGCAAAAAGTGGCTGAAAGACCGCGCCAGTGCTTGAGTTTTAATATTTATTGAGGAGCATGACCCAATGATCGTGTTGGCAACATTCTGGCAACGCGTGCTGAAGATCGGCATGCTGGCCTGCGCCACTTTCGCTGCATTGCAAACCAATGCGCAGCCAGTACCGGCGCCCACGCGCGAGGTCTCGCTGCCGGCACCTTCAGCCCCGGCGCGCGATCTGTTCGCCAAGTACAAGGATCGCCTGATCCAGGTACGGGTGTTGCTCAACAGCGCGAGCGAACAGTCCTCGCTAGGTTCGGGATTTTTCGTCCGCGATGATGGCGACAAGGGCGCGCTGCTGGTGACCAACTATCACGTCGTCTCGTCGTTGGCGATCGACCCGCACAAATATCGCATCGAGATTCGCCAGACCAGCGAGGAATCGGCCAAGGCCACGCTGGTGGCGGTCGATGTGCTGAACGATCTCGCCTTGCTGCGAATGGCGCCGCGCGCGGCCAAGGCCGCGCCGACGCTGCAGGTTCGCGACACGATGCCGAAACAGGGAGAGAAGCTGTTCGCGCTGGGCAATCCGATGGAGCTGGGATTCCTGATCTCTGAGGGCGTGTTCAACGGCCTGGTCGAGTCGCGCATCAACGATCACATGCTGTTTTCCGGTGCGATCAATTCCGGCATGAGCGGCGGCCCGGCGATCGATGACTATGGCCGAGTCGCCGGCGTCAACGTATCGGTGCTACGCGATGGGCAGCTGCTTTCCTTTCTGGTGCCCTCACGTTTTGTCACCGCGCTGATCGAACGCGGTGCCGATGCTGCGCCGCGCAAGGAGTGGCGCAGTGAAATCGGCAAACAACTGACCGCGCACCAGGCGCTGATTACCGCCAAGCTGTTCGGCGAGGCGCCGGCGGCAACCAATCGTGTCGGTGACGCCAAAGCTGGATTCTCGACACAGAAACTCGATACGCGCGACGTCACCACGCTCGATGGCAGCCTGACAAAGTGCTGGGCCAATGCCAACGATGGCGACAGCCCGCGTTACCGCGCTGATACTTTGCGCTGCTCGCTCAAATCGGAAGTTTTCGTGCGACGGGGATTGTCGTCTGGCTCGATTGCGATCAATCACTCGCTGCTGCGCAAGGACAAGCTGGCCACGCCTCAATTCCTAGCGATGGGGTCGGTTGCGCGCCAGTTCACCGGCTACTTCCGCACCCACAGCGCCGATTTGACTGACAGCCGCTGCGGTGAAGACTACTTCAAAGGCAAGCTGCACGTGTATCGCGTTACCACCTGCATGGAGGCCTTCCGCAAATTCGATGGACTGTACCGGCTGTCTATGTCGGCGATGCAAGTCGACGACGTCAATGAGCGCATTTTGACCGGACTCACGCTCAACGGTTTCAGCTTCGACAATGCGCAGCGCATCAGCCGCGACTTTCTGGAGCGGCTGCAATGACCTGGTCCATCGAAGTTTTGCATCGGGATGGCGCGGCCCTTCAGCGAATTCTAATTGCCGATCCGGCCGACAATGAACCGAGGACCGTCCGCATCGGTCGCGCACTGGACAATGACCTGATCGTCGATGACGCGCATTGCGCCGCGCATCATGCCGAGATCGTCATCAGCGGGGACGCCGCCACGCTGTCGGCCGTTGCGACGGTGAATGGCATCATCGCGCCGAATGGCAAAGCAGTCCGCGCGCTGGCGCTCGACAACGACAAGCCGTTCAAGCTCGGCCACACGTCGATTCGCGTGCGATGCGACCGCTGGCCGCTGGCGCCCGAGCTACCGCTGCAAACCAGGCCGGTCTGGCCGCTGGCGCTGTTGCTGCTGGGTCTGGTTTTTGCGCACGAATCGTGGGACATCTGGCTGAAGGATGTCGGCTCGCAACGTCCTGAATATCTTTACACGCTGGCCGGTGTATCCGCCGGGTTGGGCGCGTGGAGCTCGGTCTACACATTGTTCGGCCGGCTGGTTTCCGGCACACAGCGCTTCTTTCATCATCTCGCCATCGCCTGCACCGGGTTTCTCAGCGGCATCGTGCTGCTGTACCTGCTGGACGTGCTGGCGTTCGCCAGTTCATGGCTGTGGCCGATACAGATTCATCAACCGGTGGTGGTGGTGGTGGGCGCAGCGACGGTGCGTGCGCACCTGCGTCTGGCCGACCCACGGCACTGGCCCGGATTGCGCTACGCCGTGGCGTTGGTGGCGGCACTGGCCATCGTGGTGCCGATTGCGCAGCAGTGGATGTCGCATTCGCGCTGGTCGCCGATCGAATCGACCGGGATCCTGAAGCATCCGGCGCTGCGGCTGGCACCGCCCGTCTCCATCGACGACATCGCCAAGCGCCAACTGGAACTCAAGAATCGCACCGACGCGCTGAAGGCAAAGCAGGAGGACGGCGATGGCGACGTCTACTATCCGGACAATCCGGGGTAGAGGAATCGTGCTCGCATAAATACGACAAACTCAAGCACTGGTGCGGCTTCCCGGTTACTTTTGCCCGGGAGCCCGCGCCAGTGCTAGATATCTAAACTTGCGTTGCAACTTCGAAGTAAAAGTTCGATGGATCAACGTCGTTGACTATTAGTCGAAATACTTCTCGCGTACCCTTGTCGGTAGGCTCTTCCCTCAGTTCAAATAATCCAACGCCAGCAATCAACTCGCGCAGCGTTCGGAATCCATAACGCTCTTTGATGCGATCCAAATCTTCGCCTGCATTGTCACGAACAAACTTACCCGCCGTTGCAATCGCAATCCAACCATCAGGCCGTTCAAATCTAATCGCGACTTCGCGAAGGAGATTGACGACTTTGCTTTGTTGGAGCCAAGCCAATTCAAACTGCTTTGCGGCTTCGTCAGAAGCTAGAAACGCCGCATGCGCTCTGACTGTCTCTTGAAAACCCAACCAAGTATTGGCAAGGAACGCGCGTTGCGCCTCTGTTTGCTCACGAAGCAGAATTAGATGTTGATACGCGTCCTGCATGCTGGTCGCTGACTTCCAGTCCCACTTGGCAACAAAGTGATGTACTAGCTCGTTGCGCTGCTCCACCATCTTGGAAAGCGCAATCTTTTGCTCATCGTGGAACGCTGAATCTCCTTCAATGCGAAAACTGAACGAGAGCCTCGCTTCGTTCGCATTTCCCGCACAAGGATCACTCTCAACCTCAGGCCCCAACACGTCGGCGGCAAACTCTCCAACCAACATGCCCAGCGTCTGCATTTCCGTGCGAGCGATACGCGCGGTGCGTGTCGCCTCAAGACTGGTTGTTGCCCCTTCAATTCGGCCATGTCCGACCAGCAATTTCAACAGTCGCTCTACTTGCTGAAGCAACAAGATGTTCTTGCCGATCTCTCGAAAGACGTCGTCTTTGATCTGAATTAGATCAATCTCTTTGCTCATTGCGACACCCGACTACTCACGTCCGATTTTTGTGTTGGCGCAAAGTCACAGCACACAATGCTGGCTCAGCACTTCTCATACTTCCAATGCCGCGCTTTTCCTTCCGCCATCCACTCCACCGCCTGCGCCAGCCGCTTGTCGCGCGTGGCGTCGGTCTTGGCCTCGGTGTACCACTCGACGTAGTCTTTTTTCTTTGACGGCGGAAAACCTTCGAACGTCGCCCATGCCTTCTTGTTCTTTTTCACCGCCGCCATGAAGGCCGGCGGAATCTCCAGCGGCTTTTTCTCCTTGGGTTTCTCGCGCGACGGCAGCTTGGTGCCGGCATCGTGCAGCTTTATCGCGGCCTTGATCAGCCGCGCGATTTCCTTGTCCGATGGCAGCGAGTCCAATGAGGTGATGCGCCCGAAGTCGCCCATCGCTTTTTCATTTTTGGTATCGACCTTCAGCGCATCGCCCAGCCAGAATCCGAAAGCGCAATGCGCCTTGAACGCCGCCATGTTGCAGAAGATGGCGCCCTTGTAGTCGAAGTGCGGCATGCTCCACTTGATGGTCTCGCTGCAATCGGGACAGTGTGCGTGCACCAGGGTGCGCAGGTGTTTGAGAATCGGTTGTGCGAACGGTTGCGATTTGGCGATGTAAGCGTCAATGCGCGGATCGGTTGTTCCCATGGCCTGCCCTCCCTGGCGAGTGTTGATCAGCGCCCTCCTGCAGCCTTGGCGGGCACGGTTTTCAGGAAAGCATACAACGCATCGAGATCGGTGTCGTTCATCGCCTTCAGGCTCGAGAACGGCATGGCGGCGTTCACGGTGCTGCCGTCGGGTCGCTTGCCGTTGCGCATCATGGCGCGGAATTTCTCCGCCGTGTCGTAGATCGGCATGATGCTGCCTGCGCCGGGCGTGATATTGGCGGCAGCGGGCCACTCCGGCGGACCGCCCGGAATATTGCCGCCGGACAGCGTCGGACCATGACAGCCGATGCACATGTTCGCGACGTAGGCACCGTGTGCGGCATTGGCAGCCACCTGCACCGGTTGAGCCGGTGGCAGCTTGTGATCGATCTTCTCTGCGGCATCGGGAATGGCGCCGAAGCCATACAGCACCTTGACCGGGACCGGCAGGCGGATTTCCGCGCCGGGGCCGGTGGAAGGCGGCAGGCTGCGCGAATACGCCACCAGCGCAGCGAAGTCGGCATCGGTGAGACGGTTGTAATCCTCGCTCGGCATGATGAACAGCGGCGTGTTGTCTGGCTTCACGCCATGACGAATCGCGCGTACCCAATCGCGCTCGGTATAGCGCGCCACCACGCCGGTGGGGCTGATGTTGGGCGTGCGGACATGGAAACCATCCTTGTCGATCATCACCCGGCCCTCGCCATTGGCGCCGTGACATTCCGCGCAACCGCGGCTGTCGAACAGATACTTGCCCTGCGGCAGCACCTCGGCCGAGGTGGCATAGGCGACGGGTTGGGGATTGGCATCGATCTGCCGTTTCAGCTTGCGTTCACCCATTTGCAGACCGGCGAATACTGCGGCGGCGAGCACCACAATCAGGGCCAGCACGACCCACATGACTATCTTCAATACGCGTTTCAAGGGAAATCTCCGGAACAATGACAGCCGCGATGTTAGGGCGACGATAACAGTGCGACAACGCGGATACGGGCGACAAGTCAAAATCGAGGAATGAACCGCAAAAATCCAGCGCCGAACGGTAATCGCCGTGATTCGATACGCGACAATTGTTGTCGCGGATTCCGGGTTTACGGGTCGCTTGCTAGGCCTGCAGCAGCGCTACAGTCCCCAAGCCGCCGTCAGCGCAGATGCTGACGATCGCTTTCCTGCCTGAGCCCATCGCCGCCAGTGCCTTCGCCGCCTGCGAAAGAATGCGCGCACCGGTGGCGCCGAACGGATGGCCGATCGCGACACTGCCGCCGTTGAGATTCAAACGTTCCCACGGGAACTTGCCGAGCGCGTGGTTAACGTTGGCCTTCTCGCGCAGGAAACTTTCACTTTCCAGCGCGGCGATATTGCAAAGCACCTGCGCGGCAAAGGCTTCATGGATTTCCCACAGATCGATGCTGCCCAGCGTCAAACCGTTGCGCGCCAGCAAGCGAGGGATGGCATAGGCCGGCGCCATCAGCAGCCCTTCCTTGAAAATATCGACGCCGGCGATTTCGTAGTCGAGCAGCTTCACGCGCGGCGCATTCGCCGGCAACTTTGCCAGCCCGGCTTCATTGGCCACCCAAATAGCCGCAGCGCCATCGGTTAGCGGCGACGCATTGCCGGCGGTAATGGTGCCGGCGCCGGAGCGGTCAAATGCCGGCTTCAGTGTGGCGAGTTTTTCCAATGTGGAATCGGCACGAGGAATACCGTCTTTCTTTGTGCCGCCGAGTTCGATGGTCAGGTCGTCGAAGAACCCCGCGCTCATCGCTTTCACTGCGCGCTGATGGCTGTCGAAGGCGATCCTGTCTTGTGCTTCGCGCGGAATCTTCCATTGCTTGGCCATTTCCTCGCAATGCTCGCCCATGCTCTTGCCGGTCGAGCGATTCTTCACGCTGGGAATATCG
>JAEUNB010000033.1 GCA_016790625.1 Betaproteobacteria bacterium | reverse complement strand
TGCTCAACTCCCCATCGCTGTACGACGAGGCGATCCGGCTTCTGGCCCGCCGCGGCTTCGAACTGGACGAGAACGCGATCGAGCATGACTGGTCACTGCCCTATGTGCCGAACGACTCGGTCATGGCGGCATGGCGTGCTGTTTATGCCAACCCACGCGAGCACTGGGATTTGTATGAGCTGGCAGAGAAGCTGGTCGACTTGGAAGACTATTTCCGCCAGTGGCGCCACCGGCATGTCACCACGGTTCAACGCGTGATCGGCTTCAAGCGCGGTACCGGTGGTACGGCAGGCGTGGGTTATCTGCGCGCGATGCTGGAAGTGCGCCTGTTTCCGGAGCTGTGGGACCTGCGCACCGAGCTGTAGTCCATGTGCCTGATTGCATTCGCATGGCAGGCCGACGCTGAATTTCCGCTGATCGTAGGCGCCAACCGCGATGAATGGCACGACCGCCCTGCAGTCCCGGCCGGCTGGTGGCAGGATCATCCTAATATTCTGGCCGGACGTGACCTGAAAGCCGGTGGTACCTGGCTCGGCGTAACGCGCAGCGGCCGGTTTGCTGCGTTGACCAACTTTCGCGACCCGTCCGACCGGAAAACCGATGCGCCATCACGTGGAGCACTGGTTTTGGATTTTCTTTCCGGCGAACTCAGTCCGTATCGCTATTTGCGGGAGTTACGCAAAACGGCCGATCATTATCAAGGTTTCAATCTGCTGCTTGGCGATCTTGAGTCGCTGTTTTATTTCAGCAGCCGCATCGGCGAGATACTTGGTGTGCCGCCGGGTGTGCATGCACTTTCCAATCACACCCTGAACGAACCGTGGCCCAAGGTTGAAAGCGCAAAGTCCGCTCTGGAAGCGGCTCTTCGGGCAAAAGTGCCTTGGGAAGCGCGCCAAATGGCGATCTACAATTTGCTATCCAGCGAAGACCGTCCTGTGGATTCCGCGCTGCCCGACACCGGCGTTGGCCTGGAATGGGAACGTGTGCTTTCGCCCCCGCTAATCGTGACTGACGCGTACGGCACACGATGCTCGATCGTGTTGACGGTCGATGCAACACATCATTTGCAATTCACCGAGTACACGCGCGACCGCACCGGTGGCGTGACCAACACGGCCGCCTTCTCGGTGCCGTTACGCTGACGGCGCTGTTCCTTCGCGTGCGCCGGAGCCAACGGCGGCGCGCCCCAGCCTGTCATTGACCGCTGCCCATTCGGGCAATCCTGGCGGCGCTTCCACCAGAATAATCTGCGTCTGTGCGGCGTCCAGCGTGCGCAGGTTTGCATACAGACTTTGCGCATAGCCAGCCGCGTCGGCATCGGCCGAAATCCACACCAGCCTGCGTGCATTGCGCACACCCACGCCCACCGGCGAGGGTTTGACTTTCGCCTTGGTGCTGAATGCCAGCACAGCAACGCGATGACCTTCCGCCAATCGCGCATCCATTTCTTTTTGCAGCGCGACCACATCGACCAACTTCAGCGGCGTCATCGGCGCATAGTGGGCCGCAAGCGAACCGGACACGCGTGGTTGTTTTGCTGCTGATGTTCTTGTCGCAGGAACATCGTCTGGTTGCAACGGCATTTCACCCAGCACGTCGCGAATCATTTCCGGCGTGATCGCGCCGGGTCGCAACACTACCGGTCGTTTCAATGTTTTCATCCGCGAAAGGTCGAGGATGGTCGATTCAATACCAACCTCGCATGCCCCACCATCGAGCACCAGCAAGCCTTCGCCGAACTCATCGCGCACATGCTGTGCGGTGGTCGGCGAGACATGGCCGAATTTATTGGCGGATGGGGCAGCGATGATGCCACTGCCGGCCTTGGCGAATTCCTGCAACAGCTTCTGCGCCATCGGATGTGCCGGACAACGAATGCCCACGGTGGCTTGGCCACCGGTTACTGCCGCTGGCACCTTCGAGGATTTCTTCAGGATCAACGTCAGGGGGCCGGGCCAGAACGCTTCAGTAAGCTTGCGCGTGGCCGGCGGAATATCGACCGTCCATTGATCGAGGTCTGCATGCTTGGCGATGTGCACAATCAGCGGATGATCGGCCGGGCGGCCTTTGGCGGCAAAAATCTTCGCTACCGCATCGGGATTGGCCGCATCCGCCCCAAGCCCATAGACGGTCTCGGTCGGAAGCGCTACCAGCTCGCCCCGCACCAGTGCATCCACCGCCTGTCTGAGTTGTTCCTTGCCACCCTTTGCCATTCCTGCATTTTGCCTCAATAGACGGCTGGTAAAATTGCGACCATGTCGAACAAACCCGCTGCCGATAACAGCCCATTTCGCTTTTGCGTTGCGCCGATGATGGACTGGACCGATCGGCATTGCCGCTACTTCCACCGCCTACTGAGCAAGCACGCCCGGCTCTACACCGAAATGGTGACGACTGGCGCGCTGCTGCATGGTGACCAACCGCGCCATCTCGATTTCAACGCGGAAGAACATCCCGTTGCGTTGCAGTTGGGCGGCAGCGAACCGGCCGATCTGGCGGCGTGCGCGAAATTGGGCGCGCAATGGGGCTACGACGAAATCAACCTCAACTGCGGCTGCCCCTCCGAACGCGTGCAGCGCGGCAGCTTCGGCGCCTGCCTAATGGCCGAGCCGAAACTGGTGGCCGACTGCGTAAAGGCGATGGTCGATGCGGTATCCATCCCGGTTACGGTCAAGCACCGCATCGGCATCGACAACAACGACAGCTATGAATTTATGCGCGACTTCGTTGGCACCGTCAGCGAGGCCGGTTGCGGTGTATTCATGGTTCATGCCCGCAGCGCGATCCTCAAAGGGCTAAGCCCCAAGCAGAACCGCGAAGTGCCGCCGCTCAAGTACGAGCTGGCTTACCGGTTGAAGCAGGAATTTCCGCGCTTAACCATTGTGCTGAATGGCGGCATCAAAAGTTCGGATGAAGTGCGTCAGCATTTGGCGCATGTCGATGGCGTGATGATCGGACGCGAGGCTTATCACAACCCCTATTGGCTGGCATCGGTCGATCGCGATTTCTTCGTTAGCGACCGACCGGTGATTTCGCGTGATGCTGTCGAGGCGGCGCTGGCTATCTATGGCGCCAAGCAGTCACTGAACGGCGTACCGCGACATTCGATCATGCGCCACACACTAGGACTTTATCGTGGCTTACCCGGCGCGCGCGCGTGGCGCCGCTCAATGTCGCAGCAGCCAGCTTGGGCAACGCTTTAGCCAATCCTCCACGTCTGTTACCAATCCAACTGTGCCTGCATCGGTTGGCCGGGCACCGCAAATTTTGAGGTGTCCAACGGTTCGCGGCGGCCGTGCATGTTCAATCCATGCTTGGCGCAGGCCTTCAGGAAGCGCTGCTCCAGCAATCGTGCAAAGATGCCTTCACCCACCATGCGTGAGCCGAAATTGGGATCGTTATCGCTGCCGCCGCGCATTTCCTGCACGCGCGACATCACGTGCGCGGCCTTGAGCGGAAAGTGATTTTCCAGCCAGTTGCGGAACAGATCCTTTAATTCCCAAGGCAGCCTGAGCAGGATGTAGCCCGCTGCCGTCGCACCCATTTCGTGCCCGGTCTCGATCAGTGTTTCCAGTTCGTGATCGGTCAGAAAAGGAATAACCGGGGCCACATTGATGCCGACCGGGATGCCCGCCTCGGCTAGTTTCTTTATGGTTTGCATGCGGCGCCGTGGCGCGGCAGTGCGCGGCTCCAGATATCGAGAGACATGATGGTCGAGCGTCGTGATCGATACCGACACGCGCACCAGGTTTTTTGCTGCCATGTCCTGCAGGATATCGATGTCGCGTTCGATCAGTGACGACTTGGTGATTAGCCCAACCGCTTGATTGAACTCGGCAGCGACCTTAAGACAACGACGCGTGATATTGAGTTTCTGCTCGCACGGTTGATAGGCATCGGTATTGACGCCAAACGCAATGACGTCGCTTCGATAGCCGGGACGCGACAGCTCGCTGCGAAACAGCTCCGGTGCGTTGACCTTGGCAAACAGCCGGGTTTCAAAATCCAGCCCCGGCGACAAACCGAGGTAGGCATGCGATGGCCGGGCAAAGCAATAAATGCAACCATGCTCGCAACCGCGATACGGGTTCAGCGAATAGCGAAATGGAATGTCGGGCGAATCGTTGCTGTTGATAATGCTCTTCGCGCGCTCTTCGGTGATGGATGTCTTGAGCTTGCCGCTCTCTTCCAACTCGGTTTGCTCATCGCGCCAGCCGTCGTCAAATGCCTCCCGCTGCCAGCGCTCAAACCGCCCTTCGAGATTGAGCGCGGCGCCGCGTCCCTTATGAACCTGATCGCGCTGTGCGCTTGTTGCATGATTGACCGTACGCAATGCCATGGCAGCCTCTCGTTGAGATCCATATACTATACAAATATACAGTTATTCAACGGGGGCTGCAATCGGCCTAGCTGGGCAATATCTCTGTGGTCGGAGTCTTTGCGGGCTGCGTCTCCTGCTGCCCGCCCAGTTGATACCAGTCGATCCGACGAGTCATCACCATCACCGTGGCAAGCACGAAGAACAGCAGCAACGAACCCAGCATCAACGCGTTGTCTTCCGACAGCAGCAATCCGTAAAGCACGGCATACAACACAGCCAGCTGGCCGGCAAATGCAACGCCGCGGCGCCAGCCGCGCAGCACAAAAGAAAGGTAGTAACCGATCAGCAACACACAGGCACTGCTGGCCGCCAGATACGCGTAGAGAAAGCTGATGTGTTCCGACAGACTCACCAGCAGCAGAAAAAATATCGCCAGCGCCATTCCCACCAAGCCATATTGCAGCGGATGGATGCGCAGCTCCTTCAACACCTCGAACAGGAAGAACGCGGCAAAGGTCAGCACGACAAACAGGATGCCGTACTTCACCGCGCGCTCGGCTTGCTGGTAAATGTTTACCGGCTCGATAAAGCCGACATCGAATGCTTCCAGCTGACGATCTCGCTCACCACTAACCAGTCCTTGGCGAATCAGCGCGCCATTGCGACTGGACAGATGCGACACTTCCCAACGCGCGGTGAATCCGTTTGCATCGATGCTCTTGGTTTGCGGCAAAAAGCGGCCGCCGAAATTCGGATGCGGCCACGTCGCCTTGAGCTGCATCACCGTCGAATTGCCAAGCGGAACGACCGCCAACGAACTGGTGCCGGCGAAATCGAGGCGGATATCGACATCGTGCGTTGAGGCAGAACGGACGTCGGTCAGCGCAACCATCGCATGCAGTCCGTCTCCCAAACCTTCAAGGCGCGGCCCATTGGCAACCTGCTGAGCTTGCTTGTCCCACGAAAATACGGGCGATGCACGCAGTCCCCGCACATCGCCTAGCCCCACCGCAATCCACGGCCGCCCTATCGTGTATTGGCCGGGATCGATATCCAGGCCAAGATTGGCGGGCACATTGAATCGCGCTCGCAAATCGGCCCGCGTTTGATACACCAACGCCTTGTACAGTCCTTTGTAGCGGCTTTCCACGCCGGTCGAGGCATCGATGGTGAGGTTCTCCGCCATGAATATAGCCTTGCGTTGATGTTCGATGACCTTCTTTGTATCGCGTCCTCTATCGTCGCTTGTGGTGACCGTTTCGCGCTCAACATACGGCACCACCAGTAGCGGGCCGGCAAGCCGTTGCGGGCCTGCGAGGTTCATCGCAATGGTGTTTTCAACCTGCGACTGCAGACCCTGGCGTTCCGAGACGACACCGCGAATCAGGCCCAATGGAATGAGCAACAGCACCATCAAAAATACGATCGCCAACAGACGCAGGAATAATTTTTTTTGCACGACTAGCTCGCTTTGATGAAATTGATTGGCCCAGAGGACGCCTGCGGCGGCAGAGGGGAGAGGTGGGTCAGCACCACGCCGCAGGCGTCACGCTCCGAGGTTCTTTGAGCCGGTTTGGCTACATGGCCCAGCTAAGACGAAGACTCTCGCCAGGTTGCAGCGCCGGGGAGGACCAGGAAATGCCTTCGATCCGGTTCTCGACCCGGTCGAGGCTGGAATTGCGCGGTATCTCAACCAGGCGATGCGGCTTGCGCCCGGTCCATTCCACCCAAACGCTGCCGGCCGTGGCGGGCCGCCGTGTTGGCGCGATCGCCCCGCCATAATCGGCGGCATATTCATCCAGCGTTTCATCCGGATCACGCCCTTGCAGTGGTAGCTCGAAGCGTTCGACACCTTGCGCCGATTGCGCGTGGACGGTGTAGCTGTATTGCACCAGCACCACTTCGCCGGCATGCAGATCCATCATCGGGCTGGACGTGATGTGCGCATTGGCCGACTGAACCACCAGCAGATGATTGCGGGTCAGTTTCCGGTATTCTGCGGCAGACAGCCGCTCGTAGTCGGTCAGGTTGATGGTGCGGCCGCCCCACTCCCGATCCTGCGTAATGGCAGAGAGGCTTTTCAATCGCGCCTGGCGTGGCAGGCGAACCTGGAATACGGCCGGTCCTTCCACATCCTGCGGCAGCACCCATGTCTGCATCACGCGCACCTCAATTGCGCGGCCATCAATTCGCACATGCCAGTCGCGCTCAACGGCGTCGATCGTCATGCCTTCGCAGCCATGGCCCACAATCAAGGCACCGTGTGTCGGCTCCTGAACGTCTTCCTGCACTGCCTTTGGCGTGATCGCTTCGGCGGGCTGGCTAAGCAGCAGTGTCAAACTGGCGGCGACGACGCTGACGGCAAGACCGCACAGCACGGCGGCGGTAAACATTTTGAGAAAATCCCACACCACGTAGTGCATGCGATCGACCGCTGCCTGCGGTGATGCTTTTCTGCGAGCCCAGAACATTCTTATTGCCATTGCTGCCTCCGTGGTGGTTGTCTACGGCAACATTTGGCGCCGCAATTCGGGCGCGCAGGAGGGTGAAAAGTGGCAGGCCACGTGGATAATGTGGCGAAATAATGATCTGTGTCGCGTGATGTTTCCTGCCGCGCCCCTTCGGGTATAGTCCGCGACAAGGAGACGCACACCATGAAGCGCATTGCCATCGTTGAAGATGACGCCGCCATCCGGCAAAACTATGTCGACGCACTTACCCGCAGCGGTTATGAACTCGAGTCGCACGCAACGCGCACCGCCGCGACCGCAGCATTCAAGGCGCGTTTGCCCGATCTGGCAATTCTGGATATCGGGCTGGGTGACGATATCGACGGCGGCTTCAGTCTGTGCCGTGACTTGCGTGCGATGTCGGCAACACTGCCGATCATTTTCCTGTCAGCACGGGACAGTGACTTCGATGTCGTGTCAGGGCTCAGGCTGGGAGCGGATGACTATGTCACCAAGGATGTGAGCATGCCTCACCTGCTGGCGCGCATTGCCGCGCTGTTTCGGCGCATGGAGGCGGTGCGCCAGCCTTCTCGCGCCGAGGACATATTGCATCGCGGCGCGCTGAAGCTGGATATCAACAAACTATCGGTGCAATGGAACGAGCAGGAGGTTGCGCTGACCGTGACCGAATTCTGGATGGTGCACGCGTTGGTGAAATTTCCCGGCCATGTAAAAAATCGCGATCAACTAATGCGCGAGGCGGAGCTGACGGTGGATGACAACACCATCACGTCCCACCTGAAGCGCATCCGCAAGAAATTCGTTGCGGTTGACGCCGGCTTCGATGAAATCGAGACGGTCTATGGCATGGGCTATCGCTGGCATTCCGCCTGAGAAACCCAAGCACAGGCGCGGCTTTCGGAGCACTTTTCCCTTGGGTGACCCGCCAGTGCTCGAGTTTTACGTTTTCATGGGCACGAGTCTTCCGTGACAACCATGGCATTCTTCCGCAGCATTCGCGCCCGTCTGCTGCTGATCGCTGTTCTGCTGCTCAGCATTCCGCTGATCGGCTTTCGCTTCATTCAGGAAATGGATGGATACCTGCGCGAAGGCCAGCAACAGGTGCTGAACAGCACGGCGAGGCTGCTCTCCGCGACCTTGTCAGATCGTCCTCAATTATTTCGCGCAGATATGGCCGGAGTCGGAGATGTGGCGGAGGAAGCGGAACGACGCCGACTGCTGGCGTTGTTCAGCAGCGCCGACCCGGAGGCAGCGGCCGGGCTTGGCGGTATCTATCAGCCATCGGAGGACATTGAAAGGATTCTCGGTGTGGTGGCGGGCAGTGCTTCCCGAATCTGGGTGGTGGATTCGCATTCGCGCGTGCGTGGTTTGTCGGGATCGCTGAGCGCGCCCTATTCACGCAACGCCGGCACAAGCGAGAGCGGATGGGCGGCGAAATTCTATGCATCAACGATTCGCCCATTGGTTAGAGCCATGACGAAGGAGCAAACCGCTGGCACTCACGAAGATCCACAGGTTGCGCAGCAGGCGGTGATGCTGCAGGTCGATAGGGCGCTGATTGGTCAGACCAACTCCCGCTTGCGCGTGCCGGCTGGCGGCAGCGCAGTCATTCTGTCGGTGGCGCAGCCGATCTGGCAGGGCGACAACATCGTCGGCGCTGTCGTCGTTGAAGAAACCACCAGCGGCGGACAGTCGCTGCGCGCCGCCGCGCTTGAGTCCCTGCTGGCCACAACCCTCGTGGTGTTTGCAGTTGGTTTCGTTGCATTGATCGCCTTTGCCTGGCGACTGGCTTATCGCGTGCGCCGTCTGCAGCAACAGGCGGACGATGCGATTGACGTGCACGGGCGCATACGCGGCGAGATCACCGGGGTTGGCGCCGCCGATGAGATTGGCGCGTTGGCGCGAACCATGAACGCGACGCTGCTACGCTTGAGACGATACAACGATTACCTGGAAAAGATGGCAGCACGGCTATCTCATGAGCTTCGTACGCCGGTGGCTGTTGTTCGCTCTTCGCTCGACAACCTGCGTCATGCTGACCTGCCCGTACAGCAGCGTATCTACATTGATCGCGCGGAGGAAGGAGTCAGTCGACTGACGTCACTGATGTCGCGCATGTCAGAGGCAACCCAGCTCGAGAGTATGCTTCATGGCGCTGGACGCGAATACTTCGATCTGGCCAGGGTGGTCAGCGGATGCGTCGAAGGCTATCGGCTGGCATTTCCGAAGCAGCTGTTCGATCTCAGTATTCAAGCGACGGGCGCTGTTTCGATCAATGGCAATGCAGAGTCGATTGCCCAGATGCTGGATAAACTAATCCAGAATGCCATCGACTTTGCGAAGCCGGAAAGTGTGATTCGTCTTCGACTTGCTGCTGGCAGTGGCCTGGTTCACCTATCGGTGGAAAATG
>JAEUNB010000010.1 GCA_016790625.1 Betaproteobacteria bacterium | reverse complement strand
AATCCCCGTTATTGCCGGAACCCACACTTTTACTTGGTCTTACGAGAAGGACGTTTCATTAACAGGCGGCTCCGACGCTGCCTGGATAGACGACGTGATCCTTCCTGCAACCGCCCCTGCCGGCACACTGCAATTCACCGCCGCCACCGCCTCGGCATCGGAAGCGGCCGGCAACGCGGTGATCTCCGTCTCGCGCACCGGCGGCTCCGCCGGTGCCGTCTCGGTTGCCTTTGCTACCTCCAACGGAACGGCCACCGCCGGTAGCGACTTCACCGGTCAGGCCGGCACACTCAACTGGGCCGATGGCGATACCGCCAACAAAACCATCACGGTACCGATCACCAATGAAGGCCTGATCGAGAGCAACGAGACCTTCACCATCACGCTCTCTTCACCAGTCGGCGCCACGCTGGGGGCACAAACCTCGATCACGGTGACGATCACCAACGATGACACCGCCAGCGCGCCCGGCGCCCCCACCATCGGTACCGCCACCGCCGGCAATGGGCTCGCCATGGTCGCCTTCACCGCACCGGCATCCGATGGCGGCAGCGCCATCACCGGCTACACCGCCCAGTGTTCAGCCATCGGTCAGACCACCCGTTCCAACACTGGCCCCTCCTCGCCGATTACCGTGTCGAGCATGACCAATGGCATCACCTACGATTGCACCGTGACCGCGACCAACGCCATCGGCACCAGCACACCGTCGGGTATTGTCCAGGTCACGCCGTCGGCGGCGGTGACGCTGACCCTGATCGGCGTGCAATCCCGCAAAACCCACGCCGCCACCGGCACCTTTGATGTGACTATCGATACGGCCATCGCCATCGGCGGTCTGGTCACGGTCGAGCCGCGCGCCATCGGCGCCGGGCATAGTCTCGTGTTCCAGTTCAATGCGCCGATCACCATTGCCGGTACGCCAGCAGCCGTGGATACCGTGGCCGCCCCGATTGGTTCAGTCTCGGCACTGGCCAGCGGCAACGAGGTGGTGGTCACGGTCACCGGCATGCCGGACAATCGCCGCGCCACGGTCTCGCTCAGTGGTGTCAATGGACTGGTGAACGACTTCCCGGCGTCGATGGGCTTTCTGGTGGGTGATGTGAACAACAGCCGGTCGGTCAATGCTTCCGACATCAGCGGCATCAAGGCCCGCTCCGGTCAGGCGACCAGTGCGGCCAATTTCCGTTTCGATCTGAATGCCTCAGGGGGCATCAATGCGACCGATATCTCGGCGGTGAAGGCGCGTTCGGGCTTGGTGTTGCCGTGACGAACAAGCGTACGAAAAAGCAAAAATGACAGAGAAATTGCAAATTATGCTTCCGGATGAAAATGCCTGTCTGGAATCGCTTTTCAGGTTGTACTTCGCCAAACTCTGGGCCTGACCTGGATGTCATTCCACTACAGCACGCTTTTACAAACTGAAGGCGCGAAAAGCCTATATCTGTCAGCTATGCGCTCACAAGATCTACCCTTGCGCTAATACCTTCTTGCACAAGAGCAGCACCTGTTTGAGTAAATGGCTGTACGCCATGTATCTGCTTTCCACAACGCGCGGGAAGATTACCACGCAAGAACTGGCGGAGCGCCTGCGGGTCACATACAAATGCGCATGGCGGGTACGTGACAAGCTCACCGCTGCAACAAATGGACAATTTTCGATCAGCCGTGATATTCACGGTACTAGTCCGAACTTTACGGCACTGCTCAACGCTTTTGTGTTTGCGGCCGGAAACTCAGTAGCTTCCTAATTTAGCGCCCCTGCAACAGTTTGGGGTGTGACAGAACTGCTTTCGCTGGTTTTTGCGCGATGAACTGAATTTGTGCATTCGATTCGTAGTAAATAGAAATGACTCAGATTCTGGCAGAAGAGTGCGGCGGGTCATCTGACAATAATATTTCGAAACTCGGCTGCGGGCGAAATTTGGTTAACACGCTCCATCTCTAATGTTGTCCAAACTGTTACACAACCGTTGTCGCGTATTAGCTGCATGCGCAGCATAGTCCGCGAGTTTGTCGGATGATGAATCGCAGATCGCCATTTGGCGGGCTTTCCCGGGCAAAAGGGGCTGGAAAGCCGCACCAATACTAGAGTTTTGCGATTGACTGGTGGCGCTTGACTAAAATAATATGCATGTATACGATATGCATCAATATCAATATCAATATCAATATCAATTAATCGCAACGGGGCAGGAGGCAAAAACAATGACCGCAGAAAAAACTGTCAAAGCTGGCGCGGCACAACGGCTCAAACGTGAAATTTCGCTGAACAGAAACTTCACCAGTGATGCCGAAGCCACATTCCTGTCGATAGTCTGGACGTGGGTGCGGATCGAAAAGGCCGGGCAAAAATTCTTTGCCGGGCTGGAGACGACCGACGCCCAGTTCAATGCCCTGATGATTCTCTGGGACTATCGCGGGCAGAGCCTGCGTCAGCATCAGCTGGCCGATTTGCTGGTGGTCAATCGCGCCAGTGCAGGCGGCATCATCGATCGCATGGAACGCGACGGATTGGTCAGGCGCAGCGCCGATCCTGATGATCGCCGCGCTCAACTGGTGAGCATTACCGATACCGGGATCAGGAAGCTGGAAGCGGTCAAGCGCGCCTACTACCCGTTGATCGAAAGTTTTTTCGAAGGCATTCCCGCGAAGACGCTGGCGACCGTGCTCGATTTCAACGAACAGATTCGTACCCGCCTCGCCACGGTGAGTTTTCCGGGGCCGCAGGGCAAGTCGTCCGCGAGGCAAAAAACCACATCAACTTCGAAAGGCTAGTCGATGGAAGATTTCGCATTGCTGTTGATTCTCCTGACAGGCGCCTTGTTTGTGCTGCTGGAGCACCTGTTTCCCGCGCATCCGCTGGAACCCAGGCTTGAATGGTATGTGCGTGCCGTGCTCGTGAACGCGGTCCAGGTGTTTGTCTATGTCGGTGTTGAGCATGTCTGGACAAAGGAACTTGCTTTGCCAACGCTCGGCCTGGGTGCGGACTTGCCGCCTTTCGCAGGCGCGATGCTGGCCTACTTCATCTTTACGTTCGCCATTTATTGGTGGCACCGGGCGAGACATGGCAGCCCGATCCTCTGGCGGATCTTTCACCAGTTTCACCACAGCCCGCGCAGGATTCAGGCATTGACGGCCTACTACATTCATCCGCTCGACATGCTGGTGGGGCTCAGCATCAGCAACGCGATCATGTTTCCGCTGCTCGGCCTCAACTCGACGGCGGCAGCCTGGTATGCGCTGATCACCGGTTTTGCGGGGTTCTTCATCCACGCGAACATTCGCGTGCCGCGGATCATTGGCTACGTTTATCAGACGCCTGAAATGCACCGCCTGCATCACAAGAGCGGTCATCACGCCAACAACTACAGCGACATTGTCTGCTGGGACATGATGTTCGGCACCTACTGCAATCCCACCAGCGACATCGAGACCTGCGGCTTCGACGGCGATACCGAGCGCGATGTTGTTCCACTTCTCATCGGGAAAAAAATTTCATGAATGCAAATGACCTGGTTTTCAAGCAGCCGCAATTGCAGGGGAATGGCGATGATCCGGCGTTGTCCTATCGGAGCTTTGCCGATTTTGCCGATATCGCCGCGCATGACCGCGAGTGCGAGCAGCTGGTTCTTTCCTACCAAAAGGTGTTCGGCGAATCCGGTGTGTGGGCCGAGGAATATTCGCGGCAGGATGTGCTGGAGAAGTTGAAGGTGCAGCTTGCCGGATCGGCCAGCCTGCGCATTTGTACCGGAACCCGATCCGGTCTGGCGCCGGACGCGCATCCCGGATTCTGCTGGATGCAGGCGCTGGATGTCGCCGAAATCACCGCATCCATTGCCACCATCAAGTATTACGAAACGTTGGGCAGCCCCGACGTCTCCGCGCAGCTGCGCAGCATTATCGCGGACCGCAAGGTGATTTACGTTCATGAGCTCGGCATTCTCAATCCCTATCGCGGCAAGGTCCGGCTGACGCAAATGCTGTATCCCACGCTTCGCGCCGTCGCCGAATCATCCGGTTTGCGCCAGGTGCTTTTCTGGAGTGTGCCCAACACCTTCGTTTCAAGCCTGGCCAAGCGCGGCCGCTTCATCAAGGCGCTGGAAACCAATGGAATGGAGTTTCATCTGGGCGAGTTTTGCATCACCGACCAGGAGGACAACGCGGGAATTCGCTGGCTTGTCCCGGAACGACCTGTTTGATGGCGCTTTCCGGACAGATCCGCTTCGAACGCCGCACCAGCGCCAGAGTTTGCTCATTCGATGTGTTCCGCTGCTCGCAGCTTTGACCCACTAAGAGGCCGTTTTCGTGGCATGGGTTAAATCGCACTGAATACGTCGATTTTCCTATGATAAACGCCTGAATTTCGAGTTCTTAGGGGGCAAATTTGGACGCGAAAGTGGGGCTGTCATCAGCAAGTGAGATAGCGGTGCGTGAGAAGTCCAGCCTGTCTTGCATCCAATCTGATCCGCAGTCGGCAGGTGGTTCTATACAATTTGATTCACTGCAGCAATGTTAACGGGTGAAAAGCGTCTCAAACTTTGCCAGCCGGTCGATATTGGGCAGCTGAAATACCCACCCCAGTCTCTCAACAATACTTGGTGCACACCTCAGCATCCATTCCTCATTGCCGGTACCTACTCTCACTTTTTGCTCGCGCGCACAGGTTGACGAAATACTGTTCACGGCGTCTGCCATTCGGTCGTAGATATTGATGTCGTTTACCAGC
>JAEUNB010000384.1 GCA_016790625.1 Betaproteobacteria bacterium | reverse complement strand
CGCGTTTTTCGGTGATGTCCGCCGCCAGCGAGATCAGCGCCGCATCGCGTGAATGGGCCGCTTCACCTTTGCGTGCTGCCGAGATATCCGCCGCCGACAGGCCCACCATGTCGCCGATCACGCTATGCGCGGCGAGACAGTAACCGCAGGCGTTTTCCTGCCCCACCGCCAGTGCAATTGCCTCGCGCTGTTTGGCGCTCAACTTGCCGGTCGCGGTGGCGGCGGAAAGTTGCAGATAGCCGTTCAGCGCCACAGGTGTATTGGCCATGGTGAGGAACATGTTCGGTACCGAGCCGAGCTTGGCTTTCACTGCGGCAAGTGAGGCGGCAATGCCGGCGTCGGCGGTGGCGGGGTCGATGGGTTTGAGGTTGGGCATGTGTTTCTCCTTGAAGTAGGTTGGGTTCTGTGTCGTTGGGCACCGTGTCTTCAGTGCACGCATGGAACTTTATGCCTCTCACTGATACGATAAGTAACGTAAAATATGATTTTCATGATTAATCGTATTTCATGACCATAGACCGGCTTGATGCCCTGCTATCGCGCTTCAGCCTGAATGCGCGGCTGTTTTTCTCCGGCGCGCTGTGCGGCGTGCACGATTTCGACGAGGGACGGGGCGTGGGCTTTATCCACGTGGTGCAGCGTGGGCCGGTCGAGGTGCATCACGCGCCGGCCTCACGTGTGGGCGTGCTTAAGGTTGTCCAGCCCAGCCTGCTGTTCTATCCGCGACCGCTGGGCCACCGCTTCATTACTGATGCACGTGACGGCGCCGACATGGTGTGCGCATCGCTCTCCTATAACGCCGGACTGGTGAACCCGATTGCCAACGCGCTGCCGCCCATCATGGCGGTGCCGCTTGCGGAGTTGCCGGAATTGAAGCCGGTGATTGACCTGCTGTTCGGCGAAGCATTCACCACCAACTGTGGCCGCCAATCGGTGCTGGACCGGTTGTTCGAGGTCCTCATCATTCATCTGCTGCGCAAGGCGATGAACGACAGCCTGGTCGATAGCGGTCTGCTGGCCGGGCTGGCGCATCCGCAACTTGCGCAGGCGCTGGTGGCATTGCACGAGAAGCCGGCGGAGAACTGGTCACTGGAATCGCTGGCCGACAAAGCCGGCATGTCGCGCAGCGTATTCGCCAATACATTTCGCGACGTCGTCGGCATGACCCCGGGCGACTACCTCACCTGCTGGCGCATCACGCTGGCGCAGGACCTGCTGCGGCGTGGCCGCGCGCTGAAACACGTCGCGGTCGATGTCGGCTATGGCAGCGCGGAGGCGCTTTCGCGCGCGTTCAAGGCGCGCACCGGACAGACTACGCGCGAGTACACGCGAGACCCAATCTGAATTGCCCTTCCCCGGCGTAGGCCGGGGTCCAAGTTTGCAGCGTGATTCAATCAACAAAATTGGACCCCGGCCTTCGCCGGGGAAGGTCCTAGTTTGTGCCAGTTGTGAGCCCTCTTCCCGTCCATCGCGTACACTTCGCCCATCCTTACTGAAAGCACTACCATGCAAGCCATCGACTACCGCATCATCACCGAATACATCGAACTCAACCAGTTGCTGAAAATATGCGGCCTCGCCGAGAGCGGTGGCGCCGGCGGCGCGCTGGTGAGCGAGGGCAACGTCAAGGTCGATGGCCAGAACGAACTGAGGAAGCGCTGCAAGATTCGCCCCGGTCAGGTGGTGCAGCTGGGCGATGTGCGCATCACGGTGCAGGGATCAACCGCCGAAGAAATGGCGGCGCATGCGGAAGCGCGTGTCGTGAATGCGCGCGCCAAGGCAGAAAAGAAACGGCAGCAGGCGGCAGCAAAACCAAAAGCAGCGGCACCCTGGGGACAAAAAACCGGTACGGGTGGCGCCAAGCCAAACCCGAAAGGCCGACCCAAGTCCGGCGCATCCACCAGCAGCAAGAGCGGCGAAACGGCACAGTTGCAGGAGAAGAAGCGTGGCAATGTCTTTGCGGCCAACGCCGAAGCGCATCGCCGGCGCCGCGATCGCGGAACCGGCAATTGATCCGGCACGATGAGGTACCAATCATCGTGCCGCACTTCTCACCCTCTCCCCTTGCGGGAGAGGGCCGGGGTGAGGGAAATCAGCCGAAGCAGTTCACTCGGATTTAACCAGTACGCTTCGCCGGATTCTCTTCTTCGGCAATGCGCAGGATGTACGCCGAAAACGCCGGGTCTTCACCTCGCAGCAGTTCCGGCAGCTGCATGAAGAAATCTTCGCGCCGGCACCATTCGCGCATGTAGTCATCCCAGGAATTCCATCGCCGCGCTTTCGGCCCGCTCATGTTCGGCTGGTAAGCCACCAGATAGGCACGCTCGAACAGCGAAATGAGCATGTCGAAAATCACCAGCCGCCGCTCCTTTTGCTCTGCCGTCAGGTTTGGCGTAGTGGCATGGCTGCGCAATCGCAGATCGGCGTTATCCAGCACGATCTTGAGAAAATCGTTGTAGGCATCGGCCAGCAACTGGTACTCCTCTTCCTCGTCGTTCTCGCGTTCGCGACGCTGCTCCCACAGGAACACGCCGATCGCCACCGGCAGGCCGATGACGGTGACCACAAAACTGGCGAGCTCCCAGATTTCTTTCGTTCCCATGGCGCCAGTTTAACGCGGCGGCAACGTGCGTTGCGAGCATTGCGGCAGGTAAAATGCCGCATTCTTTCGACACGACTGCAAGCACAACCATGAAGCGAACCGACCTGGAAAAGAACAAGGGCCTGAAGATTGCCGGCAACATGAAACGCGCCGCCATTCCGGATCGCTTCGGCAAGGATGCTGCGGTGCCGCTGGACAAGCGCGAGCAACGCAAACGCGACCAGGAGCTGGGGCTGGTGCCGTTCGCGGTCAAGCTGCCAATGGACCTGGTGAAGCAATTGCAGGCGCGTGCGGAAGCCGAAACGAAAAGCATGAACGACGTCACCGCCGAGCTGCTGCAAAAAGCACTTACGAAGAAATAAGCGATGACGCGATTCCATGGCACTTAAGGCAACGATTCACAAGGTCGAGCTCGCCGTTTCCGACATGGATCGTGGCTACTACGCCACGCATGCGCTGACGCTGGCTCGACATCCTTCCGAAACCAGCGAACGCCTGATGGTGCGCCTGCTGGCATTCGCGCTTTACGCCGACGAGATGCTGGAATTCGGCCGCGGCCTCTCCGCCGACGACGAGGCCACGCTATGGAAAAAAGACCTGACCGGCAATATCGAACACTGGATCGATGTCGGCCTGCCGGATGAGCGGCTGCTGCGCAAAGCCTCCGGCCGCGCGCGTCACGTTACGCTGGTGACGTACGGCGGACGCGGCGCCGGCATCTGGTGGAACGCCAATCAGGCGGCGCTGGAGCGGCTGGAAAATCTAGCCATCATCGACTTGCCGATTGAGGCTACCGAGGCGATGGCCGAGCTGGTGGATCGCACCATGACCATCAACGCCACCATTCAGGACGGGCATGTGTTTATCGGCGATGCGGCTCGGACGGTGTCGATTGAGCCGGCGGTGGTGAAGCGTAGGGCTGATAGCCGTAATTGAAACTCAGTAGCTCGTTGAAATTTGAAACGTTCGTTTCTAGCGAGGTTTCCGCCGGGCACTTCCTCCTTTTCTAAAGGAGGATTGAGGAGGATTTCCGGTCGTGGCTGAATCACCAACACTGCAAATCCCTCTCAATCTCCCTTTTCCAAAGGGAGAAGTGCCTTGCTATCAGCTCGCGCGAAATGAAAGCTGGGGTTTTCTAAACCCCTAGCATTGGCGCGGCGTTTCAGGGGTTTTTGGCCCGAGAGGCTCGTGGATGCTTGAGTTTGAAGTCAACACTGATCAGACTTATGGCGATCGCGCTTGCGTGAAATCAGTCTGGTGCAACGCTCGGCGATTGAGTGAGCAATCAAGAAGCAAAGCACCCAAAGAATGGGCCATCGCGTGAGATAAGCATGATCAGAGGTGCTTGCGTCGGCGAACAAAAACCACTGAGTTGCCCATCCGATGACCGTTGTGAGCAGCGCGATCAAGAGCCAAACCGCTATCGCTTCAAGCGGCGAGGAATTTCTCTTTGTACCCATGTTCGCGCCAATCAGCCCTCAATCCTCAACTCCGCAAAACCCTTCACCAAATCATCCAGCGCCTTCAACTGCGTGAGGAACGGCTCCAGCTGATGTAGCGGCAGTGCACTCGGCCCATCGCATTTCGCGTTTGCCGGATCGGGATGCGCTTCGAGGAACAGGCCGGCGAGCCCCAAAGCCAAACCGGCACGCGCCAGCTCCAGCACTTGCTCACGGCGTCCACCTGAAGCGGCGGCACCGGATTCGCGCTGCTGCAGCGCATGCGTCACGTCGAAGATCACCGGCAGATCGCCAGTGGCTTTCTTCATCACGCTGAAGCCCAGCATGTCGACCACCAGGTTGTCGTAGCCAAAACAGGTTCCCCGATCGCACAGGATCAGTTTGTCGTTGCCGGCTTCCCTGAATTTTTCGACGATGTTGGCGACCTGCGAGGGACTCAGGAACTGCGGCTTCTTGATATTGATGACGCGACCGGTCTTGGCGAGCGCGACCACGAGGTCGGTCTGGCGAGCAAGGAAGGCCGGCAGTTGCAGCACGTCCACCACTTCCGCCACCGGCTTGGCCTGCCACGGCTCATGCACGTCGGTGATCACCGGCACGCCGAACTCCTTCTTCACCGCCTCGAAAATCTTCAGCCCCTCCTCCAGCCCCGGCCCGCGATAGGAATGGATCGACGAGCGATTGGCCTTGTCGTAGCTGGCCTTGAACACATAGGGAATTCCAAGCTTCCGCGTGACGCGCACATACTCGGCTGCGCTGGTCAGGGCCAGATCGCGCGACTCAAGCACGTTGATACCGCCGAACAGCACGAACGGTTTGCGGTTGCCGACTTCAATCGACGGGGTGATGGTGATGGTGTTCAAGATGGTTCTCGTTCAGAAAGAGTGGCTGGTGGATTCGCCGCCAATCGCAGCAATATTTTCGAATGCATATTATCGCCTGCGTTGGGCCTCCAGTTTAGCGGGATCAACACCCGCCCTATGGCCGTTTGAACTTCGCCTGCAGCTTGGAAATTTTTTCTCGCGACTTGGCGGCACTGGTCAATATCGAACCCAGGCCGGCCTTCCATGGCCTCAGTGCATTCGTGTCATGCTGCCAGTGAAACGCATCCACGCTGGCCCGCCCATCGTGAACTTTGAGTACCAACTGATTGCCTGTGCCATTGTCGGCGATTGAAACCAAGCCCTGCTCCATCACAACCTGGCCCCAGCTTCCCTTGATGTTCTCGTAGGTAATGCTGCCCGCCGTCTTTCGCGGATTGGCCGGATCGAAAATCGGAAACACACGCCAGCCACCTCGCAGTTCAACACAGTTATAGGCCTTCCACGCATCTCTTAGCATTTCGGGAAAGCGAATGCCCAATTCGCCTTCTGCCGCCGAAATCATTTCTTCAGTTACACCAAGCGACGACTGATTATTCATTTGGCAAGTACGTGAGAGATTGGGACGCAAACAGAGATATACATTTTTGATCGACAAAACTGCTACCACTGGAACTATACGCATTTGCGCCCTTGCCGAGGTCTAACTCGCGCCCAACCAAATCAATATCGATACCAGCAGAAACACGATCCACGAAGGATGCCGCGCGCGCGAGCCGACGATGGCGATGACAAAACTGGCCTGACACGTCAGCGACAACACGCGCAAAACATAAATCTGATCTGTTGCGAGCTTGGGAACGCCCGCGTAGTAAAACAAAATGACCGCGATGCCAATTCCCAGCACGCTGGTCACATGCCACGCAAATCGCAATGTTTCCTTCGCCACACGAGTGCTGCGACCGATGGTTGGCAAACCTTCCACTTTCTGCAGCGGGATCAGCAGCAACTTCTCGCCCACGACCTAGTGAACGATAGCCGTCAGAACCAGAAGCGCGCCGGATATCAGCAGATAAGTATTCAAGATGCGATCTCGCGTTGGGTTACTTCTTCACCGTGACGTTCTTCGCCAATGTCTTGAACCGTTCGCCATTTTTCTGCACCACGGTGATCGTCATGTGGCCGGTCTTGCTGATATTGATGTCGCGCACGGTGCCGGATTTGCCTTTGTGCGTGCCGCCGATGACTTCGCACTGGTCGCCGTCTTTGGGTTCACCCATGCTTTTTGTCGCCATGATAATTTCCCCGTTACGTCAGATTGATTTTCGTAGGTTGGGTTGAGAGCAGCGAAGCCCAACGTCGGTTTCAATGCCAAGGCGTTGGTAGATAAAACTTGCTTAACCTCGCAAGTTTAGTTGACAGATAGGCGAGCCAACTGCCATATTACAAATGTTGTTCTGCAATTTAATTTGATTTAACAATCAACCATAAGGATAGCCGAATGAAAATTTTGTTCAAATTGTTTCGTGCAATAGTAGTTGCTGCTGGAATGTTGATCATTAGTCCATTTGTTCAAGCTAATCAGTATGTTGACTCGCTTGCCAGCTCCCCGACTCTCGAAGTAATCAATTTCGATGCGCACGACTTGCTCGTGGTCAATTCAGACGGCTCGGTATACTCAACTTTGCACAATCAAACTTACGGCACAATTTCCGACTACCAGT
>JAEUNB010000383.1 GCA_016790625.1 Betaproteobacteria bacterium | reverse complement strand
CGAAGCTGGGGTGCGATGCCTTCCTCACTCGGGCATGCCTGATGAACTCCGAGCGCGGGTCAGCACAGCACTGAGTCAATGGACAGCCGGCGGCCGGCCTTTTATCGAGGACAAGGGCCTGGGGCTCGCCTTGCACTATTCGCCGCCTGTCACTGCCGATGAAGTCGCGATGATACTTCAAGCCTGCATTGCGGGTTACGGCGACTGGCAGCTGGGACACGGGAGACGGGTGGTGGAGATTCGTCACCGTTTTGCTAACAAGGGGCAAGCCGCCGTAGCACTGCTGCAATCGCCTGTCTTTGCCGGTCGCCGCACGATTTGTCTGGGCGATGACATGACCGATCTGGACATGTTCGACGCCGTGAGGGCACACAGCGGGATTGCGATTGCCGTCGGATCGCGGCTGCGTCATCGCGGCGATTTTTCGTTGGCCGCGCCCAGCGAGGTACGAACGTGGCTGCAGCATCTGGAGCGGGCCCAGCGGCGCCGGAGAAATGAGTGAAAATGCCGCATGACCGATGCGCCTCATCACGTCGACAGCTCGCCATGGGTGCTTTATCTGCTGGAGTGTCGCGGCGGCAGTTTGTATGCAGGCATTACCACCGATCTTGAGCGGCGATTTGCCCAGCACCTTGCCGGAAAGGGGGCTCGCTACACGCGCTCGCACCCGCCGTTGCGCATCGCGGCCTCAATGAATTTTCCCGACCGTTCGGCCGCATCGAAAGCGGAGTCTGCGCTGAAGAAGTTGCCGCGCGGGCAAAAACTGGCGTTCTTCCGCAGCCCCTAGCGACCAGCAGACTTCACAGCGCCAAGAAACGAAACTCCAGCAGCAGCGCGGCTTTCCAGCCAAAAGCGCGCCAGAAGCCGCACCGGTACTAGAGTTTGCTATTCGACCGTCACGCTCTTGGCGAGATTGCGCGGCTTGTCCACGTCGGTGCCTTTCACCAGCGCGGCGTGATACGCCAGCAGCTGCACCGGAATGGTGTGCACGATGGGCGAGAGCATGCCGCAATGGCGCGGCGCGCGGATGATATGCACCCCCTCGGACTCGGCGAAATGCGAGTCGAGATCGGTGAAGACAAACAGTTCGCCGCCACGCGCGCGCACTTCCTGCATGTTTGATTTCACCTTTTCCAGCAGCGAATCGTTGGGTGCGATCACCACTACCGGCATGCGACTGTCGACCAGAGCCAGTGGTCCGTGTTTCAACTCACCGGCCGGATAGGCCTCGGCATGGATGTACGAGATTTCTTTCAGCTTCAGTGCGCCTTCCAGCGCGATCGGATAGTGAATGCCACGGCCGAGGAACAGTGCATGCTGCTTTTCGGCGAAGCGATCGGCCCAGGCCTTGATTTGCGGCTCCAGGTTGAGCGCCTGTTGCACGCCACCCGGCAGGTAACGCAGTTGCTCGATGTACATGGCTTCGTCGTCTTTTGACAGGCGACCCTTGGCTTTTGCCAATGTCAGCGCCAGGGTGAATTGCACCACCATTTGCGTGGTCATCGCCTTGGTAGAGGCAACGCCGATTTCGGGACCCGCGCGCGTATAGCAAACCATTTTGGAGGCCCGCGGAATGGCGGATTCGCGTACGTTGCAGATCGACAGCGTATTGGCGTGGCCGAGCTCCTTGGCGCGCTTCAATGCTTCCATCGTGTCCAGCGTTTCGCCGGATTGCGAAATGGTGACGATGATCTGTTTTGGATTGGGGATGGAATCGCGGTAGCGATATTCGTGGCCCAGCTCCACCGTGACCGGTATGCGGGCGATGGTTTCGATCCATTGCTTGGCCACCAGCGCGGAGTAGTAGCTGGTACCGGAAGCAAGAATCAGCAATGCCTCGGCGTCGCGGAATATTTCAGCGGCCCCTTCGCCGAACAGCGCAGGCGTCACGCCTTCGGTCAGCACGCCTTCCATGGTGTCCGCCAACGCACGCGGTTGCTCGTGGATTTCCTTTTGCATGTAGTGCTGGTAAGGACCCAGCTCGCGTGCATCGTCGGTGAGGTCTGAGGTCTTCACCTCACGCGTCACCGGTTTGCCCTTCCGATCAACCACGCTGATCTTGTCGCGTGTAAGTTCGGCCACATCGCCTTCGTCCAGGTACATCACCTGGCGCGTTTCCGGCAGGATGGCCGACATGTCCGACGCGATGAAGTTTTCGCTCTTGCCTGCGGCACCAACTCCGATTAGCAGCGGGCAGCCCATGCGCGCGCAGCACATGACATCGGGCTTGGAAACGGCCATCACGGCGATCGCGTAGGCACCATGCAGGTCGCGTGCGGCCAGCTGTGTGGCTGTGAAAAGATTCTGGTACTCACGGAAATAGTGATGCACCAGATGCGCGATTACCTCGGTGTCGGTCTGCGATTCGAAAATATAGCCCAGCCGTTTCAGCCGCTCACGCTGCTCTTCATGATTCTCGATGATGCCGTTATGCACCACCGCGATTTCCTCTTTCGAGACGTGCGGATGCGCGTTCGGTTCAGTGACGCCACCGTGCGTGGCCCAGCGGGTGTGGCCGATGCCAAGCACGCCATTGAGGCCTTCTTCGGCGATACCCGCCTCCATCTCAGCGACGCGACCGACGCGGCGCACGCGCTTGATGCCGTTGTTGACCACCGCCACGCCAGCGGAATCGTAGCCGCGGTATTCGAGGCGTTTGAGACCTTCGGTGAGGATGGGAACGATATTACGGTTGGCGATAGCGCCGACGATGCCGCACATGTTGACCTCTTGGGTTGTCTGTCGCCGACTTGTTGTCGCCGGGCAGTCGTTATCGTTTGACGAGCGAGAGAATGCGAACCGGTATTTTACAAGCGCGCGGCGCGCGCGGCTTACTTCTTTTTCGTCGGCCGTTTCCAGTTGGGCCTGGCAATCTGCGCCTTGGTGTTCAGTGTCAGACCCCCGGGTGCGACATCTTTCCACACGGTCGTGCCGGCGGCTATGTCGGCGCCCTTGCCGATCGTGACCGGCGCGACCAGCTGT
>JAEUNB010000331.1 GCA_016790625.1 Betaproteobacteria bacterium | reverse complement strand
AGTCCACGACGAGGGCGACTCGGTCGGCGTGGTGGTGGTGGAAGGCATCAAGACCGGCGAGAAGCTGGAGGGCTGGATCATGGACCAGGACAAGACCATCCATGCTGTGGCGAAGAACGATATTCCCATCGGGCACAAGCTGGCCATCAAGGAGCTCGCCTCCGGTGCCACCGTAATCAAGTACGGCGTCGACATCGGCCGCACCATTGCACCGATCGGCATCGGCGAGCACCTGCATGTCCACAACGTCAAAACCAAACGCTGGTAGGCCAACATGACTGCAATTTCAAAAGACACCACATTCCAGGGCTATCGCCGCGAGAACGGCCGCGTGGGCGTGCGCAACCACGTCATCATCCTGCCGGTCGACGATTTGTCGAATTCCGCCTGTGAGGCGGTTGCCAACAATATCAAGGGTGCGATGGCGATCCCCCATCCGTATGGCCGCCTGCAATTCGGCGCTGACCTGGATCTGCATTTCCGCACGCTGATCGGTACCGGTTCCAATCCCAACGTCGCCGCCGTCATTGTCATCGGCATCGAGCCGCAGTGGACCGGCAAGATCGTCGAGGGCATTCGCAAAACCGGCAAGCCCGTCGAAGGCTTCTGGATCGAACGCAACGGCGATCACAAGACCATCATGAATGCCTCGCGCAAGGCCAAGGAATATGTGCAGTGGGCCAGCGAGCTGCAGCGCGAAACCTGCAAGATCGAAGAACTGTGGGTTTCGACCAAGTGCGGCGAATCGGACACCACCTCCGGCTGCGGTGCCAACCCCACCGTCGGCGATGCCTTTGACAAGCTATATCCGCTAGGCACCACGCTGGTGTTCGGCGAAACCACGGAGCTCACTGGCGGCGAACACCTGGTGGCAGCGCGCTGCCGCAATGACGAAGTGCGCAAGAAATTCCAGTTTGTCTTCGACCGCTATCAAAAAATCATCGATACCCACAAAACCAGCGACCTGTCCGATTCGCAGCCCACCAAGGGCAACATCGAAGGCGGGCTCACCACGATTGAAGAAAAAGCGCTGGGCAATATCCAGAAGATCGGCAAGAAGTGCATCGTCGACGGCATCCTCGACAAGGCCGAGGAGCCGACGCATTCCGGGCTGTGGTTCATGGACTCATCGAGTGCCGCCGCCGAGATGGTGACACTGTGCGCGGCGGCTGGCTACGTGGTGCATTTCTTTCCGACCGGCCAGGGCAACGTCATCGGAAACCCCATCCTGCCGGTGATCAAGATCTGTGCAAACCCGCGCACGGTGAAGGAAATGCCCGAGCACATGGATGTGGATACGTCCGGCTTGCTGCGCCGTGAAATCAACATGAGCGATGCGGGCGACAAACTGCTGGAGTGCATGCTGCGCACCGCCAATGGACGACTGACTGCGGCGGAAGCGCTGGGGCATCGCGAATTCGTGCTGACGAGGCTGTACGAAAGCGCATAACAAACCCCAGCATTGGTGCGGTTTCCAGGCTACTTTTGCCTCAGGAGCCGCACCAGTGCTAGAGTTTCGCCTTTGCAACAGCAAACTTTCCGCCATCGGCATTCCGCGCCGATGGAAATAACCCCGCCAATTTGAACGCAAAACTCCCCGGCATCACCTGTGCGGTCATCGTCGCGATCGCCGCCCTGTTCCTGTCAGAACATTACGGCGCGTCGGCGATGCTGTTCGCGCTATTGCTCGGCATGGCGATGAATTTCCTCGGACAGGAAGGCAAATGCGTGGCGGGTATCCACTTTGCCGCGTCCACCATCCTGCGCATCGGTGTTGCGTTGCTGGGACTGCGCATCACATTCCATGAAATTGCCGCACTGGGACTGAACACCGGCGCCATGATCATTGCCGCGGTGGTATTGACCTTACTATTCGGCGCCATCTTCGTCCGCTTTACTTCAGCTGATACACGATTCGGCATTCTTACCGGCGGTGCCGTGGCGATCTGTGGCGCGTCGGCAGCACTGGCGATTGCGGCGGTGTTGCCGCGCGGTGCCAATCATGATCGCGACACGTCATTCACCGTGATCGGCGTCACGGCGCTATCGACCATTGCGATGATCATTTACCCCATCGCCAGCCGCGCGTTGGGCTTCGACGAGCACCAGGCCGGCATCTTTATCGGCGGCACGATTCACGATGTCGCGCAGGTGGTGGGTGCCGGTTACAGCGTCGGCAAGGAAGCCGGCGACACCGCCACCATCGTCAAACTGCTGCGCGTGGCAATGCTGCTGCCGGTGATCCTGGTGCTGTCGCTGGTGATGCATCGCAATAGCGACAAGGCCTCGCGACCGCCATTGCTGCCGTGGTTTGCCGTAGCATTCGGACTACTGGTTGCGGTCAACAGCCTGATCGATCTGCCCAAGCCGGTGACGCAGGCTGCCGGCGAGTTGTCTCGCTTCGCGCTGGTGGTCGCCATCGCCGCCATCGGCATGAAAACCTCGCTCAAGGAACTTACCGTGCTGGGCCTGAAACCGGTGCTGCTGATGGTGGCCGAGACGCTGTTCCTCGCTGGCATAATCATCGGCATGATGAAGCTCTTGAACCTGTAATGGCGATCTGCCGGACGCAAGACCTGCTGGAGATCGCGGCAAACGCACTGGCCCGAGCCGGCGCATCTGAAGGTGCAGCCCAAGCCGCAGCAAGAGCGCTGGTCGCCGCAGATGAGCAGGGCATGAGTTCACATGGCGTCTCTCGCATTCCGCTGTACGCTGCGCACCTGCGCAATGGCCGCGTAATTGGCGCTGCCAAGCCGGTCATCATCCGCGAGAAACCCGCAGCAATCCTGATCGATGCGCAACTCGGCATGGCTTACGAAGCGTGCGCACTGGCGATCCGGGAATGCATTTCCCGCGCGCACGACAACGGCATCGCCTTCGCCGCCATTTGTAATACCAACCACAACGGCATGACGTCCTATCACTTGGAACCGGTCGCCGCGGCTGGCATGGTCGGCATTGCCTGGGGCAATGCGCCTGCTGCCATGAATGCATGGGGCGGCACCCGCCCGCTGTTTGGCACCAACCCGATCGCCGCGATTTTCCCGCGCCGCGACGCCGATCCGCTGGTGATCGATCTATCGTTGTCGGAAGTGGCAAAAGGAAAACTGCTGGTCGCCTTGCGCGAAGGAAGGAAAATTCCCGAAGGCTGGGCGGTCGACAAGCACGGCAAGCCCACCACCGATCCGCAGGCCGGCATCGACGGCTCGATGCTACCGATGGGCGGCGTGAAGGGCGCGATGCTAGCGCTGATGGTGGAGATTCTCAGCACGGCGCTGATCGGCAGCGCGTTCTCGTTTGAAAACGATTCTTTCTTCAGCGAGACCGGCGGGCAGATGCGGCTGGGGCAAGGCTTCCTCGTGATTGATCCGGGCGCGCTGGCAGGCAGCGCCCCGTTCCTGGATCGCATCGAGGTACTGGCAGCCGCCATGCTGGCCGATGACGATGTGCGCCTGCCGGGGGCGCGGCGCTTTGCGCTTCGAGACGAAGCGCGCAACAATGGCATCAAGCTGCCCGATGCGCTGTACGCGGAACTGCGTGCGCTGGCGGGCATGACTGGAGATTGAGTTAAATGGCACATTCTTTCAAAGGCGTGATCCCGATCCTCGCCACCCCGTTCAATGACGATGAGTCGCTGGACTTGGCGTCGTGGCAGAAGATGATCGCGTTCATGGTCGATTCAAAAGTTGATGGCATCACTATCCTGGGCGTGCTGGGCGAATCGAACCGGTTGTCGGACCATGAGCGCGAAACCCTGATCAAATCCGCTGTTGCCACGGTGGGCAAGAAAATCCCGGTGATCGTCGGCACCAGCCACACCGGCTCGGCGGCGGCGGCATACCTGTCGACCATGGCCGAAAACCTCGGTGCAGATGCCGTGATGGTAACTCCTGCGAAGGAGCCAGTGCCCAACGACGAGCGCATCGTTGAATACTACCGGCGCATCAGTGAGAAAACATCGCTGCCGATCGTGCTGCAGGACCACCCCGCCTCGACCGAGGTGCATATGTCGGCACCGCTGATTCTGCGCATCGTGAAAGAGGTCGCGTCTGTCGCTTGCATCAAGGCCGAGGCCGTGCCGACACCGCCGAAGATTCGCGCGCTGCGCGCCGGTCTCTCTCGACCAGTGTCGATTCTTAGCGGCTTGGGCGCGTTGTATGCGCCATTCGATTTGGAAGCTGGTTCCGACGGCTTCAATACTGGGTTTGCCTTTCCGGAAGTGCTGCGCGCGCTGGTGGACGCGGCCAACGCAAAAGACTTCGATCGCGTGCATGCACTCTATGCACGTTTCGCGGCGCTGATCGTATTTGAGCAGCAGCCGGGACTCGCCATTCGCAAGGAAATTCTCAAGCAACGCGGATTGATTGCCAGCAATCGCGTGCGGCATCCGGGGGCCACTATTACCGCGCCGGTCGCCGCGGAAGTTGCCGCGCTGATTAGTCGCACTTTGCCCGGCATCGACGTGACACGCGCCTTTGTGCCATAAAACACCCTGAGCATGATTGCCGACAGACACGTTTTCGATGCCTGCGTCAAAACGCCATTTGCCACCATTGGCATCGTGGCGGACGACAAGCACCTGCTGGGTCTGCACTTCCTGCCTACCAGCGTCGCGGCGAAGCCGCCCAAAACCAACACCATCGCACATCTCGCATGCGTACAGGTCATGGCCTACCTCGACAATCCGCGCATACGTTTCGAGGTGCCGCTCAAGTTGAATGGCACCAAGCATCAGATCGACGTGTGGGAGGGTATGCGCCGCATTCCCGCCGGCGGAACCATGACTTACGGCGAACTGGCCGATGCGATTGGTTCCTCGGCGCGCGCGGTTGGCACGGCGTGCGGACAGAATCCGATTCCGTTGATCGTGCCCTGCCATCGCATCGTCGCCGCGAACGGAACGCTCGGCGGTTTCATGGGCGGCAAGCTGGAGAACCCGCTGGCAATCAAGCATTGGCTGCTGAAACATGAAGGCGCATTGCTGCTGTAGGGAACCTCTGATGAAGTCCATTTCGTCGCCATACGTTGTTGCTCATACAAAAATACCTCCTTACATATCAGACATATGCTGCGTCGATATTTTTGTATTCGCGCCTAGTCTGGCTTAGAACTGAACTTAATCAGAGGTTCCCAAGTTCATGACTGAAGCTCACGATCCACTGATCGATCAATTCGCCGACAGCCTGTGGCTATCGGATGGGCTGGCGAAAAACACCATCGAAAGCTACCGGCGCGACATTATTCAGCTGGATAGCTGGCTCAATCGCTCAAAACGCCCCACGATCGACAAGATAGGCGCTGAAGATTTGCAGGCCTTCCTCGCGCATCGCATCGAAGCACGCCGCGCCAGCCCGCGCTCGACCGCGCGCCTGACCTCGGCGATGAAACGCTTCTATCAATACCTGCTTCGCGAGCGCCTGATCAGCGACGACCCCAGCCTGCGACTTGAATCACCCAAGCTCACCCGTAGCCTGCCGAAATCACTATCTGAAAACGACGTTGACGCACTGATCGCCGCACCGGATACGCAGACGGCGCTCGGCTTGCGCGACAAGGCGATGCTGGAAACGCTTTACGCGTCCGGCCTGCGCGTGACCGAGCTGGTGACGCTGAAGACTGCGCAACTAAGCTTGGACATGGGTGTGGTGCGGGTGATGGGCAAGGGCTCCAAGGAACGGCTGGTGCCGCTGGGCGAGACTGCAGTCGATGTGCTGCAGCGCTATCTCGACACCGCACGCATCGAATTGCTGGGCGGCCGTACATCCGACAACCTGTTCATCACCCAGCGACGTGGCGGACTGGATGGCAACGCCACCGCGATGACGCGGCAGATGTTCTGGTATTTGATCAAGCGCTACGCCGTCATTGCCGGCATTCGTGTGCCGATCTCGCCGCACACCTTGCGCCATGCCTTCGCCACCCACCTCATCAATCACGGTGCCGATTTACGCGTGGTGCAGCTGCTGCTGGGCCATGCCGATATCACCACCACACAGATTTACACTCACGTTGCGCGCGAACGGCTGAAGAAGATTCACGCACAGCACCATCCTCGTTCCTGATTGCCATGAGCAAGCCCTCCGAGACACCCGCAACGTCCATGCTGAAGCAGCATGGCGTGAGCTATACCGAACACCTATACGAATATATCGAACACGGAGGCACGGGCGTATCGTCTTCATCGCTGGGGGTTGACGAACATCATGTGGTCAAGACGCTGATTTTCGAGAACGACAAACGCCAGCCGCTATGTGTGCTGATGCACGGCGATTGCAAGGTCAGCACCAAGGAATTGGCGCGGCAGATTGGAGTAAAGCGCGTGGCGCCGTGTACCCCGGACGATGCCCACCGCCACTCCGGTTATCAGGTCGGCGGTTGTTCGCCGTTTGGCTTGCGCAAGCCGATGCCGGTGTTCATGGAAAAAACCATTCTCGACATCGA
>JAEUNB010000328.1 GCA_016790625.1 Betaproteobacteria bacterium | reverse complement strand
CGCGGGCGCGGCCTCAATCGCATTATCGCCACGGTGGCGCCGGCCAATCTCGCCTCGCAGCGGGTATTGCTGAAGGCCGGAATGACACTGGCGCATTTGCGGCCCAACGACGACGGCACGGTCACGCAGGTGTACGAGTGGCACGCATAAAAAATTAACCCCGCTGACGCATCCTCGACCGTTCGCCCTGAGCTCGTCGAAGGGCTTGATGGGCTGACTTCATCAACACTCTGGCGCCTGGTGCTTCGACAAGCTCAGCACGAACGGAGTACTTTAGATGCCGGGACAATAAGCAAGAACTGGCGCGGCTTTCAGGCTGAAATTGCCCTGCGAGCCGCGCCAGTGCTGGAGTTTTATTCTTTTGTGCTGGGAAACTATGGAGCCGCTGAGTGAAAACGATCAGCGAGGACGCCGGCGCGTCTTGCCCGCCGCGATATTTTCTTCCTGCTGCTTGGTGCGGCGAGGTGCTTTCTTGTTTTGCGGCGGCTGCGCCGCCTTCTTGCGTTCGCGTGCCAGTTCCGGATTCTCGCGCCAGATCACCAGCGTTTTGCCGATGTGCTGCACCGGCGCGGCATTGAGTGCGCCGCAGATTTCATCGAGCCACGATTCACGCTCATCGCGTTCGTCGTTGAACGCACGCACCTTGATCAACTCATGCGCTTTCAGGCTGCGATCGATCTCGCGGATGACGGCTGCGGTGAGGCCCTGATCGCCGATCATGACGACCGGCTCCAGCGCGTGGGCACGGGCGCGGAGGGCGCGGCGCTCGGTGGGAGATAATATGATTTTCATGCCGCAATTATAAGGCGCACAGCCAATGGCACATGCCCGCCCCAAAAACAGTCGCGATTGGGTCAAGCGACACCTCAACGATCCCTACGTCAAACGCTCGCAGGAAGAGGGCTATCGTTCGCGCGCGGTGTACAAGTTGTCCGAGATCGACGCCAATGAAAAACTGCTTAAACCCGGCATGACGGTGGTCGATCTGGGTTCCGCACCCGGCGGCTGGTCGCAGTGGTCAATCAAGAAAGTCGGTGCCAAGGGCAAGGTGGTGGCGATTGACCTGCTGCCGATGGAAGCGGTGCAGGGCGTGCACTTTATCCAGGCCGATTTTTCGCTGGATGAAGGCCTTGCCGCTGTAGTGGACGCCATTGGCGGCGAAGGTACAAAAGTTGACCTTGTGATTTCCGATATGGCCCCCAACCTCACCGGTATCGTCATCACCGATCAGGCCAGATTGTTCACCTTGGGCGAGATGGCAATGGAGTTTGCAGTCAAGTTCTTGAAACCAAACGGGGTTTTTCTGGTCAAGGTATTTCAGGGCGCCGGTTTCGAGCCTTATGTGAAAACGCTGCGGCAGCATTTCAAGGCTGTGGCGGCAAAGAAGCCGGATGCATCACGCGACGAAAGCCGGGAAACCTACTTGCTGGCGCGTGACTTGAAGAATCCAAGCAGTTGAATCCAAACGACTAAATCCATCGTTTAGTGTAGGATTGGTGTCCCGAAAAAATTTATTGCTGTCGCGGTGTTCCCGAGAGGGAATATTCGTGGCAAAACCAAGTAGCCGACGAAGGAACGCGTGTGAATAACTGGGTGAAAAACGTAGGTGTCTGGCTCGTTATCGGCATCGTGCTGATGATGGTGTTCATGCAGGTGTCGAAGAGCGGCAGCTCGCGCAACGACATGGACTACTCGACGCTGATGAGCGAAGCCAAGGGCGGCAACATCGTCAAGGTCAAGGAAGAAGGCGCCCGCTCGCTGAAAGCCACCACGCGCGATGACAAGACCTACATGGTCAACCTGCCGCCCAATGTGTTTACCTGGGACGACCTGCTGAAGTACGGCGTGAAGATCGAAGCCAAGGCACCGGAAGAACAATCGGTGCTGATGCAGGTGTTCATTTCGTGGTTCCCGATGCTGCTGTTGATTGGTATCTGGCTGTACTTCATGCGCCAAATGCAAGGCGGCGGCAAGGGCGGCGCATTCTCGTTTGGCAAGAGCCGCGCGAAGATGCTCGATGAAGGCAACAACCCGATTACCTTTGCCGATGTGGCCGGCTGTGACGAAGCGAAGGAAGAAGTTTCCGAACTGGTCGACTTCCTGCGCGATCCGTCCAAATTCCAAAAGCTGGGCGGCCGTATTCCACGTGGCGTACTGATGGTGGGCTCGCCGGGTACCGGTAAAACACTGCTGGCACGCGCCATTGCCGGCGAAGCTAAAGTGCCGTTCTTCTCGATTTCCGGTTCCGACTTCGTGGAAATGTTTGTCGGTGTCGGTGCCGCACGCGTGCGTGACATGTTCGAGCAGGCAAAGAAAAATTCTCCGTGCATTGTGTTCATCGATGAAATCGACGCCGTTGGCCGCCAGCGTGGCGCCGGCTTGGGTGGTGGTAACGACGAACGCGAACAAACGCTGAACCAGATGCTGGTGGAAATGGACGGCTTCGAAGCCTCTGCGGGTGTGATCGTGATTGCTGCGACCAACCGCCCCGACGTGTTGGATCCGGCGCTGCTGCGCCCGGGCCGTTTCGACCGTCAGGTGGTGGTACCGCTGCCGGATATCCGTGGCCGCGAACAGATTTTGAATGTGCACATGCGTAAAGTGCCGATCGCTCCGGACGTGGTTGCCGAGGTGATCGCTCGCGGTACGCCGGGCATGTCGGGCGCCGATTTGGCCAACCTGGTCAACGAAGCTGCACTATTCGCCGCACGCGGCAGCAAGCGCCTGGTCGATATGGAAGATTTCGAGCGCGCCAAGGACAAGATCCTGATGGGAACGGAGCGCCGTTCGATGGTGATGCCCGAAGAAGAGCGCCGCAATACCGCGTACCACGAGTCTGGACATGCCATCCTGGGGTATCTGCTGCCGAAGTCGGATCCGGTGCACAAGGTCACCATCATTCCGCGTGGTCGCGCGCTGGGTGTGACCATCCAGTTGCCTGAGCAGGACCGCTACGCTTACGACCGTGAATACCTGATGAACCGCATTGCCATCCTGTTTGGTGGCCGCATTGCGGAAGAGGTGTTCATGAACCAGATGACCACGGGCGCTTCGAACGACTTCGAGCGTGCGACGCAACTGGCGCGCGACATGGTCACGCGTTACGGCATGTCCGATGCGCTGGGCATTATGGTTTACGCGGAAAACGAGGGCGAAGTGTTCCTCGGCCGTTCGGTGACGCGCCAGACCAATGTGTCGGAAGAAACGATGCGCAAGGTCGATGCAGAGATTCGCCGCATCATCGACGAGCAGTACGCGCTGGCACGCAAGCTGATCGAAGAGAACCGCGACAAGATCGAGGCGATGACGCAGGCGCTTTTGAAATACGAAACCATCGATGCCGACCAGATCAAGGACATCATGGAAGGCCGCGAGCCGCGCGAGCCCAAGGCTTCGGCGATGCCGTTCAAGCCCAAGCGCGATGGCGACGGTGGCGGCAGTGCTGCAGAGCCGCCGAAGGCCGAACCGGCTCCGGTGGAAGGCGCCGATTGACAAGGCAAAAGCAACAGACGACGGGCGGCCGATGAGCCGCCCGTTTTATTTCCTGCCGTGACCGATGTTGTGAACACGCCACCTGCCCATCTGCAATGCGGAAGATTTGTTCTTCCACTGACGCGGCCGCTGGTCATGGGTATCGTCAATGTCACGCCGGATTCCTTCTCCGACGGGGGAAAATTCCTCGGACGCGACCAATCCATCGCGCATGCACGGAAGTTGATTGAAGACGGCGCCGACATCGTCGATATCGGCGGCGAGTCTACACGGCCTGGCGCTGCGGCGGCCGGCCTGCAGGAAGAACTGGATCGCGTCATGCCGGTGCTGGAAGCGCTGCGCGACGCGGCAGTGCCGGTATCGATAGACACCCAGAAAACCGAGGTGATGAAGGCGGCCATTGCTGCGGGTGCGGCGATGATCAACGACGTCAATGCCCTGCAGGCGGAGGGTGCTGTGGAGACCTGTGCAGCGTCATCGGTTGCGGTGTGCCTGATGCACAAGCAGGGCACGCCGCAAACGATGCAGCAGAACCCGGTTTATGGCGATGTGGTGGCAGAGGTGAAAGCGTTCCTGCTGGCGAGAGCGGACGCGTGCAGGCACGCAGGCATTGCCGGCGATCGCATCGTCGTCGATCCGGGCTTCGGTTTCGGCAAGACGGTACAGCACAATTTCGAGCTGCTTCGCCAGTTGTCGTCGCTGACCAGCGGGGGTTACGCCGTGCTGGCCGGCTACTCACGCAAATCGTCGCTGGGTGCCGTTACCGGTCGGCCGGTCGAAGAACGCCTCGCCGCCAGTCTCGCCGCCGCGCTGATCGCAGTGCAAAATGGTGCGACAATCCTGCGCGTTCATGACGTGCGTGAAACGGTGGATGTGCTCAAGGTCTGGCGGGCTGCCAGCGGCAAAGATTGGGGATAAAACTCTAGCGCTGGCGCGCTTTTCTGGGCAAAAATGGCTGGAAAGCCGCGCCAATGCTTGGGTTCATAAATAAAAATCACACAACGAGAGAGAACGAGATGAGCCGTAAATATTTTGGAACCGATGGCGTACGCGGGCGCGTGGGCCAATCGCCGATCACACCGGATTTCGTGCTGAAGCTGGGTTTTGCCGCGGGCAGCGTGCTGGCGCAGGATGCTGCACACGGCCGGGCGCGGCCCACCGTCGTGATCGGCAAGGACACTCGCATCTCGGGCTATATGCTGGAAAGCGCGCTGGAAGCGGGCCTCTCCGCCGCCGGTATCGACGTGATCCTGACCGGCCCCATGCCAACGCCGGGCGTTGCTTATCTCACGCGAGCGCAACGCCTGTCGGCGGGTGTGATGATTTCCGCTTCGCACAATCCTTACGACGACAACGGCATCAAATTTTTCTCCGCCGACGGCCTGAAGCTGCCCGACGAAGTCGAAGCCGAGATCGAACGGCGCCTGGACGAACCGCTGGTCACCTTGCCCTCCATCAAGCTGGGCAAGGTGCGCCGCATCGAAGATGCTGGTGGCCGCTATATCGAGTTCTGCAAGAGCACCTTTCCACGCCAGCTCGATCTGCGCGGCATGAAGCTGGTCGTGGATTGCGCCAATGGTGCCGCCTGGGCTATCGCGCCGGATGTGTTCAGCGAGCTGGGTGCGGAAGTGATCGCCATTGGCAATGCACCGAACGGAACCAACATCAACGACAAAGTCGGCGCCACGCATCCGCAAACGATGTGCGATGCGGTGCGCGAACATCGTGCCGATTTTGGTATTGCGCTGGATGGCGACGCCGATCGCCTGGCGATGTGCGATGCCGACGGCACACTGTTCGACGGCGACCATCTGCTTTATGCGATGGTCAAGGATCGTCATGTGCGCGGCATTTTCCGCGGTGGTGTTGCCGGCACGCTGATGACCAACCTGGCGCTGGAGCAGGTGCTGGGCAAGATGGGCATTCCGTTCGGCCGCGCCAAAGTCGGCGATCGCTACATCATGGAAATGCTGCGTGAACGTGGTTGGGAATGTGGCGGCGAAAATTCCGGACATCTCTTGTGCCTGGAAAAGCACACCACCGGCGACGGCATTATTTCTGCGCTGCAGATCCTGGGTGCATTGCGCCGCATGGGCCAGTCGCTGGGTCAGTACACGGCTGAACTGAAATTGTTCCCGCAGGTACTGGAGAACGTGAGGCTGGCTACCAAGTTCGATTTTGCCAGCAACGCGACAGTGCAAGAGGCGGTGAAAAAGGCCGAGGCCGACCTGGCTGGCGACGGCCGCGTATTGCTGCGCGCATCAGGCACCGAGCCGGTGATTCGTGTCATGGTCGAAGGCCGCAACGGCGAGCTGGTTGGCAAGCTGGCCAAGGACATTGCTGGCGTGATCAAGGCCGCTGCAACGGCGTAAAAGCTATTGCACCAGTCTCCCGCTTTTGCGCAGGTAGGCGATATCGACAAAGCGCGATCCGCGATCGTTTGCGCTGCCGAAGGCGAGCGTCATGCCTTCAAGGTCGAATCGTTTTGTGCCTGAAACGGCGGCCGCAATGCTGGCGCGATTGATGTCGCCGTTGATGCGTTCGATCGCCTTTACCAGTCCCTTCGCCGCCATGAAGCCTTCCAGTGTCAGGTGCGAGGGCGGCTCATCGCGAAATTTCGCTATCATCGCCAGATGCTCGGTCTGCAGCTTGGTGGCGCTGACCAGCGGATTGGGCACAACTTGCGTAATCATGGTGCCGGCGGCGTAGTCCGCTTTCGCCAGTTCCATCAGCGTGCGGTGGCTGACGGTAGAAAGGCCGACGATATTCACACCCTTGTCGATAGCGCGAACCTTCTTCACGAATTCCGCCATCGCAATCGTGTCTGCTGCAACGATGATGACCTGCGGTTTGGTCGATAGCACGCGTTGCGTCAGCGCACCCAAGCCCGACAATGCCGGATTTAGCTCAAACTGTGCAGCTGCCTGCATGTTCCTAGTTTTCAGTTCGGTGGCTACCTCACCGGCCAGGCCGATGCCGAAGCTGTTGTTCATGTGCACCACCGCAAACTGCGAAAGATAGAGTTGGCTGAAATGCTGAACGATGTGGCGCACTTCGTCTTTGTAGGTCGGGCGCACGAACACCAGCGAATCTCCCGCATCGCCAATTTCCATTCCGGACAGCGGACCGTACAGCGCGATGCGTGAAGATTTGAACTGGGTGTCCTTGGCGACCAGCGCGATGTTCTCATCGCCGGTGTAGCCGAACAGTGCATCGACGCGGTCACTGCCAATCAGTTCGCGCGTGAGGCGCAATGTGTTGCCCGCCACGCCTTCATCGTCTTTCACGATCAATGTGAGTTTTCGGCCACGGACGCCGCCGTTGGCGTTGATGTAGTCGAAATAGGTGCGGGCGCCGGCGAGGTAATCGCGGCCGACGTCGGCGTTGATGCCATTCTGGTCGGTGACCACGCCGATACGGATTTCATTGGCACTGGCCACGAAGCTAAGGCATAGCGAGATCGCGCAAACGACAAAGCGAAGCTGGCGCGGCAGATGAAGTACAAACATGGAAAACCGGATATCTAATTGCGGGAATCCGGATTTATACGTGTCCGATGTTGCGCAAGCGTGACACGGCTTCGACAGAAACAAAAAGCCCGTGAATGAGTTCACGGGCTTTTGCATGGGTCCTGTGAAACGGGTTAGCCAAATCGTCCGGTAATGTAATCCTCGGTTTCCTTGCGCTTCGGTTTGATGAAGATTTCGTCCGTGACGCCGAACTCGATCATCTCGCCCAGATACATGTAAGCGGTGAAGTCCGACACCCGCGCCGCCTGCTGCATGTTGTGCGTGACGATGGCAATGGTGTAGTCGGTCTTCAGTTCGTGCAGCAGCTCTTCTACTTTGGCGGTGGATATTGGGTCCAGCGCCGAGGTGGGCTCGTCCAACAGCAATACGTCCGGCTTGACTGCTACACCGCGCGCAATGCACAGGCGCTGCTGCTGGCCACCGGACAATGACAGCCCGCTTTGTTTCAGCTTGTCTTTTACCTCGTCCCACAGTGCTGCTTTCTTCAGCGCCCACTCCACGCGTTCGTCCATCTCCGCCTTGGAGAGGCTTTCGTACAGCTTTACGCCAAACGCGATGTTGTCGTAAATCGACATCGGGAACGGCGTCGGTTTCTGGAACACCATCCCTACTTTTGCGCGCAGCTGATTCAAATCCTGCTTCTTGTCCAGAACGTTCTTGCCGTTCAGGACGATCTCGCCGGTGGCATGCTGGCCGGGATAAAGGTCGTACATGCGGTTGAAGGTACGCAGCAACGTCGACTTGCCGCAGCCGGACGGGCCGATGAACGCGGTGACGTGGCGATCGGCAATTTCAAGATTGATGCTCTTCAACCCCTGGAACGAGCCATAGAAGAAGTTCAGGTTGTTGACCTTGATCTTGGCGGCGGGTGAAGTCGGCGTAGAAGCGGGAGTCGTATTCATATCGATCAGCTTGAGGTTTTTTGCGAGAACAGGGTGCGCGCCAGAATGTTCAGGACCAGCACCGAGAATGTGATCAGCAAGGCGCCGGCCCAAGCCAGCGACTGCCAGTTTTCAAATGGGCTCATGGCGAACTGGAAGATCACCACCGGCAGGTTGGCCATCGGCGCGTTCATGTCGGAAGACCAGAACTGGTTGTTGAGCGCGGTGAACAGCAACGGCGCGGTTTCGCCGCTGATGCGCGCCACCGCCAGCAGGATGCCGGTCAGCACGCCGCCCCGCACGGCGCGTAACGCCACCGAGAGGACAACTTTCCATTGCGGCGCGCCGAGTGCGGCGGCGGCTTCGCGCAGTGAGTTCGGTACCAGCCGCAGCATGTTCTCCGTCGTGCGTACCACCACCGGTACGGCGAGCAGCGATAACGCCAGCGTACCGGCCCAGCCGGAGAAGTGCTGCACCTTGGCGACGTAGACGGTGTAGATAAACAGGCCAACAACGATGGAAGGCGCAGACAGCAGAATGTCATTAATAAAACGCGTGGTTGGACCGACCCAGCCGCGATTGCCGAATTCAGCCAGGTAAATGCCGGCGAGAATGCCGATGGGTGTGGCGATAAAGGTGGCGAAACCAACCATCATCAGGCTGCCGAAGATGGCGTTGGCCAAGCCGCCTTCGCTTCCGGGGGGCGGCGTCATCTGCGTGAACACGGCGAGGCTGAGGCCGCTCAAGCCGCGCGCCAGCAGGGTGTAAAGAATCCATGCGAGAAACAGCATGCCAACCGCCATCGCGGCCAGCGCCAGCAGCAATGCGAGCCGGTTGATGAACAGTCGTTTGCGATAGATCGTGTTCATATCAGGTCCGTGCGCCTTCGTTGCGGGTAAGGCGAATCAGCAGCAGCTTGGCGATCGCCAACACGATAAAGGTAATGAGGAACAGCACCAGCCCGAGCGAGATCAGCGAGGCGATGTGCAAGTCCTTGCTCGCTTCAGCGAATTCATTGGCCAGCGTTGAAGCGATACTGTTGCCCGGATTGAACAGCGAGGCGGAGATCTTGTGCGCATTGCCGATAACGAAGGTCACGGCCATCGTTTCACCAAGTGCGCGGCCAAGCCCCAACATCACACCGCCGACCACGCCGATCTTGGTGTAGGGCAGCACCACATTGCGCACCACTTCCCACGTCGTAGCACCCAGGCCGTATGCAGACTCTTTTAAAACGCCCGGTACGACTTCAAAAACGTCGCGCATCACCGAAGCGATAAACGGGATCACCATGATGGACAGGATCACGCCGGCGGCCAGCATGCCGATGCCCATGGCCGGTCCTTGAAACAGCGCGCCGATAATTGGCAGCTTGCCCAGTGTCTGTGCGAGGAACGGCTGGATGTATTCAGAGAACACTGGCGCGAACACAAACAGGCCCCACATGCCATAGATGATGCTGGGAATGGCGGCGAGCAACTCGACTGCCGTGCCCAATGGCCGCTTCAGCCACACCGGGCAAAGCTCCGTCAGAAAAATGGCGATACCGAAGCTCACCGGAATCGCGATTGCCAGCGCGATGATCGAGGTGACCACCGTGCCGAAAATGGTGTTGAGTGCGCCGTATTTGTTGGTGACCGGATTCCAGTCGGTGCTGGTCAGGAATCCAAAGCCAAATTCACGGAAGGCAGGAAAGGCGCCGTAAATCAGCGAGGCGATGATGGCGGCCAGCATTGCCAGTACCAGCAGGGCGAAGCCCAGTGTGGTGAAACGGAATAGCTTGTCCGCCATATGCTGGCGATTCAGCTTCTTGGCCATGCGTGCGGCGTCTATCGATTCTTGTTCCGCTGTGGACACGATTCGGGTTCCAGGTGAATGGAGGGCGCCAGCGTTGGATGAATTGCTCATGGCAGGAAGCTGGAAGGAATTCTAAAGGAATTGGCCGCCGGGGCATTCCCCGGGCGGCCAAGTTTGTTTTCGAACAGGTTGCTTACTTCCAGAGTGCTTGACCGGCGGCGGTCTTCAGTTCTTTGCGCCACGCATCTTCGATCAGCTTGACGACTGCAGCAGGTATCGGCACATAGTCAAGTTCGGCTGCAGTTTTCTGCCCATTCTTGAACGCCCATTCAAAGAACTTCAGCACTTCGGCACCCTTGGCAGCGTCGGCTTGCGACTTGTGCATCAGGATGAACGAGGCACCGGTAATCGGCCAGCTGGTCTTGCCCGGCTCGTCGGTGAGGATTTCGTAGAAGCCGGGGGCTTTCGCCCAGTCAGCGTAGGCAGCTGCGGCCTGGAACGTATCGTCGTCCGGTTGCACGAACTGGCCGTCCTTGTTCTTCAGTTGCGCGTGGCTCATTTTGTTGCGCTTGGCGTAGGCGTATTCGACATAGCCGATCGAGCCCTTGATGCGCTGGACGTAAGCAGAAACACCTTCGTTGCCTTTTCCGCCCACACCTTCCGGCCAGGCCACAGCGGCGTCGGCGCCGACCTTGGCTTTCCAGTCAGGGCTCACCTTGGACAGATAATCAGTGAACAGGAAGGTGGTGCCTGAACCGTCGGAGCGGCGCACCACGGTGATCGGGTCGGCTGGCAGCTTCAGGCCGGCATTCAGGTCAGCGATGGCCTTGTCGTTCCAGGCTTTCACCTTGCCCAGGTAGATATCGGCGATCACGGCACCGGTCAGCTTCAGTTCACCCGGCTTTACACCGTCGATATTCACTACCGGCACCACGCCACCGATGATGGCGGGGAATTGCATCAGACCGGACTTGTTCAGTTCTTCCAGCGTCAGCGGTTTATCGGATGCGCCGAAATCCACCGTTTTGGCCTGGATCTGCTTGATGCCA
>JAEUNB010000311.1 GCA_016790625.1 Betaproteobacteria bacterium | reverse complement strand
CGTGCACAGCCACACCGAACGCATATTGGCATCACCATCGCGATATTTATAGAGCAAGCCGGCCACGGCCAGATTCGCCGCCAAGGCTAACAAGCCGATCACGCCCATCGTCATCGCCGCTGGCTTGGCCCCCTGGCTGATATTGAGTGCCGTGACCGCAAGCACGATCACCCCATAAACGCCCATGGCGATGCCCTTGGCCAGGGCCGTGCGCGAACGCCACACCGCCGCCAGCGACAGCACGAACAAGCTCACGCCGTAGTTGACCGCATCGCCGAAGAAATCGATGGCATCGGCCAACAGCGAAGATGAGTCGGCGCCAATGCCGCCGGCGATTTCCACCAGAAACATCGCCGCATTCACCAGCAATGCCACCCACAAGACTTTTCGATACCGCGTATCCACCACGGGCTTGGCATCGCAGGCGTGATCGTGACAACAGCCGCTCATTGAATTTCTCCGGGTTTGTGCATATGCTGCATTTAAAACGCTGGAGCCACTCCAGGGTCAAGCAATTTGTGAAAAGAGGAATTCATGCGCATCGGAGAATTGGCCAAAGCCGCCGAATCGGACGTCGATACCATCCGCTATTACGAGAAGATCGGCATCCTGCCCAAACCGGCGCGCACCGACGGCAACTATCGGCACTATGGCGAGCAGCACACCGAACGACTGCGGTTCGTGCGCCGCTGCCGCTCGCTGGACATGACGCTGGACGAGATTCGCGTGCTGCTGCAGTTCCGCGATGCACCCGATGCCGATTGCGCCGAGGTGAACAACCTGCTGGACGAACACATCGGTCACGTCAGCGCGCGCATTGCGGCGCTGACGCACCTGGAAAAAGAACTGCGCTCGCTACGCCGTCAATGCCGTTCGGTCCAGCGGGCGAAGGATTGCGGCATTCTGGTGGAGATTGGCAAGAACACATCGGCATCTGCTCCCGCTAAAAACAAGGCGGCGAAGCGGCATATCACCGGCACCCATTGACGAAGATCGCCATTTGGCGCGGATTTCGCGGCATAAATGCTCGGAAAGCCGCGCCAGTGCTGGAGTTTGTCGATAAGCTCAGAGCGAACGAGCGTCACCATTCATCACAAGTATTGTCCGAATCGCAATCGGAATCCGTTCACATCGCGAATCTCGAATTCGCGCATGCCGTGGTCGCGGCTTTCCAGTGCCTGCGTCACGTTCACGCCGCGCGCGGCGAGTTCGGCATAAAACAGATCGATGTTCTCGACGAAAAAATAGGTCCAGCCGGGATAGGCCCTGGCATCGAAGGGCTCTGGAGACCGCGTGAACTGGATGCCGACCTTGTCGCGAGTGACCGACCCATGGTCGGGTGGGTCGCCCATGACGAAATCGAGCGTGAAGCCCAGCGTCTGACAATAAAAATCGACGCTGGCACCAACATCGTTGACCGGGAACACTGGCCCGGTACCAAACAAAGCGCATTTCTTTTTGAACATGGTCGGAACTCCTGGTGCCGTTTCAGTTGGCAGCGGATAGTGTGGCGATGATGGGACACGAGCGCGGACGTTTTCCCGATTCGCATTCGGCCACCAGAGCCTTGAGTGTCTTGCGTATACGCGCGAGATCCGCCAATCGCTGCTCGATCACGGCGAGTTTGTGTTCGGCGAGCTGTCGGGTTTCGCGGCAGCTTTGACCATCGTCCAGTGCCAGCAGCTGCCTCACCTCGTCGAGCGAGAAGCCGATTTCCTGCGCGCGCTTGACGAAACGCAGGCGCTGCACCACCGCGCCGCCGTAGCGACGCACGCCACCGCTGGGTCGCAGCGGTTCGCCAATCAATCCAATGCGCTGGTAATAGCGCACCGTTTCGACGTGCACACCGGCTTCTCCGGCGACTTGTCCGATGGTCAGATTATTTTCGATCACGGCATTGACTCCGTAGTGCAGTACGGACTGTAGAGTATCAAATATGAATACAAAACCGGGCTACAAAACATCCTTGCTGGCGGCGGTGCTGGCCGCCTTCGGGGCGACCGCCTGCTGCGTGGTGCCGTTGTTGCTGGTGAGCGTCGGGATTGGCGGCGCATGGCTCGCGTCGCTGCGCGCGCTGGAAAGTTGGCAGCCGCTATTCGCCGTCGTCGCGTTCGCCTGTGTTGCGTTTGCTTTCCATCAACTATACATCGCGCCACGGCGCTGCGCGCCCGACGAGGCCTGCGCAGTACCGGCCGTGTTGCAACGCCAACGTATTGTTTTCTGGTTAGTCGTTGCCGTTATCGTTAGCTTGCTGGCGTTTCCACTGGTTGCGCCGTTTTTTTATTGAGGTTGAACATGAAAAAAATACTCGCCGGATTCTGTTTGCTGATCGCCGCAGGCGCAGCCCATGCGGCCGATATCGTTACCGCCCGACTCGACATCAAGGGTATGGACTGCGCAAGTTGCCCGTTGACGGTGAAGCTGGCGTTGAAGCGTGTGTCGGGTGTTACCGACGTCGAGGTGGACTTCAAATCACAATCCGCAAGGGTGCGCTTCGACCCTGCGCAAACGCAGGCCGACAAATTAGCCAAGGTCGTGACCGATATCGGCTATCCGACGACGGTCGGGAAATGAGTGCGGTGATTCTTGAAAGCGTCATCACTTGTCCGGCCTGCGGCGCCTGCGCTGCCGAACAAATGCCGACCGATGCATGTCAGTGGTTTTACGAATGCGCCGCTTGCAAAACTCTCCTCAAGCCAAAGGCGGGTGACTGCTGCGTGTTTTGCAGCTTTGGCACGGTCAAGTGCCCGCCGGTACAGCAAGAGAAGATCTGTTGCGGCACGCGGTGATACAGCGAAAGCGATCCTGACAAAACACTATTGACGAAGATCGCCATTTGGCGCGGACGTTGGCGCACAAATGCCGGGAAAGCCGCACCGGTGCTTGAGATCACCAAGTCAGGAAGCCGGCCCGCCGCTTTCAAGGCGTACGCCGAAACTGAACCACCGGCCATCGCGCCCCTGCCCGCGCTGCGCACCGACCGACGACGTGAGCTGAACGTATTTCGGCAACGCCCACCAGCGCAAACCGAGCTGGGCGGTTTCCGGCAGCCCTTTCTGTCCGTAGACCTCGCCCAGCAGGGTCCAACGCTCGCTGGCTTCGCGCTCGGCGGCGAGGCCCCAGAACAGCCGGTTGCGCCGCGCGCCCGGCGCGGCCTCTCGATCGGACACATTGCCGAGGTTCAGATGCAACAACGTGCTGCCGAGTTGCCGGCTGATGAGTGCGTTGACGAGATTCTGCCGGGTACCGGATTCGCCACCGGTAGCGCGGATTGTCGCCGCGCCGATGCCGAACGACCAATCCGGTGCATCCGACAGTGAAATCACTTTTTTGAACCGGAACACGACGCTGTCGGCGCGCAGCCCGACATCCGGCGCCACGCGCAGCTTGCCGATGCCGATTTCGGCATCGAACAGGAAATTGCAGGCGGGAACGACATCAAGCTCGTCGCGCTTTCTGAAACGTCGCAGCTCGGTTTCCAGCTGGCACATGCCCGGCGACAACGTGCTGGCGTCGTCGGTGGTGAGCGGCGGCGCGGCATGTGCAGCCGTGGACAGCACCATGGTGGCGGCAACCGCCAATGCGATCTGGAGAACAGTGGCATTGATCGGTGCGGTTGGCGCTATCTTCACGGTTATTGTTCTTCCAGAGACGAGGGAAAGATGACTGTCCTTGCCTCCGGTTGCGATTTCATGACGGCAGAAAGAATCGGGCTATCCAAGAATGCGGTCAAGGCTTCTTCCGTCCGCGCATATCGCCCGGCGTGCCGGCGGGATTGGCGCCGCCGTCGCAGGGATCGAAGATGTCGAGATCGTGCTTGTATTCGGCGGTCTCGATTTCCATGAAGCCGAGCAAGGTGGAATAGATGTGATCGTGCCTGCGCGGGGTGCGCGTAAGTCCGGCCATGCAGGCAGTGTCCCAATTTTCCATGCGCGCGAATTGCGGCGACACCCAGGCGTACATCGGCACCCGGGTCTGCTCTTTCGGCGCCAGCGCATAAGGCATTCCGTGCAGGTAGAGACCGGACTCGCCCAGCGATTCGCCATGGTCTGACGCGTAAAGCATGGCGGTGGCGAATTGATCCGACAGGCGTTGCAGCAGCGTGACGGTCTCACCCAGCACGTGGTCGGTGTAGAGGATGCTGTTGTCGTAGCTGTTGCGGATCGTCTGCGGATCGCAGGATGCAATATCGCTGGAGCGGCAGGTGGGCGCGAATTTCTCGAACGCCGGCGGATAGCGCTTGTAGTAGGCAGGACCGTGGCTGCCTTTCAGATGCAGCACCACCAGCGTGTCGCGGCTGGCCTCGCGCAGCTTTTTTTCCAGCCCGTCGAGCAGCATTTCATCGAAGCACTCGCCCTTCTCCGGGCACCAGCGCGGATCGCTGGAGCCGGTGAGATCGATCACATCGGCCTTGGCGCATACGCCCTTGCAGCCGGAATCGTTGTCGCGCCAGAGAACGCGCGCGCCGCCGCGCACCACCACGTCGATCAGCGTTTCGTTGGCCAGGCCTTTGTTGAGCGTAAACGCCTCCCGTCCAAATCCCGAGAACAGGCACGGCACCGAGATCGCAGTGGCGGTGCCGCAGCTTTCGGTATCGGCAAAGTAATAGCCGCCGGCGGCACGCATGCGCGGCGTGGTGTCGCGTTCGTAACCGTTGAGTCCCTGGTTTTGCGCGCGCGCCGTTTCGCCGAGCACGAACACCACCAGTCGCGGCTTCTTGATGGCATAGGCCTGGTGCGCGTCCAGACCACGCGGCGCGCGCACGGTGGCGGATCGATAGGCCATTGCCGCTTGATGGACTGACGCGGCGAGCACGTTGGCCGGCGCCACCGTATCGAAGGTGATGGCGCGATTGCGCGCTGCGGAGGCATAGCGCGGATAGAGCGCGAATATGCTGGCACCCATCAGGGATACCAGCGCCACCAACGTCAGCACGGGGGCGAATACTGCACGCAATCGCGACGGTGAAGACTTCAGCCGCACGCGCCACACCAGCCATGCCGGCAGCACGCCCACCACCGCCACCCACAGCAGCAGCCGCAGGTGGATCAGTTCCAGCGTCTCGCCGGGATGCGTCTGCATCATGTTGAGGATCATGGTCTTGTCGAACTGGGTGCCGAGGAACAGGCTGAAATAGCCGAACGTTGCCGCCAGCACCAGCATTGCGGCGCAGACCCAGCGCAGGCTGCGGCCCCAGAACAGGGCGGACAAGGCTGCGATCAATGCGAAGGTCACCACGAAAACGAACAGCCAACCGCCGAAGACGAAGAACACCATCGACAAGCCGTCTCCCGCAGAAGGCGCTGCTGCAAATGCCCGCAAGGTGGCGAGATTGGGCAGCAAGGAAATCCACAACGTCGTGGCGAGCATCAATTGCAGGCGGGTGAGTTCGAACGAGAAACGCGGGACGGTCATGCGGCGTGGACTTTCAACAGAACGAAAAAGGTAACCGCAACGACAGCGGGGACGCGCTATTCTAATTCAAGACAAAACTCCAGCACTGGTGCGGCTCCCCGGCCAAAAATGGCTGAAGAACCGCACCAGTGCTGGAGTTTTATCGGGTTATGCGGGCTGGCTTTGCCCCGCGCAACAGACAGTCAAACGATCTTGATACTCAGGTCGGGCAGCTTGTCGATATGACAGGCGATTACGTCGCCCTTCACCACCGGCCCCACATTTTCCGGCGTACCCGAATAGATGATGTCGCCGGGCATGAGTTCGAACGCTTCGGAGATTTTGCTGATCTGCTCGGCAACACTCCAGATCATCTGGTTCAGGTTGGCGTTCTGCTTGGTCTCGCCGTTCACCTTCAGCCAGATGCTGCCTTGCTGGAAATGCCCGACCTGGCTAACCGGATGCAGCGGGCCAATCGGCGCGGATTTGTCGAAGCTCTTGCCGATTTCCCACGGCTTCTTCTGGTCGCCCATCGCGCGCTGCAAATCGCGCCGCGTCATGTCGAGCCCCAGCGCGTAGCCGTAGACGTGATCGAGCGCTTTATCGACCGGGATATTACGTCCCCCCTTGTTCAACGCCGCCACCAGTTCAACTTCGTAATGATAGTTCTTGGTCAGCGTCGGATAGGGGTGATCACCGACGGTATTCGCTGCGACAAACTGGATCGCGTCGGTCGGCTTCTGGAAAAAGAATGGCGGTTCGCGCGTCGGATCCGAACCCATCTCGCGTGCATGTGCAGCGTAATTGCGGCAGATGCAGTAGATGCGCCGCACCGGACAGAATTAGC
>JAEUNB010000292.1 GCA_016790625.1 Betaproteobacteria bacterium | reverse complement strand
GAGCACGAAGATTTCGCGCCGATCGAGCGCGATGTACGGCCCGGCGAATAACACTGCCATCAGACCGGCCAGCCCGACCACAAAACCATCCTTCAATACCGCCAATGCGCCCGCCACGGCAATGACGGTGGCGGTGTAGCGGATGCGGGCAATGGTCGGCGCCCAGTCGGGGCGATTACTCGAACGCTGTACCAGTCCGGTGGCGACGATGATCACGGCGCCGATGACACGAATCACCAGCGCCTTGGCCCAATTGACCGGGTCGACATACCAATCCCAGAAGCTGAACAGCAGCACCAGCAACGCGACCAGCCAGTAGGTGCCGACGTTGATGACCGCCAGCGCGGCGACGCGGCTGGCGCGAAAAGCCGCTTCCTGCTCAGGCGGAAATTTTTCTACCGCGGGCAGCATGGCGTTCGCGCGTCAGCCGGGGGGCATCGAGCTTCTTATGCTCCGTACGGTACCCAGATGTTTTTCACCTGCGTCGCTTCACGCAGGATGTCGTCCATCACCGGCAGCGGACCCGTGGCACTCATGACAAAGGTGCGCTTCATGTTGGCCGCGCTCGCCTTCTGAGCCGCGGCCTGCCCGGCTTCGGGACCGGCGTACCAGATGGCATCAACGTCTTCATGTTCGGCCAGCGTCTTGGCGAGCTCATCACGCGCGCCGGTGACGATATTGACCGTGCCGTGCGGTACATCGGAAGTCTCCAACACCTGATACAGATCGGTGGCGGAAAGCGGATGCTTGGGTGAAGGCACAATCACCATCGCGTTGCCCATCGCCAGCGCCGTGCCGGCCAGTGTGATCGGCGCCAGCAGCGGCTGGTCGTCCGGCATCAGCATGGCGATCACGCCCATCGCTTCGGGTACGGCGAGCGTGACGTTGCGCTGCGGCACACCGTGAATGCGGCCGTCGTACTTGTCGGCCCAGGCGGCAGCAGTGAAGAGTTGCTCGATGGCGGCATCGACTTCGGCATGCGCGGCGGCATTGCTGGCACCGGTCTGCTGCGAAATGCGGCGGGCAAATTCATCGGCGCGCGCGGCGAGATTTTCGGCGAGGAAGTAAACCACCTGCGCGCGATTGTGCGCGGTGGATTTTGCCCAGCCATTTGCCGCAGCACGCGCGGCTTCGACCGCATTGCGAACGTCCTTGCGGTTGCCCGCGCCGACTTCGCCAATCCGATTCTTGTTCGGGCCATAGACATTATGCGAGAGACCGCCGTCAGGACGTGCCTGCTTGCCACCGATAAACATCTTGGCGGTACGGTCGATGGATGGGGCACCAACCAATGAAAGTCCAGCACTGGAGCGGCTTGCAGCGGCTTTTTGCCCGGAAATGCGCGCGGATGCTTGGGTTTTGCTTTCCTTCGCGGGCTTGCGCTTGATGTATTCGTAGAGGCCTTCCTTGCCGCCTTCGCGACCGAAGCCGGATTCGCGATAGCCACCGAAGCCTGATGCAGCATCGAACTGGTTGGTGCTGTTGATCCACACCGTGCCGGCCTTCACCTGCGTAGCGAGGTCGAGTGCCAGGTTGATGTCTTCACTCCAGATCGATGCGGCCAAACCGTAGCGCGTGTTGTTGGCGAGCTTCACCGCTTCTTCCGGCGTGCGAAACGTCATCGCCGCCAATACCGGGCCGAAGATTTCGACCTGTGCAATGGTCGATGCGGGTGCGACGTTGGTGAACAGCGTGGGCGGATAGAAGCAGCCTTCCTTCGGGCACGACCAGCTCGGCTGCCACATCGTGGCGCCTTCATCTGCGCCCTGCTTGACCAGCGCGGCGATCTGCTTCAATTGCACCGGAGCGACGATGGCGCCGATGTCGACGGCCTTGTCGAGCGGATCGCCGACGCGCAGTTTTTCCATTCGGGCGCGAAGCTTCTTGTACATCTTCTCGGCGACGCCTTCCTGCACCAGCAGCCGCGAGCCCGCGCAGCAGACTTGCCCCTGGTTGAACCAGATCGCATCGACCACGCCTTCGACGGCGCTGTCGAGGTCGGCATCGTCGAACACGATGAAGGGCGATTTGCCGCCGAGTTCCAGCGAGAGTTTCTTGTGCGTGCCGGCGGTGGCCTTGCGGATAATGCGGCCGACGTCGGTCGAACCGGTGAAGGCAATCTTATCCACGTCCGGATGCTCGACCAATGCAGCGCCGGTACGGCCGTCGCCGGTGATGATATTGACCACGCCCGGCGGCAAGCCGACGGATGCGCAGATTTCAGCGAACAGCAACGCGGTAAGCGAAGTGAATTCGGCGGGCTTCAGCACGACGGTGTTGCCCATCGCAATCGCCGGCGCGATTTTCCACGACAGCATCAAAAGCGGGAAATTCCACGGGATGATCTGGCCGACCACGCCAACCGATTGATGATCCGGCAGCTCCTTGTCCATCAACTGCGCCCAGCCGGCGTGATGATAGAAGTGGCGCGCGACCAATGGAATATCGATATCGCGCGTCTCGCGGATCGGTTTGCCGTTGTCCATCGTTTCCAGCACGGCGAACAGGCGCGAGTGCTTTTGAATCTGACGGGCGATGGCATACATGTAGCGCGCGCGGATGTGGCCGGGCGTTTTGCTCCAGCTCGCGTAAGCCTTGCGCGCGGCTTTCACAGCGGAGTTCACGTCGCCAGCGGTTGCCTGCGCGATGCTGCCGAGCTTCTTGCTCGTGGCCGGATTAATCGAATCGAACCACTCCTTGCCGGACGGATTCTTCCACTCGTTATTGATAAAGAGCTGGAACTTGCCGTTGTGCTCGGCGATCCAGTCAAGTGCGGGCTTGGCGGCTTCCGGCGCGGCGCCGTAGGCGAGGGTTTTGGTGAGTTCTGCGACTTTCATCTTTTTATCTTTCCGGTCCCGTTGCTGGAGGGGTGTTGCATTTTCTTGTTGTGCTGCCCTGTTTCCTGCAGCGTTGCCATTCAATGCGCTTTTCTTCGCCTGTCGCCCCGGATTTAGTCCGGGGCCTAATTTTCGGAACGTGCTACGTCAACCAAACTTGGGTCCCGGACTAAATCCGGGACGACAGTAGTGGTTTGCATGCTTTCCTGGACTGACGCAACACCACCATTCAAACAATCGTTTCATACAAGTCTTTCCACTGCGGATTCTCTGCCTGAATCAAATTGATCTTCCAATCGCGCCGCCACTTCTTGATCTTTTTCTCTCGCTCAATGGCGGCAACAACACCCTCATGCGCTTCGTACCAGACCAGATGCCCCAGATCATGCTGCTTCGAGAAACCTTCCACAAATCCTTCGCGGTGTTCAAACACACGCTTTACCAAATCTCTTGTCACTCCAACATACAAGGTGCCGTACGGTTTGTTCGTAATGAGATACACGAAGTACATGCCGCGATCGCACCCCTATTCTTTTCGGATACCTGCCAAGTGACACATTTAATCAACTGTTCGTTTTTCAAACTGTCGCCCCGGATTTAGTCCGGGGCCTAATTTCGTAGCGCGCTACATCAGCCAAACTTGGGCCCCGGACTAAATCCGGGGCGACAGTATTGATGATTCGCCTGTTCATCCAAGCGGCTGATACTGCATCGACGCATAGCGCCCGTAAGCGTAATGCTCCAGCTGTCGCTCAATATCGTTGATCAGCGCCGAAGCACCCAGCCGGAACAAATGTGGCTGCAACCATTCGTCACCCAGCTCTTCCTTCATCAGGATCAACCAATCCAGTGCCTGCTTGGCGGTACGGATGCCGCCCGCGGGTTTGAAGCCGACCTTGTAGCCAGTCTGCTCGTGGAACTGGCGGATAGCGCGCACCATCACCAGCGATCCGGCGATGGTGGCGTTGGTCGGCTCCTTGCCGGTGGATGTCTTAATGAAATCCGATCCCGCCTGCATGCATACCAAGCTCGCACGCATGATGTTTTTCAATGTGCCGAGTTCACCGGTAGCGATGATGGCTTTCATGTGCGCGGGACCGCAGGCTTCGCGGAAGGCTTTGACCTCGTCGTACAGCGCATGCCAGTCGCCGTTCAGCACCTGCTCGCGCGAGATGACGATATCGATTTCGCTGGCGCCGTCCTTCACGCTGGCCTTGATCTCTTCGATCTTCTGCGGGAACGGCGAGAGGCCCGCGGGGAAGCCGGTGGACACGGCGGCGACCGGAATGCCTGAGCCCTTCAACGCTTCGACCGCGGTGCCGACGAACGTGTGATACACGCAGACGGCTCCGGTTTGCAGCGGCTGGTCATAGCCGACATCCTTCAGCAATTCGGCGCGGATCGGCTGGCGGGCTTTGGCGCAGAGGCGCTTTACGGTGCCCGGCGTGTCGTCGCCGGAAAGCGTCGTGAGGTCGATGGTTTTGACCGCATGGATCAGCCAGGCCGCCTGATGTTCTTTCTTCACCGTGCGGCGGGTGGACATGGTGCCGGCACGGCGCTCGACGGCGCTGCGATTGACCCGCACATCCTTGACCGGGCCGAGATCGAATTTGGTGCCGGGGTTGCGCCCTTCCTCCTCGGAGGATTGCCGGGTTCCGCGAGCGTCGCTGAGATGGGTAACTTTGGCCATGGTGGCAGCCTTGGAGAGTGAAAGGAAGGTGAGCTGGGAGGGTCGGCAAAATTATACGCCGCGACTAGGCAAGTTTGCGATTTCCTGACCAAACGGTCAAGAATTGAATGTCAATGAACCTGAAGTGCCTTTGCGGCTCTTCCGCAAGCGAGAAAAAGTTGCCTAAGGGCTTCCACTATTCCGAGGAAAAGGAGTAAATTCGGCGCATGTCAAATCGCCGTATGTTCACCCTTGCGATGGGATTGGTGCTTTCCGCTGCCCCACTGCTATGGCTCGATCTGGACCCTGCCGCCGGAGAGAAGCTGTTGCGCTGGACCAGCAAGCAACCGACCTACTCGGCGCAGTTGCGCTGAGCCGGTTCACTTTTCCATCATCGCCTTTAGTTCCGGATCGATAATCGGTTCGGGAATAGTGATCATCACACGCTGCTGCGCCGTTCCGGTTTTCACGGCATTCTCCGCACCGCGCATCGCATCGCGCGCCAGCTCATAGAATTTCTGCAACTCCATTCCGGGCACGTGTTCGCACACGCCGCAGGCAACAATCGGACTGCGCTTTTCCCCAGGCGCCACATCGAACGGACTTTGCTCCAGCACCTGATGGATGCGTCGCACAACCTCTTCGATGCGGTTGTTATCGCAAAAGCCGATCGCAAACAGATGCTCGTTCCAGCGCGCGACCCAGTCCGAGCGCCGGACATTCAATTTGAACAGCGTGGCGATATGCTGCAGCAGTGCGTCCAGCCTTTCATTGCCATGGCGCTCGCCGATATCGGACAGGCCGTGCAGGGAAAAAAAGGCGAAATGAAATTTCATCTTGCCGCGTTCCGAGCGCGCCGCATCTTCCAGCAGGCGGCGCTTGCCGGCGCGGCGGGAATAGAGGCCCGTGAGCAGATCATCATCGACAGCGCGCTGCAATTGGGAGGAATCCAGTTCCGCACGCTTGCCGATGTAGTCGGCATCGCGCATCAATTGGCCGAACATGTCGTGGCCATCCTGTGGCAGCACCTCGACCGGACGCCGCTCCAGATAGGCACGCAAAGCTTCCGCAGTCGCTTCGATCGGTTGCAGAAAAAAGCGCATTGCGATATAGGCCGCGACCCATGAACCAAGATTGAAACTGGCAATCAGAAGCAGGATGCCGGCTTCCATCGGGCTGTCGAACAGCAACTTGACCGCAACATAGAAAAGCAGTGTCAGCTGCGTACCGATAAACAGCACGAGGCCCAGCTTGCGCTCAAGGCTTTCGCGCACCCAGGGTATGGCATCGAGCAGACGGTAGAACTTCATGCTAAGAAGAGCGCGTTATTGTTGATCGGCATTTTGAATGGCGTACCACAGCGGAAAAAGCACACAGCACAAAACCAATTTAACATTTGCCGTGAAAGCTGGCTTGCAAGATGGTGAAGTGCTCGCATTCAGCCGTTGTCAGCACATTCCACTACGAGGGCTGAAAGTGAAGCGAACAACAGTTTTAATCGCAGTCGCAATGTCGATTTTGTTGCTGCTCGCCTTCTGGCTTGGCAGACAAACGAGCACAGGCGGACAAGCCAAAGACGTCTCGACACAAACGGCTGGCGCGCCAACTGAGCACTTGCCATCGTTGGCAATGCCGGGGGCGCCTGCAAAGACCGCAATTGCCCAGAGTGACGATAACCGAGCTGCCAGCGCAAGCGGCAGCGCCACCAGTAGCGCGGCAGTAGCACTGCCCTCGATTGCCGACAACGTTATGGCGACGTTCGCTGCCTACAAACAGCTGGCGAGCCAGGGGAACGGGCTGGCAGGCTGCCGCCTTGCTGCGCAGCTACAGTTGTGCAGGAACATGCCGGCAGCCGAGCGCGATATTGAGTCGACCAAAGCTCTTTTGGCAGAAATGGCGGCTGATCACCCGCGGCGGCGAGACGTGGAAACAAAACTGAACAAGTCGGCCGAGGTCATCGGACCGCATCTCAAATATTGTGCAGGCGTGCCGGCAGAGGAATTCGACAATGTCTGGCAGTACCAGCTCGCCGCCGCTCAGACCGGCAATATTGCTGCGATGACTTCATTCGTCGTCAGCCCGCCGCTCGACGTCAGAAACGTCATGGCCGACATGGAGAAGTGGACCGCCTACAAACAGCTAGCGCCGGGATTTCTCGAACGCGCTGCTGCGGCTGGAAACCTGCGTGCAATCGAATGGCTCCGCGCGCAAATGGTCGGCGGCTGGACATTCAATGGTGGAGCGTTGATGCCTCCCAACGCTGAACGCGCCGTCATGCTGAGCCTGGTTCTCGACCGTTTTCCCAAAACCAATTTCACGCAAGGTCCTGATCGCCAGATTGCGCGACTTACCAAGGAGATCGGGCCTGACGGCGTGGCGCGAGCCACTGCACTCGCGGATGATTTCTACCGCAAGGCCTTTCCAGCGGCAGGGCAGATGGATGCGCGCGAAACACAGGCATCGCAACTCAGAGATGGCTGTGATGGACCAGTCAACGCTCACCTGGAAAAGGTACTCAAACCCTAGTGACCCGCACTGGTCGCCGAATCAGGCCTCGTCAGCGCCAGCCAGAACCCGTTTGATCAGATCAAAACCAAAACCGCGCGACTGCAGAAATCGAACCTGCTTCGCCCTCTCTGCGGCATCCAACGGCGGATGGTCGAATTTCCTCAGCCAGAGCGCCCTTGCCTGCTCGAATTCATTTGCCTTCAGCTCCGGAATCGCCGCGTTGATTGCATCTTCGGCAACGCCTTTGCTGCGCAAAGTCTGCGCCACCCTGCGGGTACCATACTTGGCAGACAGTCTTCGTGCGGTGCCTTCAACGTAGCGGCTTTCGCTCAGGAAACCCTGCGCCTCGCACCAATCGGCGGTGGCCTCAACTTCGGACTTATCGAACTCCCGGGAAACCAATTTGGCGACGAACTCTGATCGCCCCATTTCGCGCCTTGAAAGCAGCGCCAGTGCGCGCGAAAGCAATTCGCGGTTCTCCGGTTTGGCCAAATTGCTCATCGCGCTTCAGCGAGCAGCCCGTTTCAGCGCCGCAATCAGTACTTGCGCGAAAAGCGCCAGCCCAGGCTCTGGCAATGCATGCACACCATGCCGAGATGCCAGCCGGTACCGTCGCAAGCCACGCAAGCCTGCCATTCGCTGCCATCAGCGCTACGCTTCATCACGCCGGGACATTCACGTCCATGCGCAATACGTTCACAGCGTTCGTTGACCACAGCGGTATGAAAAGAGAATGCAGCGCATCGATTGCATACCGCCACCGGATGGCGGACACGGGAGCGCGCGATCGGTCGAGGACGCGCGAGCGCGGCGCTCCACGACGAATGTCGGCTGCCTAACTCGCTCATGAATTCACTGGTTTGCATTGCCTGCCTCCGTTGCCGCCAAACATCAAAAGAAAAAAGAGCCGCCTTGTTCAAGATCACTTGCGTCCAGCGGCCCAACCATCGAACCGTTTGATCTGCGTTTTTTGCGTCGAAGCAATACCGACCGGCGTCGCGACACTGCGCGACCGGGAGATTCAGTTGCTTCGGGAAAGGTACGCTGGTTGATGGGCCAATCAACCAGCGTACTGTGGGCGTTATTCCTCGACTTCTTCGCTCTCGTCGCTGCCGCCGCCACCGGTGGCATTGACGCCGACTGCCGCACGGATCTTGGCTTCGATTTCCTGCGCCATCTCCGGGTTTTCCTTGAGGAACTTGCGGGTGTTGTCCTTGCCCTGGCCAATCTTGTCGCCTTGATAGGCATACCAGGCACCGGCCTTGTCGATGATCTTGTGAATTACACCAAGCTCGATGATTTCGCCTTCGCGCGAAATACCCTCGCCGTAAAGGATGTCGAACTCGGCCGTACGGAACGGAGGGGCAACCTTGTTCTTCACCACCTTGACGCGGGTTTCGGAACCGATCACTTCTTCGCCGTTCTTGATCGAGCCGGTACGGCGGATATCGATGCGCACCGAGGCGTAAAACTTCAGTGCATTGCCGCCGGTGGTGGTTTCCGGGCTGCCGAACATGACACCGATCTTCATGCGGATCTGGTTGATGAAGATCACCAGGGTATTGGAGCGCTTGATGTTGGCGGTGAGCTTGCGCAATGCCTGCGACATCAGGCGTGCTTGCAGGCCGGGCAACTGATCGCCCATTTCACCTTCAATCTCGGCCCGCGGCGTCAGTGCAGCGACCGAGTCGACGACCACGATATCAACTGAGCCGGAACGAACCAGCATGTCGGCGATTTCCAGCGCCTGCTCTCCGTTATCGGGCTGCGAGATCAGCAGGTCGTTGATATTGACGCCGAGCTTGGCGGCATATTGCGGGTCGAGCGCGTGCTCGGCATCGATGAAGGCAGCCGTGCCGCCGGTTTTCTGCATTTCGGCAATCACTTGCAGGGTCAGCGTGGTCTTGCCGGATGATTCCGGGCCGTAGATTTCGACTACACGACCACGCGGCAAGCCGCCAATACCCAAAGCGATATCCAATCCCAGTGAGCCGGTCGACACCGGAATGATGTCGGCGCCAATATTGCCCTCGCCCATCTTCATGATGGACCCCTTGCCGAATTGTTTTTCGATCTGGGACAGAGCGGCCTGCAGGGCCTTGGATTTGTTTTCGTCCATAAAGGATTCTTTCATCATGTTCACGGCATTACTCCCGGTAGCTGGAAATTCGATGGCGGAGTGAAACTGGCTGAAACTGCTAAACCGAACCGAAGGCTGTAAATGAATACAGCCTGTATTTCCGTACAGTACCGAAAGAAATGCACTAATGCAAGGGGTTTTTTGCGAAAAATTTGCCGGACGGCAAATCAGGAAAGATTATGCAGCAACTTATTCAGGGCATGCGCCACAGTCTGGTTGCGCACCGAAGAGCGCCCACCAGTGAAGTGGCAAACCTCTGAAATTATTGGTTTTTTTGGGAACTTCCAAGAGAACCAGACCGTTCCCACCGGCTTGTCAGGCATGCCACCATCCGGTCCGGCAATGCCGGTCACTGCAACGGCCACCTGTGCACGTGAACGCGAGATCGCGCCTTCCACCATTTCCCGGGCGGTCTCCTCGGACACCGCGCCAAAATCGACCAGCGTGTCACGCAAAACACCGAGCATGGAGGTTTTGGCCTCGTAGCTGTAGGTGACAAAGGCGCAATCGAACCATGCCGACGAGCCGGGCACTGCGGTGATCGCCTCGGCAATGCCGCCACCGGTACAGGATTCAGCGGTCGCCACCATCAGGCCGCGGCCTTTCAAGGCAGCACCCAATTGAGTCGCCAGTTCGATAATTTGTTCGTTCATTGAATTCAGTGGTTAAAGGAGTTCAGGCGCCGAAATTATGATGGAAAAGCCCGCTATGCAACCGCTCGACCTGTTCCAGCGTCTGCAGTTTCACATGCAGGCTGGTGTAGCGCCTTGCGCTGGGTCGTCCGGACAACTGTGGGAATTTGTTCAGAAATCGCCGATGGAAGGCCTGCCACTTCATGTCGTAGCGGCCGGTTGAGAAGTGAAGCAGCAGCAAATCGAGTGGCACAGCCAGCCGGTAGCCAGCGAGATGTGCACGCCAGGTGAAGTCAATATCGTAAAGATGGAAGCCATCGAATGTGGCTTCATCGAATTTCAACGCTTCCCATACATGCCGATGGGTGGCGATGAAGACACCGTCCAGCGCCTGGATTCCGGTTATGACGGGAGCCTGCAGGCCGACGCCAAGATATATGAAGCCGGTCTCGCCCGGTGGGCGATGAACAACCTGCCCATGCACATGCGGCGCACCGGCATAGCCCCAATCGCCGCCCACGAGCCGGCTGGTCCCGACCACTCCAAGCACATCATGATGCGCGAGATGGTGAAAGACACGTTCACCAAAATCATCATGAACGGTATCGATGTCGTCATGACAGAAAATCAGCACATCGCCCATCGCCCGCGCGGCGCCACGGTTGTAGCCCTCGCACAACGACTTTGCGTCATGAATGCCGATCAATTCGAAATCATGATCGGCAAACTGCTCGCCCAACCTGGCGCGAACGGCGTTGAAGTAATCGGGACGGATACTGCACACGATGGCGGACACTTTTCGCCGCGACGTTTTCGGCACAGGCGACGACCAGACCGGCAAGGCTTCGGGATGCGCGCGCGACCAGGCCAGCGCCGCACGCGCCAGGTCGCGCTTGGCGATTTCCCAATCGGGATGCGCTGCGACCAGGGGCTTGAGCACGGTCATCGCAGCGTCAATTTGACCGGCGCCCATGGCAGACCGCGCGCGTATCAGCGCATCATGTTCGCCGGCCGGAAGCGATGGGGCACCGTCTGCAGCGATGCGCGACTCGCACCAGTCGCGCCAAGCACGGCGATAGAGATTTTCCAGATCAGCCGTAAATGCCCCAACGTCCAGCATCGGGCTGGCTTGCATGCGCCCGCGCAAGCCTTTCCGCAGCTCAATCAACCCCTGCCGGTCCGCCGAGTGGCGTTTGGCCAGCCCAACGAAATCATCGGCGTCCGATGCAATCCAGGCATTCATTGCCAGTGCGCTGAGCAGACTCGCCGACGAACGCGAACAGCTTCGTTCACCGGGAAGTGTCAACACCGGCACTCCCTGCCACAGCGCGTCCAGCGTTGTGGTTGCCCCGGAAAATGGCGTCGGGTCGAGGGCAATATCGACTTCGGCAAACGACTGCCGGTATTCATGGATGTCGAGCCTAGGCAGGAATGTCAGGCGCGACTCCTGGCAACCCAGCGCCTCCAGCACCCGCGCGCGCGCGAACCCGTCGGCAATTCCGCCAATGCGCATGCGCGCTTCGGGGAGTGCGTTCAACAAAGCGCGCCACAGCGCCAATGTTGAGTCGGTCAGCTTCTGCGCATTGTTGAACGAGCCGAAGGTGATGCAGCCATTGCGCTCTGACGGCGGCGCCGAAACATCCGGTGCGCTGCCATCGGGTTGCCAGCACCATTGCGTGTGCGGCATGCGCAGGACTTTTTCACTATGGAACACCTCGTTGCCCTCGGGATCGGCAATCGCATCGGTGATGCGGTAGTTCATCGCGGCAAGACCGGTGGTGCAAAGATAGTCGAGCCACGTCATCTGTACCGGCGCCGGCCGGCGCGCGAACACACCCAGCCGGTTGTGCCCGGTATGGCCGGCAATGTCGATCAGGATGTCGATGCCGTCATCGTGAATCTGCTTTGCCACTTGCG
>JAEUNB010000235.1 GCA_016790625.1 Betaproteobacteria bacterium | reverse complement strand
CCCATCTTCGGGTTAAGTCCCACGGCATAGGCGGTATTCCCGGCGCCGATAATGACGCGACTGTCTTCGGTTGCGACGATCTTGGGGGCATTCAGTAATGCGCCCTCATCGACAACCAGGGGTAACGAGAGGAAGGGCGCGATTGCGCGTGAGGGGATCGACGGAATGGCCAACGCAAGACTGTCCGCACGGACTTGCGGGGTGAGCTTCACCGTTCCGCCAACGACACCGGAACCGTCGCCGCTACCGCCGCTCGCGATGGACAACACCGGGCGGCCATCAGCATCGAACGTCAACTTAATCACATCACCCGGATAGATCCAATGGGGATTCTTGATCTGGTCGCGATTCATGTTCCAGATTTCCGGCCAGCGCCACGGCTCCTTCAGAAAGCGTCCCGAAATGTCCCACAAGGTGTCACCTTTTACGACGGTATAGGTGCCGGGTGCATTTTCTGCCAGCGCAATGGGTTTGTCCGACTTGGTTTCGGCGGCTTTCTTGGCAGCAGCTTTGGGCGCTGCCTCTGCCTTGGCATCTGGCGTTGCTTGACTCCAAGCCAAATGCGGAACAAATCCCGCAATCGAGAAGACAAAGAGAAGTGTGAGCTTGCTTTTCTTCATGGCGGATCCCACTTTTTGATATGTTCGTTGGTGGCGTTGCAGGTTATTCGCGGCCATCCGTATTTGCCAGAAAGGGCGACTTCCACTAGACTTGAAGGTCAGTAGCGCGCCCCAAACTTAAAGTTGTCTCTGAAGATTCTGCACCTAATTTATTCAATTCGCAAGCAAATATGGCTATTCTGGACGTTCTGACCTATCCCGATCCATTCCTCGCCCGCGTGGCTGAGCCTGTAAAGATAATCGACAATAAAATCAAGAAGTTGGTCGATGATATGGCTGAAACCATGTACGATGCGCCTGGAATTGGCTTGGCAGCGACCCAAGTCGGCGAGTTGAAGCGAATCATGGTGATTGACGTCTCGGAAGATAAAAGCCAGCTGCGGGTCTTTATCAATCCCGAGATCATCAAGAAAGAGGGCGCGGCGGTTAACGAAGAGGGATGCCTCTCCGTGCCGGGCTTTTATGACAAGGTTGAGCGGGCTGAGACGGTGATGGTGACAGCGCTGGACCGCGATGGCCAGCGTTTCACGATCAACGCCTCGGGCATGCTGGCAGTCTGCATACAGCACGAAATCGATCATCTGGACGGGCGCGTTTTTGTCGAGTACCTGTCGCCGCTCAAGTCGAACCGGATCAAGAACAAGTTGGTCAAACGGCAGCGTGAATTGGAGCGCGAAGCAGAACTTGCGCAACCGCGACAGCGCATCGCTGCGCGTGCTTAAACAAGGCAATCGGTAGCGCAAACAAAACGCCGGCTCGAAGGCCGGCGTTTTCATTTGCAGACTACGTAGCGTATGCGAATAATATTTGCCGGTACCCCACCATTTGCCGCCGCAGCACTTGACGCAATTGTCGCGGCAGGTCATCACGTGGCGTTGGTATTGACTCAGCCGGATCGACCATCCGGACGTGGGATGAAACAATCGGAAACCGCAGTGGCAACGGTAGCGAAGAGGCACCATTTGAGAGTGGAGAAACCCATCTCACTTAAAACCGCCGAGATTCAAGCGCTACTGATAGAACAAGAGGCCGATGTGATGGTGGTCGCAGCCTACGGATTATTGTTGCCCGCGCCGGTGCTTGGTATTCCGCGAAAAGGATGCATCAATATCCATGCTTCGTTGTTACCCCGCTGGCGCGGCGCAGCGCCGATTCAGCGGGCGATTGAGGCTGGCGACGCCGTCACCGGCATTTCGATCATGCAAATGGACGTTGGGTTGGATACGGGTGCCGTTCTGCTCGAAAAGCAAATATCGATTGCCACCGACGATAGCAGCGCGAGCCTGTTCGACAAACTCGCCACACTCGGAGCGGAGGCCATTGTCGACGCACTGGCCAACCTGGATTCGTTGTTTGCGACACCCCAATCGGACGAGGGTGTTACATATGCGCGCAAGATCCTCAAATCGGAATCGCCAATCGATTGGACGCAGCCAGCAATCGTCCTGGAGCGCCGAATGCGGGCGTTCGACCCATTTCCGGGCTGCGAGGCAGTGCTGGACGGCGAAAAGTTGAAGCTTTGGCGAGGGACGGTGGTGGAGATGGAGCCAGGCAGTGTTCCGGGCGGTGTTATGAGCGCAGGCAATGGTCAATTGGTGATCCAGTGCGGCGAGGGCCAATTGAGGATTGATTTGCTCCAGCGGCCCGGAGGCAGGCGCATGACGGCTGCTGAGTTCCTGAGGGGGACGGCAGTGAGCGTCGGCTCGGTATTTGCATAATGGTGGCGATGACCGGCATGGTGGCGGTGCAGGCGAGCAGTGCCGACGTGGTTGGTCGGGCGCTGGCCGGTGAAAATCTCGACCGCGTGCTGGATCAGCTAACGTCAGCATCCACGAGTTTGGGGCCTAATGAGCGATCAGCCGTTCATTCGATTGCTTTTGATACTTTGCGGCACTATGGGCTGCTATCGGCTCAACTCGATACCCTCCTGACGCAGCCCATAAGCGATGCAGCAGTGCGGCACTTGCTGCTCATTGCGCTGGCACAGTTGCAGTTCTCCAAGGCTGCTGCACATGCCATTGTCGATCACGCGGTATCGGCCGCCGAGCAAATGGGTTACAGCCGCGCAAAATCGCTGGTCAATGCCGTCTTGCGCAACTTCCTGCGGGCGCCGGAAAAGTTCAGTCGCCAACGATTCAAGCTCGAGGTGGCGCGATATGATTTTCCGCGCTGGTGGATCAAGCGGATGAAGCTTGAATATCCAAATCGATGGGAGCCAGCCCTGCTGTCTGCGCGCGAGCGGCCGCCAATGTGGTTGCGTGTCAATCAGCGCTATGGCACCGCAGTGGAATATTTGACGAAACTGGTTGATGCTGGCCTACCGGCAGAGTGGCACTCGGGGCAAGCAATCAGACTTGAAAAACCGGTCCCCGTCCATGATTTGCCATGTTTTCGGGAGGGCCACGTCTCGGTTCAGGACCTTGGCGCGCAGCAATCCGCCATACTGCTTGGTGCTGAAAGCGGAATGCGTGTGCTGGATGCATGCGCGGCACCCGGAGGCAAGGCGTGTCACCTTCTTGAGTGTGCCAACCTCGATTTGCTGGCGCTGGACTCCGACGCACGAAGATTGACTCGTGTTGCAGATAACCTTGAACGTCTCGGTCTCCGAGCGCACCTGAAAGCAGCAGACGCGGCGAGGCCGGCGGACTGGTGGGACGGAAATACCTTCGACCGCATTTTACTGGATGTTCCCTGCTCGGGATCGGGGGTCGTTCGCCGGCATCCCGATATCAAATGGGGACGCCGCGAAGCCGACCTTGCACGCTTTGCGCAGCAGCAGTCGCAGCTACTCGACGCGCTGTGGAATTGCCTCGGCAATGGTGGTAGATTGCTATATGCAACATGCTCTGTTTTCAGCATAGAAAATAGTGGCATCGTCGAGCAATTTCTCCGAAAAACGCCAAATGCGCGGGCACTGGCACTTCCCGATTTTCCGCTCGTGCCGGTCGCAGCAAATGCCGGTGTGCCGGCCTCGCTTGGTTGCCAACTTCTCCCCGATCATGCTCACGACGGTTTCTATTACGCGCTTCTGGAGAAAGTCGAGTAAGCGCGGCATGTCGCTGGTGCGATGGTTTTCCTGCTTGCTGCTGTCTGTCGTTCCATTATTGGCCGAAGCGCAAACCGCTGGTGTCCAATCGGCCAAACTGGAACTGACCGAAGAGGGGTATCAGCTCAACGCGGATATTGAGCTTGCACTTACCGCAGCAATGCAGGACGCAGTACGAAAGGGCGTGCCACTCTATTTCGTGGCCGAGTTCCAGCTAAGCCGCGGCCGCTGGTACTGGATGGACCAAACAGTGGTGTCCGCCAATCGTGACCGGCGCGTTTCGTACGCGCCGCTGACCGATCAATATCGTGTCGTCACCTCTGGCGTCTCGCAGAATGTGTCCTCGTTCGACGATGTGCGTCGCCTGCTGTCGCGCATACGCTCGTGGACGGTTGCGGAAAAAGGGCAGCTTCGGGCCGGCGAAAAATACGAGGCCGCACTGCGATTCCGACTGGATACCACGCAGCTTCCCAAACCATTCCAGCTGAACGTTCTCGGCTCGCGTGAATGGAGTCTCTCATCAGACTGGCATCGATGGAGCGTGACGCCTTGATGCGCGCCATCATCTTCGGTTGCGTCGCACTAGGGATTGCGCTGATCGCGCTGCTATTCCGTGCCAGCAGCAACAATGCATTTTTCAGCGAACAGTACCCTTGGCTGTTCGGCGTCGGCATTGCGCTGACCATTGGTTTGCTGGTGCTGATTGGGTTCCAAATCTACTCCCTCTGGAAAAAACTCAGAGGTCGCGTGTTTGGTGCCAAGCTGGCTTTGCGGCTGATGGCAGTGTTCGCGCTGATGGCGGTGATTCCGGGCGGATTGGTTTACACCATCTCGGTCCAGTTTCTTAATCGATCGATCGATTCCTGGTTTGACGTGCCGATCGACAAGGCGCTGGAGGGTGCACTCAATCTCGGCAAGAGCGCACTCGACGGATCGCTGACCGAAATGGCGCGTAAAGGGCGCGAAGCCGCATTTCGGCTATCGGAGAGCACGGCCGACGAGACCGAAATGCTGAGGGAATTGCGGACTCAGTTCAGTTTTGAGGAAATGTCCTTGTTTGCTGCAGATGGGAAGTTCATTTCTTTGGCGGGGACGCGCGCACGATTGTTTAACGACAAACCGACCTTGCAGGAAATGAAGGAGGCCTTGCAAAAAGCACCGGTAAAAGCAGCTGAGTCGTTGTCTGATCGTGTGTTGTACCTGCGCGTCGTGATTCCGGTAGCGCCGCGCACAAGCCTCGAGGCGCCTCAACTGTTGCAGGTGGTGACGACGGCCCCAATGGCGCTGGCAACAGATGCTCAAAGCGTCGAAACCGGGATTCGTGACTATCAACAGCTCGGGCTGCAGCGCTCCGGATTAAAGCAGCTTTTTGCGCTAACGCTGACCTTGGCGATGGTCCTCACCCTGTTCTCCGCCATTTCCTTGTCATTCCTTTTGTCCGAGCGGCTGTCCGAACCGTTGTCGGCGCTTGCCGAGTCAACGCGCGCCATCGCAAAAGGCGACTTCACCAAATTGAATCCGGTAAAGAGTCGCGATGAGTTCGGCGTACTGACGCAGTCGTTTAACACGATGACACGCCAGTTGGCTGAAGCCTCCGGGATAGTTGCGCGCAAGCAGCAGGAGTTGGAAAACAGCAAAACCTACCTTGAGTCGATTCTTGGAAACCTCACCTCTGCTGTGCTGACCGTGGATGAACGGTTGTACGTCAAGACACTGAACAAGAACGTTGAGGACATGCTGGGCTTCTCTCATGGCCCGCTTAAGGGCGCCCGCCTGCCGGAGTGGGGAGCAATATTCCCCAAGGCAGCGCCTATGGTTGAAGAAATTGTTTCGCAACTGTCAGCGCAACGCGACAAGGCGTGGGAGCGGCAGATTGAATATGACGGCCCCACAGGCAAGCGTACTTTGTTGGTACGAGGCAGCAAGCTGCCCGCCACGATTGACTCAGGCTTTGTGCTCGCGTTTGATGATGTAACGGGGTTGATACAAGCGCAGCGCGATGCGGCCTGGGGCGAGGTCGCACGGCGGCTGGCGCATGAAATCAAGAATCCGCTAACTCCCATACAGCTGTCAGCGGAAAGACTGCAGCACAAGCTGGCAAATAAATTGCCCCACGAAGAACAAGAGATGCTGTCGCGCGCGACCAGCACCATCGTCGCGCAAGTGGGGGCCCTGAAGGGCATGGTTGACGACTTCAGTCTCTATTCGCGGAGTTCGCGCTTGACGCGCAGCAGTATTCAGCTCAATGAACTGATTCGCGAAGTACTCGTCCTGTACGAGTCGATGAGTGCTGGAATCAGGCTGGACCTGTCTGACGAATTACCAACAATCCTTGCCGATGCTGCGTTGCTGAGACAGGTGATACACAACTTGGTGCAAAACGCGCTCGATGCCATGTCAGGGGGGACAGCTCCCAGGCTATTGATTGAAACAACCGTGGCGGAAGGTGTGGTGCGAATGGCGGTCGAGGACAACGGTACCGGCATACGCGATGACATGATCGGCCGGATTTTTGAGCCTTATGTAACCACCAAGCCAAAGGGCACCGGTCTGGGCTTGGCGATTGTCAAAAAGATCGTCGACGAGCACGGCGGCAGTATCGCCATTTCGAACGCGAAGCCGCATGGTGCGCGAGTGGAAATAGTCCTGCCCATCGTGGCGAGCGCAACGCAGGCGGGCTCAACGGACGCGGCAAGGCCCTTGGACGTATGATGCAGCAATGGAGTTATCAGCATGACAGCAAATAACATTCTGGTCGTTGACGACGAGATCGGCATTCGGGAGCTGCTTTCCGAAATCCTCAAGGACGAGGGCTATAACGTAAAACTGGCGGAAAATGCCGCTGCCGCGCGTACGCATCGTCGCGAAGCGCGGCCCGACCTCGTGCTGCTTGATATCTGGATGCCGGACACCGATGGTATCTCGCTGTTGAAAGAGTGGGCTGTGTCGGGCCAGCTAACCATGCCGGTGGTGATGATGTCCGGCCACGGTACGATCGAGTCCGCCATCGAGGCGACGCGAATCGGTGCCTTCGACTTTCTGGAAAAACCAATCAGCCTGCCGAAGCTGATTGCAACCGTTGGCAAGGCGCTGGCCGGCGGCAAGGCGCTGCCGAAGACGGGCCTGACTTTTGCCCACATGGGGCGCGCCAAGGTCATGGTCGAGTTGCGGCAGCGGCTTGAACAGGTCAGTCGTCTCAAGTTGCCGCTTTTGCTTAGCGGAGAGCCCGGTTGCGGCTTTGAAATGGTGGCCCGAGTAGTCCACCAGAAAAACACGGCGTGGGTCACTTCTCCAGACCATGGCTGGCTGACGACCAACCCGTTTGCACCGCTCACCGAAGCAAAGGACGGCATCCTATTTCTGGATCAGGTGGAGCGTCTGAACAAGTCTGAACAGAAAGGCCTGCTGCAGCTGATCAGCAAGCTGGACAAATTCAACGTGCGCCTGATTGTTGCCGCGTCGCAGCCCCTGCCGCCGCTGGCAGATAGCGGTGATTTCGATGCGGCACTGCTGGCGCAGCTTTCCGGTGTGACGCTGCGGATTCCCGGCCTGCGAGAGCACCCGGAAGATATTCCGGATCTGGCTAATACGATACTTCTGCAAATGGTGGAAGCCAACGAGTGCCCACTACGACAGTTGAATGTCGGTGCATTGAATGCGCTAAGGAACCTCGATTGGCCGGGAAATTTGCCGATGTTGCAGAATGCGATCAAGACGCTGGCGCTGACCAGTCTTGCCAGCGAAATTACTGCTGAGGATGTTTCTCGCGTGTCCCGCGAGTTCGGGCTGGACCACGGGGATCGAAGCAGCGGCCACCCGCGCATTCCGTTTGACGTTCCATTGCGCGAAGCGCGGGAGCGATTCGAGTATCAGTATTTCCTGCACCATATTCGGCGCGAGGAAGGCAATATGTCTCGTGTCGCCGATAAGGTTGGCCTGGAGCGCACTCACCTGTATCGAAAGCTCAAGCAGCTCGGCATACGCCCGTCGGCAAAGGGCGAGGAAAACAACTAGAGTTTCAGCGACATGTACTCTTTGTCGAAGTAGGCGCCGCCAATTTTTAGGGCGTTCTTCTCGACACCAAACGAGGCGAATCCGGCGGCAAGGTACAAGGCGCGCGCGCCTTCGTTCGAGTGCGTCACGGTCAGATTGATTTGCTCCAGCCCGTCAATCGTTCGGACACGCGCAATCAGTGCATCTACCAGCTTGCGTCCGAGATGCTGGCCGCGAAACGCGGGGATTACGTACATCCCAATAATCGTGCCCTTATGCCAACTCTTGGTGCGTACCTCGCGCTGAAATCCTGTGCACCCCGCCAGCACATCGCCAGAGAAAGCGCCGATAACAAAGTCGTCGCTATGGGCGCCGCCAAAACGCAAAGCCAATTTCTCAGGGGGTATCGCCAGCCCCTCCTCATACGAGCTGGTAAAAGCATCGGGAAACTCCAGCAAGCCTTGATTGCGAGTTGTCCAGTATAGAGTGGCATCCGCCGGCGTCAGGCAGCGGATGGTGAAGTCGCTATTCAAGCCGGCCAATCCGTACCGCCGTCAAGCCAGGCTTGACGTGCACCAGCGTCGGCATGATCAACACACAGTTGTCGTAAGGTGCCGCTACCGGCTTACCTGCATCGGTTGCAATCAAGTCACCTTGACGCGGAACGATCGACAGTCCCTTGAGGCCGGCCGCGAATTTGTAATCGAGTGAAGACGCGATCAGGGCATCGGTGATTCGAACCACCTTTTGCGCAGGCACTGTGGCCGTGCTGATTTCGGCATCAGCCTGCGAGCGATCCACTACGTCCAGCGTGCGTAGAAAACGCCAGGTTGTTTGCCAAGCCAGCACCTCAGCAGCGCGCTCCCAATGCTGACCACACTCGACCAGCAATGCGGCCTTGTGTGATGTCGGATCGCCAAATCCACCGTAGTCGCGCATGCGGGTTCCGTTGGCATGACCGACATCGGCGACGATAAATTCCGGCACCCCGGTGCGTTTGGAAAGCTCGATGCCCTTGTCCAGCGGGCCGGAAATCATCACTGGGCCATGCGGATCATGCATGGAGTGAATATCGAGCAGGTAGTCGATTTGATCGATCATCGGGCGCATGGCGCGTGCGCGCGTCAGCTCAACCGACTGGCGCGGCCCGTCCAGCGTTGCCGGTGTCCAGACGCGGTTGAAATCTTCATCGACGAATCGGCTCGCGTGTGGCAGCTTGGGGTCAAATCGATGGAAAGCTTCCACGTTGGCAAATGATAGCGACAGCTTGCCGCGTGTCGGACGCACGTTCATTTTGAACAGCTGATCCACGGCCAGCGCGCCACAGATCTCATTGCCATGTGTGATGGCGTTTACCATCACGTGCGGGCCGGGTTTGCCGGAGTCGAAAGTCGTGATGTAGTCAACGCCGGTATTGCCCGTGCGGTAGGCTGAGATATCCGGCGGCGTCAACTCGACCGCGTAAGGTGAGGCGCCTGGTTTAGTGGTCATGATGTTTGTGTCCG
>JAEUNB010000156.1 GCA_016790625.1 Betaproteobacteria bacterium | reverse complement strand
GGAACACCTGCGCGCGCTGGAACGCAATGGCGCGATTGAGATGCTCGCCGGCTCCTCGCGCGGCATCAAGATTCGCGATGGCGGTGCGCTGGGCACCGAAGCCGCCAATGACGAGGAAGTCGGCATGCCGCTGATCGGCCGCGTCGCCGCCGGCTCGCCCATTCTCGCGCAGGAAAATGTGCTGGGCCGCTATCCGGTCAGCCCGCTGATGTTCAAACCGCGCGCCGATTACCTGCTGCAGGTTTCCGGCATGAGCATGAAGGACGCCGGCATCATGGACGGCGACTGGCTCGCCGTGCATAAGACGAGTCAGGCGCGCAACGGCCAGATTGTGGTCGCACGCGTCGAAGGCGATGCGACGGTGAAGCGCCTCAAGCTCAAGGGCCGTCAGGCATTCCTGATTGCCGAGAATCCGGACTTTTTGCCGATCGTGGTGGATCTTGATAAGCGCGAGCTGGATATCGAGGGATTAGTCGTTGGTGTTGTAAGGACGATGTAGTTGTCGCCGAGCTCGGCCTCGTAGGGCGGACTCGTCCGCCATCGCCGAAGCAAGAGAACATCGATGCCCAACTATCGTCGGTCCAGAGTACCGGGCGGTTCGTACTTCTTTACAGTCGTCACCCATGGACGACGACCTTACTTTGAATCGGAGTCAGCTCGTTTGGCGCTTTTTGCCGCATTGCGTGAGATTCGCCACTCGCATCCGTTTCGAATTGATGCATGGGTTCTGCTACCAGACCATATTCATACTATTTGGACATTGCCCGCTAACGATTCAGACTTTTCGCAGCGTTGGGCTCGTATCAAACGAATCACCTCAAACTCGTGTCGGCAACTGGTTGATCGAGAATCAATGTCGTCGCAGCAAATCGCCAATGGAGAGAACGGATTCTGGCAGCGGCGCTTTTGGGAGCACCAGATACGCGACGAAGCCGACTTTGCAGCACATACTGACTACATTCACCGGAATCCAGTGAAACATGGTTTGGTCGAGCGACCGATGGATTGGCCGTACTCGTCGTTTCAACGATATCTGGCCAAGCGAGTTTATCCGGCAGACTGGGCAACTGCAGCGCCAAATGGCAGCGTCTCGTTCGGCGAGTGATGTTCGGCGGACTGGTCCGCCCTACGATTTCTCAAGCCCAGCACTGGCGCGGCTTCCAGAGGCATTGCCCCGAGGAGCCCCTCCAGTGCTTGGTTTCAGGCTGATGCCTGGTAATTTCAATACGATCGATTCAGCTCGTATCTAATCGCAGCTCACCCGCCGCATCGGAAAATCGACGCCGCGCGTCTTTCCATCCTTGGTGCCTTCGATGCGCGCATGCAGTGAGCCATCGCTCTTCAACTGGTAGCGAACGCGCTGCGGGAAATCGTGTGCCGGGTTTTCGAACACCGCTCCATCCGCATCGTTCTTTACCATTTTGAAGCTGGCTTCCGGTTGACCAGACGGTTTGGCGACAAATGCCAGGTCGCCGGTGATGTCGAGCTCGATGCGCATCGCCTCAAACGAGGCCAGTTTGCCATCAGCTATGCTGTAGCCCATACCCATCATCATGCCTCCAGCCTGGCGCATCCAATGCTCGCGGAACGCCATTTTTCCACTGCTACCGGCCCAGCAACCGGCCAGCCATTGCAGTGCGTCCAGTTGCGTAGCTGGCCTTGAGGTAACTATCGCAGACGGCGGCCGCGGAGCACGATTGACGAAGCCCTCGTAAAACGGTGCGAATTCGGCGATGTCCAGTACGAATAATTTTGCGTTCACCATCGGATCGGCGTCGAATTGTGCGCGCACCGCATCGATGTTCGCCGCGCGAATCAGCAGCATGCCCTTGTCGGCGACCTTGTCCTTGTAGCGCGCGCCCATCACCAATACGTTTTCACTGCGCATGCGCGCCAGATTATCCGAGTGCGCGCGAAATCCCGCCTGCTGCGTCGGGGGAATATCCTTTGCCCAAGCTGGGCCGGTCGTTAAATGCACCACGAACAGAGGTAGTACGGCCGGGGTCGGCGCTGGTGCCACCGGCGCCTTGGGTGCATCGGCCGGAGCCGATTGCGCATGCGCCAGCGACAAGGCCAAGGACGCACTGAGCAACGCCAGCGTGGACAGACGGAGCAGCGCGCGCTTATCGCTCATTCGGCTCAATTTCATTTTTCTCTCCCTGGATGGTGGATTGTTTCCGTCAATATATCCCAGCCGATTGCAACGCATCGCGACGGACACCCACCCGCCCCCGGCTATACTGTCGGCCAACTGAAAACGCGCCACGGAGAAAAATTTGGCCAAGCTCTACTTCCGGTTCGCCGCCATGAACGCCGGCAAATCCACCTCGCTGCAGCAAGTCGCCTATAACTACGAAGAACGCGGCCAGACCGTCAACCTGTTCACCGCCGCCATCGACGACCGCTTCGGCGAAGGCCGCATCGTCTCGCGGCTCGGCGTGGAGCGCGACTCTGAGGTGTTTTCCGCCGGCACCAATTTCACCGAGCTATACAAAACCCGCGCGCTGCCGTCGTGCATCCTGATCGATGAAGCGCAATTCATGACCGAAGCGCAGGTGGTGCAATTGCACGAGCTCGCGCACACGCGCGGCACGCCGGTGATCTGCTACGGTTTACGCAGTGACTTCCAGGGTCAGCCTTTCCCGGGTTCCAAAGCACTGCTGACGCTGGCCGATGACCTGGAGGAAATGAAAACCATCTGCCGCTGCGGCCGCAAGGCAACCATGAACGTGCGGCTGGACGAAAAGGGCAATCGCGTCACGCAGGGTGAGCAGGTGGAGATCGGTGGCAATGACCGTTATGAAGCGGTGTGTCCGCGCAGGTTTTATACCGGGCAGTGCTAGTTTGGTAGGGACTAACCCTTGAATGCCATCGAAGTATTGCTACTAATGACGGTGCCGTGCGGAATTGGCATTGCACTCTTCGCAACATACCGCGTGGTCAGAGAGAAAGAAGGGTTTGGTCGCACAACCGCTCAATTGGCGTTTACCTGGCTGCTTCCATTTTTAGGACCAATGGTTGTGTTGCATGTTCTTCGCAAAGAGCCCGAACGTGGCTCCGGGCAATATGCGTCTTCAGAGTCCCCTCTCAATGATGGCGCGCACATAAATCAACGAGACGCCACCATCGATTAGTTTCACGCTGATGAAATGCGGAGCATCCTGTTCTGCAAGCCGAAACTGGTTCTACGCTACTTGGATGCAGCCGCTGGTGCCACCCGCTCCACTTTCATCTTCTTCCCCGCCCCAATCACCGCCACAAATTTCACCTCCACCACGGCACCCTGCGCCAGCAACACCGCATTGCCAATCGCGGTCCATGCCGGGTAGCCCTCCTTGAAAAACTCTTTGTGCACGTCGAGGAATTCGGCGAACTCCTTCTGGAAGTCGGCGGTGGTTTTGGCGTTGACGTGGAAAGATTGCAACTCGATCACGTCTTCCATGGTGGCGCCTGCAGCTTCGAGCGTGGCCTTGGCGCGAAGGAACATGCGCCGCACCTGCTCTGTGTAGGTGCCGGGACCGCCTGCGGGGATGCCGGAGACAATCACCGTATCACCCACCTTGATCGCCGGCGCATAGTGGTACTGGGTGTATGCGCGTTCGCTCTTGTCGGGAATGATGATGGTCTTGCCGGGGGCTTCGGCAGCTTGTGACAAAGTGGAAATGCTCAGTGCAGCGGCCAGCACGGCGAGCGGCAGCAGTCGGGACATGGAGACTCCAAATAAGTAATGACTATCCATAGGTCGTGCGACGACCGATGACATTTCACTCATCAATCGGCAACCGATGGAAATCATCCTGGAGTCGCGATGAATCGCGGTGTTCATTGCGACAGAGCGCGATATGAAAGGCGCGAAGCGCGCGATGCGCCACTCAGCGTGGCGTCGAAATCCGAATCACAAACTCAAGCACTGGCGCGGCTTTCCAGTCATTTTTGCCCGGAAGACCTCGCCAAATGGCGATCTACGCTTTTCTCGCCTCTACTTTTTCGCTGAACCCAACAATGTAGAAACGACAACCGTTACCTTAGTCCCAGCACGAACGCCAAGATCGCGATCGCCGGCTGAACTGCCAATCCAGCCCTCTTCCGTCATTGGCGCACCGGTTAAGGAATGGCGTGCGTAGACTCGGTAAGTTCCATCCAGTGGCCTGCCGGGTGACGTCGGTATCATCTGATCACTCTGGCAGAGCTTGAACGAAAACGGATAGGCTGGATCCTTGATGGTTTTCACCGCACTCGGCGGCCCTCTATCTCGGCCTACCTCGCGCACATAGACGAACAAGGTCGCTCCTTTTAGAGTCTCCGTCGGCACGGCGGCCGACACCTCCACCGTTCCCTCGATGCACCCACCGACACGAGTGGCAGGTTTCTCCTGCGCATCTGCAAACGGTTGAATTGCAATGAAGCTCAAAGCCAAAGCCGTGCTGGTGATGTGATATTTCATTTGTGCCTCCGACTAGACACGAATGACTTTACAAGCACGGCCTTTGGCCATATTGATGTGCATCAAAGAAGAAACGAAAGGTGTCTGGCGGGCACCACACACCTCTCTTTCGCTCTACTTCTGCTCTGCCATCTCTGTCGCCGCCCAGCCGCCGCCCAGCGCGCGAATCAAACCGACAGCGGCATTCAACCGGCGCCCCAGCAGGCTCACTGCCGTGCGTTCGTTGGATAGCTGTGAGGCTTGTACTGTCACTACGTTGAGATAGCTCACCGTGCCGGCCTTGTACTGGTTGGTGGTGAGCAGCACGGATTCACGCGCGAGCCGCACCGCATCGGCCTGAATCACGGCCTCTTCCTCAAGTATGTGCAATGCGGCGAGATTGTCTTCCACCTCCTGCAGCGCATCGAGCACCGTTTGGCGATAAGTGGCAACGGTCTGGTCGTAAGCCGCCACGGCAGAATCGTTGGCCGCGCCGCGTTTGCCGAAATCGAGCAGCGTCAGCGCGAGGTCAGGCCCCAGCGACCACGAGCGATTGGCGGCGGAGAACAGTTTCGACCAGGTAGAACTGTTCTGGCTGACATTGCCCGATAGCGACAGTGTCGGGAAATAAGCCGCCTTAGCCACGCCAATTTGCGCATTGGCGGCGGCGACGCGGCGTTCGGCGGCGGCGATATCAGGGCGGCGCTCCAGCAGCGTCGATGGCACACCCAGCGGCATGCGCGGCATCTTCAATGTGAACGGTTTCGGTGCCAGTGAGAACGCGGACGGCGCCTTGCCGATCAAGGTTGCGATGGCATGCTCCAATTGCGCGCGCGTCACACCCAAGTCCAGCGCCTGCGCCTCCGTGCTGCGCAACTGCGCCTGTGCCTGCACCACGTCGCCCTTGGCGGCCACACCGACGTTGTAGCGGTTATTGGTCAGCTCCAGCGATTTCTTGTACGCCGCTACCGTGTCATCGAGCAATTGCTTCTGCTCGTCGGTGACGCGCAGCTGAAAATAATTGATCGCGAGTTCCGATTGCAATGACAGACGCACTGCCTCCAGATCCGCATCGCTGGCTTCCGCCGAAGCGCTGCTGGCTTCGACCTGCCGCCGCACGCGGCCCCACACATCGATTTCCCAGGATGAATTGAGACCGGCGTTGTAGGCAGTCGTGGTTTCGGGCGTGGCGCCACCGCGTGACGCAGCACGCGCACGCGTGGCTCCCGTCGTCGCCGAAAGATTCGGAAACAGTGCCGAACGTGAAGACTGCACGCCTGCCACTGCCTGTCGATAGCGCGCCTCTGCCGCTTTCAGGCTCTGGTTGGACACATTGATCTGCGCAGCCAGTGCATTCAACTCCGCATCGGCAAATACTTCCCACCACTTGCCGCGAATCAGCTCGTCCTTCGGCTCGGCCGGTTTCCAGTCGGTCATTTCCTTGTAGGCCGTGCCGACCTCAACAGCCGGGCGCTTGTAGTCCGGGCCGATTGCACATCCCGTCAGCAGCGCCAGTGAAACCGTGACGGCAAAAGATATTTTGTTGCGGTGCTTCATCAATCCTCCAATTACCGCCAAACCGCTAGTCGGACGACGCATGCGACGCGGCATCACCATGGCCTGCGTTCGCTGCTGCGCCGGACGACTTGCGCGGAAACTTGCGCTTCAGCCACAAGCTGAAGCGATCCAGATACAGATACACCACCGGCGTGGTGTAGAGAGTCAGCAATTGACTCAAAATCAGGCCGCCCAATATCGAAATACCCAGCGGTTTTCTCAACTCGGCACCATCGCCGGCGCCGATGGCCAGCGGCACCGCGCCAAGTAGCGCGGCCATCGTGGTCATCATGATCGGCCGGAAACGCAGCAGGCAGGCCTCGTAAATCGCCTCGCGCGAACTCAAGCCCCGCGTTCGCTCGGCATCGATGGCGAAGTCGATCATCAAGATCGCATTTTTCTTGACGATGCCGATCAGCAATATCACGCCGATCAGCGCGATGATCGACAGCTCGGTATTGGTGATCTGCAATGCCAGCAGCGCACCCACCCCAGCCGATGGCAGCGTGGAAAGAATGGTCAGCGGATGAATGTAACTTTCGTACAGCATGCCCAGCACCACGTAAACAGTGATCA
>JAEUNB010000150.1 GCA_016790625.1 Betaproteobacteria bacterium | reverse complement strand
CGACACGCGTGGCGGCGAGCCTGCTCCAGCTCCGGGGCCTGTTTGCGCTATCGTCGGGTCAACTTGATGATGCGCTCGAGGCGTTCAACGATTTCCTGCGCCAGGTGATTGAAACGCATGAAACGCAACGCGAGGGCGTCGCGCATTTTCATCTTGGCAAAGCCCTCGACGCCATGGGCCGCAGTGACGAAGCGCTGGCTTCGTTTCAGCAAGCCATTCGCCTGCTCGCCGAGCGTCAGCTGACACTGGAATTGCTGAATGCCCTGGAAGCATTTGCCGGCATGCTGGCACGGCACTCTGCATACGAGCCGTCATGTCTGGTGTGCGCCGTAACGGCGGCGACGCGGGAGCGCATGGGCTATCGCCCCGGAGATCAGGCCAATGCGGCGCGCAGCGCGGCACTGGGACCGGCCGAGCAGGCAATCGACAGCCAAACCCTTGCGCGGATCACCGGGACCGGCAGGGTCACCCCGCTCACCGCGCTGGTCGGGTGGACGGCGGCGGCGGAAATGCGGCGCGACGCGGCGTCCGGTACCACGCAAATCTGGCTACCTGCCTCGCCGTAAAAGCGTTTGCTCGCCAATCGCAGTGAAATTTTGCACTGCGGCCGGTACGCTAGACTGGCAATCTTCGTTCAGCGAACCTGACAATTTTTCCTGCGACATCGAGCATGGCAGACACTGCGCAAACCGCCCCGGACGAAATTGCCGCCGTGGCATTCGGCTCACAACCTTCGGTTGCAGAAGCAAATTTCTTTTCCAGCCTGGCGCAACTCGGGGTGCAGCAGGCTTTCGCACGCGGAGAATTGCTGATCCGCGAGGGCGGCACCGACGATGACGTGTACCTGATCCAGTCCGGCAATGTGCGTGTCTATGCGAGCGACGACAACGGCAAGCAGGTGGTGATCGATGAATATGGCCCGGGTGATTTTGTCGGTGAGATGGCGCTGGACGGAACCCGGCGGTCGGCGTCGGTGGCGGCGGTGGACGCAGTAACCGCGACTCGTGTTTCGCGTGACGATCTGCGCAAATACCTGGCGGCCAATCCAGATTTCGCGCTCGGTGTCATTGTCGAACTAAGTCGGCGCGCCAAGCTGGCCACGCGAAACCTCAAGAATCTTGCCCTCAAGGATGTTTACGGCCGTCTGCAGGACCTGCTTTACGGGATGGTGGTGGAGCAGGGCGGGCGGCGCGTCATCCCCGGCCGCCTCAACAAGAGCGACCTTGCCCGCCGTATCGGCGCCTCGCGCGACATGGTGACCCTGATCATGCGCGACCTGGAGGCGGGTGGCTACCTTGTTGCAGACGAAGAGGGCATGGCCATTGCGCGGCCACTGCCTGCGCGCTGGTAGGTGCTTCCCCGAGGCCGGGTAACGGATTCCGCTATGCAAGTGCGGAATATTCCCCATTGTTTGCCTGTCCCGGCCTTTTTAGACTTGAGACGGATTTTCCCTACCTTTCATCTGGAAAGTGTCATGACCCCTGCAAATGCTGCAAAACACTCGACCGACCGCCTTGGCCGTAGCTGCTTCAAGGGAACGGTTGTTGCCTTGTTTGTTGCTTGCGCCTTCATGTTGCCGGCGATACCAACGCAAGCCGCGACACTCAACGTCACCACCACTGCCATGACGGTTGCCGCGGACGGTCAATGTTCGCTGGTCGAGGCCATGCAGGCTGCGCGCACCAGCGCAGCCGTCAATGAGTGTCCGGCCGGCAGCTCGCCCAATATCATCAATCTGCAGGCAGGTGCCACGTACACCGCGACGACGGTCGGTAATAGTGACGGCACCTTCGGCGACAGCGCCGTGCTGAGCGGCAACGCCATCGAGATCAATGGCAACGGCGCCACTCTCACGCAGACCGCCCAGATGCGCCTTTTCCTCGTGACGAGCGGGTCGCTCACGCTCCGCAACTTGACGATTTCTGGTGGCTCGGTCACCAACGGCGCGCAGGCTTACAAGGGCTGGGGCGGGGCCATCCTGGCCGCCTTCTCGGGAGTAGTGAACCTGGAAGATGTAACGATCGCCGCCAACAGCGCAGCGGCGGAAGGGGCGGCCCTGCTCGTCACGGCCGGCGCGACCGCTAATGTTCATCGCAGTACCATCGCCAATAACGTGTCCTCGAACCCCGGCGCGTGCCAGATACGCATCGATCAGACTGGTCGCGTCAACATCGCGAACAGCACGATGGACGGTGCCCAGCGCCTATTGTGCGTGTCCGGCGCGTCCTTTCTCTCGGCTTCCAACACCACCTTGCAGTCCAGCCAGGTGATCGAGGCCGACGGTACGAACACCATCGCGTTCCAGAACTCGATCCTGAGCGGCATCTGCAACGTGGCGGCCGCCTTCACGTCTACCAACAATTCCGGCGGGCTGGCAGGTTGTAACGAGGTCCGCACGTTGCCTGCGTTGTTGAATCTGGGCGCTCGCGGCGGGGCAACGCAGACCCTCCTTCCGCGGCTGCCCAATACCTCCAAGGACGCTGCACCGGGCTGCAGCTATCTCAGCTCGGGTACCAATCCCTTGTTTGCGAACGGCGCCGCGATCACGACCGACCAGCGCGGTTTCGCGCGTGACGCCAGCTGCGACGTCGGCGCAGTGGAGTCGATGACAATAGCTCCGGCGACGCTGCCCAACGGCACGTTCAATGCGCCCTACTCGGCGACGATCACGCAGACGGGTGGCGCCGACCCGGCCAATTACTCTTCGCTGAGCCTGCTGCCGTCGGGCCTCTCCTTGTCCAGCGCGGGCACGCTGAGCGGCACGCCGACGCAGGCAGGGTCGTATGCCTTCGTGGTCCAGGTGACCGATGCGAATGGCATTGCCGATGCGATGCAGTATCAGATCAGCATCGCGAAGATCAACCAGACGATCACCTTCAGCGCGCAAGGTGGGCAGACCTACAGTCCGGGCGGGACGTTCACGATCAATCCCGTCGCCACCAGCAGCTCCGGTCTTGCCGTCGCCCATTCCTCCGGCTCGACCGGCATTTGCACGGTGAGCGGCACAACGGTCACCATCCTCTCGGCCGGCACCTGCATCCTGCGCGCCACCCAGTCGGGCAACGTTAACTACAACGCCGCAACGCTTACGACCCAGAACGTCGTCATCGCTCCGGCCAGCCAGACCATCGCGTTCGGTGCGCAAGCGGGGCAGACCTTCGCGCCGGGCGGTACTTTCGCCATCAGTCCGGCCGCGACCGCGACGTCGAGTTTGGCGGTGACGTACTCGTCGCTCACAGCCGGCGTGTGCACGGTGTCCGGTGGCACGGTCACCATGGTAGCGGCCGGCACCTGCACCATCGCGGCCGATCAGGCAGGTAACGGCAACTACAACGCTGCGCCGCAAGCCACGCAAGGTGTGATGATTGCACCGGGCAGCCAGACCATTACCTTCGGCGTGTTGCCCAACCTCGCCATTGGCAGTGCACCGTTTACCGTTGCAGCGACGTCCAGTTCAGCGCTTGCGGTGTCGTTCACTTCGCAAACGACCGGTGTTTGCACGGCAACAGGCACGAACGGCTCCACCATTACATTGCTGAGCCTCGGCACCTGCACGCTGCGCGCATCTCAGGCGGGCAATGCCAACTTTGCCGCAGCGACACCGGTCGATCGCAGTTTCTCTGTCACGCAGTCGAGCACCACATTTACCCTGACCTCGTCTGCCAATCCCGTGACCTACGGCGCGCCCGTGACATTGACCGCGCAAATCAAAGGCGCCAATCCGGGTGGAACGGTGACATTCAGCGTGAGTGGTGCTGGCGGCTTCGCGGTGGTGTGCAACGCCGTCCCGGTCAGCGCCGGTGCAGCCAGCTGCGTGGCGCCGGGCAGCCTGCACAAATCCACCCCTGTGTCATACATCGCATCCTATTCGGGGGATATCAACAACGTGGCAGCGTCCGCCTCGCTGCAGCAACAGGTGCGCATCGATAGCGTCAGCCTGAGCGCGATCGCGCAGCCCACGCAGACTGCAGCGGGCCGTCCAGTGACATTGCGTGCCCTGGTCACGGCGAAGACCTTCACCAACACCATTACCTTCTACGAGAATGGTGTTCCGCTCTCCGGCTGTGCCAACGTCGCGATTACCCTGCTGCCCGGCTCCACCGATACCGGTGTGGCGACCTGCACCATCGCAGCCATCAGCGCCGGCAGCCATAACTACGTGGTGACCTATCCTCTCGCCAGCGGTCCTGCTTTCGAGCAGACCTATCTGCTGAATGTGGTTGCGCAGGCGTCGGCGCCGCTCGACTACACCGACATGTGGTGGGCGGGCGCAACTGAAAATGGCTGGGGCGTATCAATTACCCAGCACGGCATGACGCAATTCATTGTGCTGTACGTTTACGATGCGGCCGGCAAGCCGGTCTGGTACGTGATGCCCGGCGGCAGCTGGAACGCGGGCCAGAATGCATACAGCGGTGCGCTCTACCTGCCGACCTCGTCATCGTTCAGCGCTTACGATGCATCGGCATTCAAGGCCAATGCTTCCGTCGGCACGGCGACCGTGACCTACGCATCGGCCAGCACGGCAACGCTGACCTACACCATCAACGGCGTCAGCGGCAGCAAGAATATTCAGCGCCAGGTCTTTGCCACAGATGACGGCCAGCCTAAGCTGCAGGTGGGCGATCTGTGGTGGGGTGGCAGTGAGCAGAACGGCTGGGGCGTCAATATTGCGCAGCAGGGACGCACGCTGTTCCCGGTCTGGTACACCTACGATGCCAACGGCAAGGATGTCTGGTACGCCATGCCCGGCGGCACCTGGAGCGGCACGACCTACTCCGGCGACTTGTACGCCATCACCAGCTCGGCGTGGCTGGGTGCTACCTACAACCCGGCTTCGTTTGCGCCGGTGAAAGTGGGCACCATGTCGCTGAGCTTTATCGACCAGAACACGGCGACGATGACCTATACGGTCAATAACGTCACGCAAACGAAGGCGATTGTCCGGCAGCCGTTCTAAGCCAATAACTTAATCTGAAACTCCAGCACTGGTGCGGCCTTCCGGGCATAAATGCCTGAAGGTCCGCACCAATGCTGGAGTTTTGTTTTCTGTTCGGCGATGTGACCGCCCAGCACCTTAAGCCGTGTTACTTCACACGCAGCGTACGCTTGAGGAACGCCATCATCTTCGGATAAGCATCGGCCTGCGCGCGTGCGTTGCCTTCCGGCGTGCCGCCGCTTTTGTTGAGGCCGGCGTTGTATTGCGTGGTCTGGCCCCAGCCGTTGCCCGTCAGGTAGTGGCCCGCGTCGGGGTAAATCAGCGCCACCGTTTCGAGGCCATGCTCGGCGCGCTTCTCGGCGATGATCTGCGCCATCATGCCAGACGCCCAGAGTTGATCGTCATGACCACCGATCACCATCAGCGGGCCTTTGAATTTCTCCACCGGGATGCGTGCTTTCACCGCAGCGGCGGGGTTGGCAGCGCGACCCTTGTCCTGCGGCCGGCGGATCTTCACGTCGGTATTGGTCTGGAAGCCCATGAACTCTTCCATGAAATCCTTGTACGGCACGAACGGCAGCGGTTTGCCGTTGAGCGAGAACGACGAGCGCTGACCGGGTGTGGTGCCCGGCCCCCAGCCTTCCCACACCACATCCGACGGTACCGAGGCGACGACGGACGTGATCCAGGAAAAATTGCTGGCCGCGATCAGCGAGAACTCGGCCCCCTTTGAGCCGCCGTAGAGAGCGATGCGCGTGGCATCAACATCGGGTCGCGCTTTCAGCCATTCGTAGGCCTCGTTGAGGCGATCGACCGGAATGTCGGCGAACGCTTCCGGCAGCGCTTCGATCTCGCGCTTGTTGGAGGGCCATTGTCCCGGGGAATAGTAGGGCAGGCCCAGCACGGCAAACCCGCGCGAGGCGAGGCGTGGCGATTCGTCACGCGCAGCTGATGAACCACCTTCCGATCCGCCGAGCACAATGATGACTGGACGTTTTGCCGTACCGGGTAGCGAGGCGAAAACCGCGCCGGGGAATTTCTCCACTTTCTCAATTTTGACTTCAGGCAGCGAATTGATGAACTCGATATTCGCGTTGGCAAGTTCCTTGTCAGCGCTGCTTGCGACCAAACGAACCTGCTGAACTTTGCGATCCGCCGGCGCTTCGCCGCCAACGGGCGTCATCGACCAGAACAGGCCGCGAATGTCGGCGCCCTTGTAGCTGCCGGATTTTGGTGCGGCAGTGGCGAGGTCAAGCTTTCCATCTGCACCCACCGCAAAAGTCGCGCTGGCGCGATATAGAGCTGGCTTGGTTTGGCCGAAGGAGACGATCATGCGCTCGGCGGTGATCTTTACTTCGCTGCTCGCGGGCAGGCCGGAAAGCGAAATCGACACCGGTTCGCCGGCCAGCACCGGATTGGCCGGCGCAATCTGGAACGATTGCGCCCATGACAATATTGGCAGGGCGGCCAGGGCGATCAGGGCGGGACGGAAGGTGAGGTGCATGAGGTCAACCTTTGCGATGAGAAGAAAGTGCGCGCATGGTAGCGGAACGGCGGCCGCGTGCGCGCTGCCTGCGACGAATCGCCAACCGATTGGCGCGAATGGCATGGGATGGGGGCGGATGGCGGCGGGGTGGTAGAGTCCGCAACACTAATTTCGAACCTTTGCTGCCTACGCCATGACCAAAGCCTTCACGTTACTTTTCGCACTACTGCTAGCGGCGGTTCAGGCGCCGCTGCATGCGCAATCGATCGCCTTCACTTTCGATGACGGCCCGCGCCTCAATGCCACGCCGCTGATGTCGCCAGTCGAACGCAATCGCGCCATGCTTGCTGCATTGGACAAACATGGTGTGAAGGCCGCGCTATTCGTTACCCTCAACAACGGCGCAGACCGTCCGGAAGGTCTCGCGCTGGCGCGCGCCTGGGGCGACGCGGGCCACGCCGTTGGCAACCACACGGTTACTCACCTCGATCTAAACAGCGACAAGGTCAGCCTTGCCCAGTATCAGCGCGAACTGCTCGATTGCGATGCAGTGATTCGCGCATTGCCGGGTTATCGCAAATGGTTTCGCTTCACTTATCTTCGCGAAGGCAACACGCCGGAGAAGCGCGATGGCATGCGCGCGTTCCTGAAAGAACAAAGCTATCGCAACGCTTATGTGAGTCTGGACACCAGCGACTGGCGGCTCGATGGCTGGCTGACGGACGCGCTGAAGAAAAACCAGCGCGCGGACCTGGCGCCGATTCGTCAAGCCTATCTCGACCACCTCTGGCAGCGCGCGCAAGCCTATCGCGAGCTTTCACAAAAGCTGCAGGGCCGCGATATCCCGCAAGTGATACTGCTGCATCACAACCTGATCAACGCGCTGTGGCTGGACGATGTGATCGCCATGTTCAAGGCGAAGGGCTGGACCATCACGCTGCCGGAAGCCGCGTTTGCCGATCCGGTGTATCAGTTGCAGCCTGATCGCACGGTGGCGGGGCAGAGCCTGTTGATGTCGATGGCACGCACGCTGGGGCTGGGCAGGTTCGAAGGCTGGGAGCGATTGGTGGATGATGGGGATTTTGAGATTGCGGCGTTGAAGGCAAGTGGGAAGTAGTCAGCCTCGAACATTAAAATCCTATCGGAAAAGAAGTCGCGCACCGTCGGATGCACTGTATAGTTAACAGTGTTAATTCATCGATTGCGGGGAGACAAAACTGATGTTCGCGATTTCGGAAATTATCAATCGACGCAAACCTTGGCGTGAAGCCGCTGTAATGGCCATGCTGTTGCTTGGCGGTAACGCGGGGGCGATCGAAGTGCGCCAAGCTGTGGCGAACAGCGAAGAGATGCTGTTTGCCGACGATCCAAAGAACTGGGCGCGCCCCAAGGTGGTGGTCACACCGACATTTCCCGAAGACCAGCTGAAGCTCAACGCCAGTGGCAAGGTTGATGTCGAGGTGGTGGTGGATGCTCAGGGTACCGTCAAGTCTTATCGCATCGCCAAGTCCGAGCCGGCCAATCCTGCGTTTGAGAAGGCCGTGGAGGAGGTCGCGAAGTTGTGGTTGTTTTACGTCATGCTGGACAAGGAGTGCGTGCCCATGGAATCCACCGGCAATGCGCGCGTCTGGTTCGAGGCGCAGGACGGCAAAGGCAAAGTCAGCGTGTCCGGACAGGTATCCCAAACTGCGGCTTCTGGCAATGCGCGCAAACCGAATATGCTTAATCGCAAGGAGGCAGCAGCCGGCATTCGCTATCCTTCGGAGATGCTCCGCGCCGGTGTGCACGCCATGGTCAACGCGGTAATACGCGTCGATGGCAAGAGCGGCGAGCCGCTTGACGTTGGCATTGCGTGGACCCGCACGTCGCCGGACCCGGTGCGGGACAATATTGTTTCGTCCCTTCATGCCGAAGTGAAGCGGGGCATGATGCGAGCGAAGTTTGCGCCAAGTGAGGGGGGCAACTATCGGGTGTGCATACCATTCGAGTTTAAGGCGAGCCGAATTTAGCAGCAACAAAAACTCCAGCATTGGCGCGGCTTCACGGCAATAAATGCCCCGAAAGCCGCGCCAATGCTGGAGTTTTGTTTATATATGCGGGGAGCGCTAGGGCACCCGATTCGCACTCCGCTTCACCCCATTCTGCTCAATCACAAAGCTGCCCGCTTTCCCGTCCTTGATCTCGCCAAAGGTAATGGCGATAGGCGCCGCCTTGGCAAAAAAGCGAGTCTCGCTTTCGGGGAATATCTCGAACTCCCCCTGACGCGTGGCTTGCGCGGTGATCTTGTTGCCGGCGACGCGGATGGTGATGCTCATTTCCGGCGTCAGTTGATAAACGCCGGCATAGCGCGCCAGCGTTTCCGACTTGACTTCGACCTGCTTGGGGAATTCACGCGGCGCGATATTGTGGCGGCGGTCCATCAAGTGCAACGCGATGTCGGTCACGCGCACCGAGGTGTTGGCGACGATGAATACGCCTTCCTTGGTTGCACGATCGACCATGATCGAACTGGACGATCCAAAGGTACCGCCATCGTGGTTCATAAAGGTGCGGCCGCCAAATGGAATGCTCATCCAGGCTAGACCGATGGGATTGATGCGCCCGGGACCGGCCTCGCGGGTGGTGACGGCAAGCGAGATGGCCTTCGATAGCGCGCCCTCCTTCAGACCTGCAACGGCTTCGGCATAGCGGCCCATGTCTCCGGCGGTGGCGCGCATGGCACCGGCGCCCGCATGCGCCAGTGGCAGATCCCACGCAGGCGTGGGCCGCAGGTTTGAATCGTGCGGTTGCGCCAGGCGATCAGCGAAACGTTTGGGGTCGCTGGTGGTGTTGGCCATGACTAGCGGTTTCAGGATGCGATCGCTCAGCAACGCCTCGAATGACTCCACCTTGGCCGCACGCACCAATGCATAACCCAGCAAGCCGAAGCCAATGTTCGAGTACTCGTACTCGGCATTGCGCGCGCGCGTCGGCCTGAAGTTCTTGACGAAGTCGAGCAGGTCCGCCTCGCCGTAATCGGCATACGGATTCTTCGGGTCCTTCGGCAGCATGTTCGGCGCCAGTCGCGGCAGGCCGGAACGTTGGGTGGCGATATCGACCATGCGGATCGGATCACCTGCCGTATCGCGCAGCTTCAGGCCATTCGGCAGGAATTTCTCCACCGGGTCGTCGAGTTTAGCTTCGCCTTTTTCATCGGCGATGGCGAGCAGGAGGCCGGTAAAGGTCTTGGTGACGGAACCGATCTCAAACAGGTTATCCGCCTTTAGCGGTTGGCCGTCGCGCGCCACACCGGCAGTCACCACGCGAATCCCGTTCGCATCGACCAATGCCACGGCGACGCCTTTCGCGCGCTGGTTGGCGATCAGATTCTTCTCGAGGATGGCTTCGACTTCGGCATTGGTCGGCAGTGCCGCCATGGCGGGCAGCGAGAACAGCAATGGCGCCAGCGGCAGGAGGCTACGGAAAAGATTGCGCATCATGGACTCCGGAAGTTGATTGCACCATTTTGCGCAAGCAGGGAATTTTCGCAATCCGCCGGGGACCGATGCTGTCATGCGGCGACAGATCGTCGTATGTCGTGACGAATGGCGACCGGCATCGGAGCCACCGGGCCCCAGCAATCCGGTGGCAATGCAGCAGGGCGCGGGATTTACGGCGGCAGCAACTTCCACGCCCGCAGCAGTTCGCGCAGCGCTTCCGGCTTGTTAGTGGGCGAGTTGTTGCCGGCCTGATCCTTGGAGTTGGCACCGTGACATGACGCACACACGCGTACCTCGCCGGGTTGCGCCGTCACCCACACGCGCTCGCGCACCACGGCATTGCCGGCGGCGTCGGTGGATTGCCAAGCCAGCGCGCGGCGCGCAGGGACAAAAGCTGCTGTGGAACCGTCGGCGGCGATCTTGACGCTGCCGGCCGGTCCGCCGGGATTGGGAATGTTCTTTGACGCAGCGTTGCCATGCAGTGGCTGCGCAAGCACACGGCGACCGGCACCGGGATAGCCGCGAATCATGTCGCCCTGAAAAATCTGGAAATGACTGATGTTGTAAACCGTACCACCGCCGGGTTTCAGTGTCTGTACGCCGCCGGGCACGCGCAGGTTGAACGGCTGCTGCAGGTCGGCGCGATCGCGCGTGGTCTGGTTGCGCGTCACAATCAGCGCCAGATCGTTGTTGCGCAGCCAGGCGCGGAATGCATTCTGGTCCACGCTTTCTTCGGCGAATACGGCGCTCTCGGGTGCTTCGAGCGCTGGAGCCGGCTTGGTCGGTCGAGTGCTGGCAACGACTTCTACAGCCTCCAATTCCCACAACACGCCATTGAAGCTGCGTGCATTGTCCGGGCTCCACCATGTCACCGATTTGCTGATGCCGCCGGTGAGTGACGCGCCGGGCTCATAAAAACCCGAGGTGCTGTTGAACGTCAGCGGCTTCAAGCGGAAATCCGTCAGTAACGAGACGGTTGCGGAGGTCGCCGGAGAGTGGGTTGCGATCAGCGCGCCCGAGGTCAGCGGCAGTGGGTTGCGGTAACGTCCGCCTGGGGATTGCAGGCCATTGCCCGGTGCGGTGACATTGCTTAGCACCATGCCTTCCGCGTTAACGTTCGGCGCCCCCGTCAACTTGACTATCTGGTCCGATGTCAGCGAACCAAATTCGCGCGCGGAGATGGCGAGGTATGTCCCAGGATTGGCCGGGTCTTCCCGCATATGAAACATGCCGCCGTCCATGCGAGTCGATTTGGCGTTGGCGTGCAAAGAGTCGTTGGTGTAGTCCGACATCGCGCCGTCGTTGATAAACGATTTTTCCAGATAGCCGAATGCCAACTCGTGACGGCCGATGTGGTTGAGCGTTTCCTCGTCGGTGCCGTCCTCGTTGATCTGCCACGGCGTGAAGAAGTTCGATGTGTAGCCTCTTACCGGGCCAAACACGCTTGTACTATTGGCGCGAGTTTCCGGATAGACCTCATCGCGGGTGTTCAACGCTGCCGCACCCGGCGCTTCGCTCGCATAGTTGAACGAACCGTTGGGTGGAGCGCCGGGAGAGGCGCGATCGGCGTCGGCCTGCTGGTCCTGCTGCAAATGATCCCAGCGGATAAAGACGACACGGCCAAAGCTGTCGATGGTCGGCGAGAACGCACCACTGGGCGCGTGATTCATCAGGAACAGGTCGCCGTTCGCGGGATTGAGGCTCCAGATGCCGGTAACGGTGGCGGTGCTTTCGTACTCGTCGCGCTGCGGATACAGGTGTGCCTGACCGTCGCGCGGGCGGTCCGAAGTGAACAGGATGCGATCGTCGGTCGCGTAGATCGGCGAAATATTGTTGTAGGTCGTCGGCTGGTTCGGTACCTTGGTAATCACCGCCGTCTGACCCTTGCCGAGGTTGGTGACTTCGTAAAGCTGCCAGTAAAAAGTTTTCACCTGATATTGCTGTGTGGGTGCGCCCACCACCATGCTGAACACGGCCTTGGTACCGCTCCAGTGCACGGCGGGTTCACGCACGGCGATTGCATTCGCGCCCTGAAATCCCTCCATGCCGAAGCCGGCCTCTTTGGTCAGGTTGCGCAGCGTGCCGTCGTCGTAGCGGATCATCAGGTCGCCTCCGCGCGCTACCTGGTCCATGGTGGCACCGTGATTGGCGAAGGTGGATGCACGCGCGGCAAAGTCGCTCAACGTCGGCACCTGGGTGACGAACATGATCGCGCTGGCCGCAGGAGGGGGAACAATGCCGGTACGCGATTTGATGGCGGCCACGTCGGCGGCATTGACGGAGCCGGAGGTGTTTACGTCCTGGCGGAAATTGGCCGCGGAGGTGATGTGTCCACTGTAAGTCTTGGCCAGGCTGACATCGATGGCCCCTGCCGACGCTGCGTTCTGCCGGCCACCCAGCATGAATTGCAGCGAGGCTGAGGCATTGACTGGCGCGCTGTTGATGCCGGGGACAGACACCGTAACGCGCTTTTTGTCGGCAACACCGGTCAGCGTCACCACGGCCTCATGCCCGCTCGCCGTGGCGCTGCTGGCGACGGTGGCGCTGGTGTCATCGACAGCGCCGGCATTGTCCACCGTGTTTACCGGCGTGTTGAACTGGAACACGATGTCGTGGCCGTTGCCGCCAGCCGCGCGTGGCTCGACGGATACGGCACCGCCGATGGCGACATTGCGATCAATGACGACGTCGAATGGCCCCGACGCCGCATGCGTTTTGCGCGAGACCACGCCGATCAGGGTTACCGGCACGCCTGCTTGCGGTGTGACGCTGACGTTGCCGCTGGCGGCGCTGCTGCCGCTGGCATTGTTCGCCGTAACGGCGCAGCTATAGCCGGTACCGTTGGCGAGGCCGGTAACGGCGATTGGCGCGGTGGCGCTGGTGGCGGAAATGGCGCCGGGATTGCAGGTGGCGGTATGGCCGCTGATCGGCGATCCGCCCGTGTTGGATGGCGCTTGGAAGAATATGAAGGCACGGGTGTCGCCGGCAACGGCGCTGCCGATCTGCGGTATGCCCGGCACTTGTGCGACCGCCTGGAATGAAAGCAGCAGTGAAATTCCTGCGGTAGCGATAGCGAAAAGGCGGCAAATGGCGAGGGTGTTTTTCATAGCCAACATGATGCAGGTTTCTCCGGTGACGGTGCACGCTCGATCAGGGGATGGTGCATGGGGCATCCCAAGCGCAGCGGATGTTTTTTCCGTACCGGCGGGAGTGATCCACCAGCACGGCTTTGTGTTGTATCAAATGCCAACAGCAATGGGCGTGCCAGCTGCGGCCGCAGCGTTTGCCGCATCCTCTTTTGCTCTTCAACACGCCATTTGCGTGAGTTGATTGAAAAGATTTGTCGCCAGACGGCGACGGCAGCGTGCCATTTTCGGCGGCAACCTCAGCGGCAAACACTCGCAAATGCCGTACCTGCGAGATAATGGGTCATCCGATCAAATTTTTTGTGGAAGCAATATGGGGAATTTTCTTCGTTCACCGGTAGCCTGGGCCGTCGCGATTCTGATTGCACTTGTTGGCGGCGGCGCCTATTGGCAGATTAACCAGATGCAAAAACGCGAGCAGGCTGAGCGTGAGCGTATCGCCGAGGAGCAGGCCGAGCAGAAGCGCGTCGCGGAACTGGAAGCACGCCGCAAGCTGGAGCAGGCGCGTTTGCAGGAAGAGTTGCAGGCGAAAAAAGACATCGAAGAAAAACAGCGCCAGATGGATGTCGAGTTCCGTCAGGCCGAGCTGGGCCGCAAGCAATTTACGGTCGACGAGCGCGGAGCGCAAACAACGGATGCCGCGTATTCCTCTGCACTGGCCGAACGCGTGCGCATGGCAGAAGAACGCAACCGCCGCATGAACGAGGGGCGGCAGGAATACGAAAGCGAATCGTCGCGCCGCCAGGCGCAGAGCGAGGTCGAGCGGCAGCGGCGTTATGTGCAGGAACGCGAAGCGGAAGATCAGGCGGCGCGAGCGCGGCGTGAGCAATCCGCACGGGAATCGCAACCCACACCGCCGCCCGCTGCTACGCCTACTCCTGAGCCCAAGGCACCTTACATTCCTCCACCGGTGCGGGAGAAGGCAAAGAACAAGTAAAACCCTAGCATTGGCGCGGGTTTCCGGATGTTTTTGGCCTGCAAGGCGCACCAGTGCTGGAGTTTAAGAGTTGCACTGCTTTTGTGGGCGATTTTTTTAGCAAATCAACCTGATGTAAAACTCAATTTTGTTGTGGGTGGTTGTGGCAGTCGCTGATGGGGACAAGCTGTTGTTCGACAAAATCTTTCGGTCATTTTTACGTGCAATGTTATGCATCAGCGAACAATGTTGTGCGTCAATCGTGATGTTTGAATTGAGTTAGATTGCAAGATATGACAACGGTGAACTGGGCAGCTATTTCGAGGGCTTTGGGAGTCGGCAGCGCCTGTGGTAGCGAGGTGGCGGCCCAAGCTATTGAGCAGATTATTAGGCGCACTGGAATTGAAGACGCCGTTGAGTGCTTTATCGAGGCGCGAGAAGGCTACAGTGCCGCGCAGTCGGTATTGCAGTTCATTCATTCGCCTATTGCGATGGAGTATTGCTACTCAATTGTCCGGTCATCCGCAGCAGACGAACGTCGCAAGCTTGCTGCAATTCTGTTGCGCGACATTGCCGATGATCGTGTATTGCCCTGGATCGCCGATATGAAGGAAGACCGAAGCGAGGACGTTCAATTCTGGGGGTTCCTCACCCATGAAGTCTTGTATGACCGCGGACATCTCGATTTGACGCAATTGGAAGGACACATCAAGGAAGGCCTTGACCATCGAAGCCCCGGCGTCCGCCAAGCCGCTCGACAAATCAATAGCCGTTTTTGTGCAGTGTTGGACCAGCCTGATGCAATCTAACGCATCAGTCAAAAACGCTCCCTTTGGGCGCTGGGCGGCACAAAGGCGCGCGGCGCCTTACCTCAGTCATTAGCCTTCAGAATCGCTCGTGCTTCGCAATTACGTTCAACTTATTCCAGCCGATCCGAGCCTAGTACCCAGTCCAAAAGGCTGTTTAGAAGCAGTTGCTTTGTTGTCAGCGTCATTGGGGCCTGACGGTGATGCGACATGCGACAACTTCAGTTATCCACTGTTCTTCTCTCGCACCTTTAACGGCAGTGAAGAGTCTTCGTTTGATTTGGTGAGATGCCCGCATTGCCAAAGTCAACTGGATGTGGTGTGGTGGGCATCCGCAATGAATCACTCATGGCAAAGCAAGCATGGCAATTTGGATGCACGGGTCCCTTGCTGCGAAAAGGTAGCGTCGTTAAATAACCTGCTATATGAGCCGCCAGCGGGCTTTGCGAGTTTCTTTATTGGGGCCTATGCAACTAGTCCACTTCAAATCGACCTTGTGCGCTTACTCGAAAGAAGTCTCGGCTGTGAGGTGCGGCAAATTTGGACCAAACTTGATTGAAGAGTCTAACTCCGCAGTCCATAGGAACGCGCTAACGCGCGCCCGTGAACTTCAACGTTAGCCAGAAAAAATGAGACCAACGGACTCAGAACTAATCGCCAGCGTAGTGGCCCGTGGCCTCAGCATGGCTGATCTCTTCTTGGTTGATGACCGCATTTACCAGTCAGAGCACGCAGGCGATTTTCGTGCTACATCCACGTACGAACCCTTTAATGTCGAATCCTTCGAGCGCCAAGCTGCGCTTGTATCTCTACTTCGCCGCCTTGATGCCGTGGAGTACGATTCGACTGAACAGATCGATGACCAGATAGAGCAATACAAAGAGTGGGAGTCGCTATTCGATGAACTCATGGCCGTCCTGGAAAAGCACGGAAAGCATGACGCCTTTGGGGATGGGGACTATTACCTGATATCCGATTACTATTCTTCGGCTCAGCACAAAGTTGAATGCACGTCACCGCTCGTATTCACCCCCTCATTACTCGTTGACGTACAAGGAATTCTGAAGCGCTATTCACGCAGATGGGAAGTAATATTTGCGCTACCAGCGATTGAAGGAAAAGACCATGCCTATAGTGTCTACGTAGATGAATGTATCGAGCATGCTGGCTAACTCGTTGCTCAAGAATGCTCCCTTCGGTCGCTGGGCGCCGCAAAAGCGCGCGGCTCTTATCTAGTTCGTTAGCGATGCCCAACGTCACGGAAAACGAGGTGCTAGTGAAATTTGCGGAGCACATTCCGGGTGATCGCATTGCCGGAATGGTGAATGGCATGGCGGCCTACGGAAACGTTGACGTCGACCCGGACGGCCTAAGTTTCACTGTCAGGGTCTTTCGATACTCAAAGTTGCCGCGCCTCAAAGAACAGCTCTTGCAATGGGAGAAATATGGATTTCTTCGTTGGAAACCGCATGGCTAATAAATACTGCCGAACAGCCGCACCACTGCTGGAGTTTGGTTGTTGAGTGATGGCTGTTCAGACTACCACCGCGCCAACTCGAGGCACGAATCGCTACACACCGCCAGTACCGCTTCGCTATGCTGGCCCCACCATGTTCAAAAAAATCCTGATTGGTCTTGCTGCGGCGGCGATTTTTGGCTCCATCGCCAGCTCAGGGTATTCGTTCGGCAAATATCTCGCCCGCAAAGGCAATCCACCGGTCGGTCAGGAAGCGCCTGGCACCATGCCGCGTCAGTGATTTGACGCAGGCTTGAGTGTGCCGGCCATCGCGCGCCGAATCTCGCCATGGCAATCAATGCCGTGGTTACAAACTGGCACAGTCAGCCCATTTTCGTAAGCTAAATTGCCGGCTGCCCGCAGTTTTTGCCGAACACTTACAATCGCTTACAAACCCGTAACTGGCCCGCTGGTCAAATCGGCGTTGCGTCACCATACTTCGGCCTCGCGCACCTGTTCGGCCGCAGCGTGAAACAATGCCGCAATGCCGCAATGCCGGAAGCAACCAATTCGCGGTACCGGGTCAAACTGTTGTTTACCCGCGAGCCGCGCCTGCCACTCCTGATCGACCGCCCACTATGACAAGACCAAAATTTCTCGACGGTACCGTTTCCCTTTCCCGCTGGCAGCGCATGCCGGCCTGGATACGCTGGGGCGTACCGCTGCTGCTGATCGCTGCGATTGGTGGCGGTGGCTATTACTACTATTCGACGCGCTCGGCGACGACCGAGGAAGCACCCAAGGACGGCGCGAAGGCCGGGGCGGCCAAGGGTGGACCCGGTGGTGCACCGGGCAAGGGTGGCCGTGGTGGATTCGATCCCAATCGCGTGCAGCCGGTGATTGCGGTGCCGGCACGTACCGCCGATATCAACGTCGTCCAGACGGCCTTGGGCACGGTGGCAGCGCTGAAGATTGCAACGGTGAAGGCGCGCACCGATGGCTTGCTGCAGGAAGTCTTTTTCCGCGAAGGCCAGGTGGTGAAGGCGGGAGACGCACTGGCGCAGATCGATCCCGAGCCGCTCAAGGTATCGCTGTCGCAGGCCGAGGGCACGCTGGCGCGAGATATGGCGCAGCTGAATAACGCCAAGCTCGACCTCGAGCGCTATCGCACGCTGCTGGCGCAGGATTCGATTGCCAAGCAGCAACTGGATGCACAGGAATCGCTGGTGCGTCAGTACGAGGGCACGGTGAAAGTTGACCGCGCGTTGGTAGACAACGCCAAGCTGCAGCTCTCCTACACCAAGGTCACCGCACCGATCGCCGGCCGTCTCGGTTTGCGGCAGGTCGATCCGGGCAACATCATCCGCTCCAGCGATACGGCGGGTCTGGTGGTGATCACGCAGATCGATCCGATCACGGTAATCTTCACCATCCCGCAGGACAATCTGCAGCGCGTGCTGAAGCAACTGAAGGCCGGCGAGAAACTGGGCGTGGAAGCGTGGGATCGCGAGCAGAAGAACAAGCTCGCGACGGGTTTCCTGATCAGCACCGACAACCAGATCGACACCGCCACCGGTACCGTCAAATTGAAGGCGCAATTCCCGAATCCGGATGGCCTGTTGTTTCCGAATCAGTTCGTCAACGTGAAGATGGTGGTCGATACCAAGAAGGACGCGACCGTGATCCCGCTGGCCGCGATTCAGCGTGGCGCGCAGGGCACCATCGTCTATGTGGTGAAAGAGGACAAGACCACGACGGTGCGGCCGGTGAAGATGGGCGCGACGGAAAACGACAACGTTGCGATTGAGTCCGGCTTGGCGCCAGGCGACATGGTGGTGACCGATGGCATCGATCGTCTGCGCGAAGGTGCGAAGGTGGAAGTGACGGCGCCGTTTGTGCCGAAGGCGCGCGCACCGGGTGAGGGGCGTCGTGGTCGTGGCGGTCCTGGCGGCCCGGGTGGTCCCGGTGGTACGGGTAAAGGTGGCGATGCCAAGGGTGCAGACGGCAAAGGCGGCGAAGGCAAGCCTGCCGGCAAACCAGGTGACGCCCCCGCACTAGCGCAGAAAGCAGGCGGTGGTGCGCCGCCAACCGCGAAGGTCGATGCGCCGCCGCGCGATGGCGGCAAGGGCGAGGGTGGCAAAGGCGAATTGGGCAAACCGGAAGGCGGACGTCCCGGTGGCTGGGGTGAAATGACCGACGAGCAAAAAGCCGAACGTCGCAAGCGCTTCGAAGCGATGACCGACGAGCAGAAAGCTGAATTCAGGAAGCGGATGCAGGAACGACGCGGCCAGCAGCAATAGGCCTTCGCGGATGAATCCTTCACGCCTGTTTATTCTTCGCCCGGTCGCCACCTCGCTGATGATGGTGGCGATCCTGCTGGCGGGCTTTCTTGCCTACCGGCAATTGCCATTGTCCGCGCTGCCCGAGGTTGACTACCCGACGATCCAGGTATCGACGCTGTATCCTGGTGCCAGTCCCGATGTCGTTGCATCTGGCATTACCGCGCCGCTCGAGCGGCAGTTCGGACAGATGCCCGGTTTGAAACAGATGTCGTCGACCAGCGCTGGTGGTGCCTCGGTCATCACGCTGCAATTCGAACTGACGCTGGAACTGGATGTGGCGGAACAACAGGTGCAGGCGGCCATCAACGCCGGCGGTAACCTGTTGCCTAGCGACCTGCCGGCACCACCGGTTTACAGCAAGGTGAATCCGGCCGACGCGCCAATTCTCACCATCGGCATTACTTCGAAGTCGATGCAGATGCCGGCGGTGCAGAATCTGGTCGATACCCGCATCGCGCAAAAAATTTCGCAGGTTCAAGGCGTGGGCCTGGTGACGCTGTCCGGCGGTCAGCGGCCGGCGGTGCGTATCCAAGCTAATCCTAAGGCGCTGGCCTCGACCGGCATCAATCTGGACGACGTGCGTACTGCCATCGCGGCGGCCAACGTCAACCAGGCCAAGGGCAGCTTCGACGGCCCAGCGCGTGCCTACACCATCGACGCCAACGACCAGCTGCGCTCGGTCGAGGAATACAAGAAGATCGTCATCGCCTACAAGAGCGGTGCGCCGATCTACCTTACCGATGTCGCCGACGTGGTCGAAGATGCCGAGAACATCAAGCTGGCAGCGTGGATGAACGAGACGCCGGCCATCATCCTCAATATCCAGCGCCAGCCCGGGGCCAATGTGATCGAAGTGGTCGACCGCGTGAAGCAGTTGCTGCCGCAGCTCACCGCCACGCTGCCGGCATCGATGGATGTGATGGTGCTGACCGATCGCACCATTACCATTCGCGCCTCGGTCAAGGACGTGCAGTTCGAGTTGATGCTGGCGATTGCGCTGGTGGTGATGGTGATTTTTGTTTTCCTGCGCAACGTTTCCGCCACGGTTATCCCCAGCGTTGCGGTGCCGCTTTCCCTGGTGGGCACGTTCGCCGTTATGCACCTGGCGGGTTTCTCGATCAACAACCTGTCGTTAATGGCCTTGACCATCGCCACCGGCTTCGTGGTCGACGACGCCATCGTCATGATCGAGAACATCTCGCGCTACATCGAAGAGGGTGATTCGCCGATGGAAGCGGCGCTGAAAGGCTCCGAGCAGATAGGCTTCACCATCATCTCGCTCACCTTTTCGCTGATCGCGGTGCTGATTCCGCTGTTGTTCATGGGCGATGTAGTCGGACGCCTGTTCCGCGAGTTCGCCATCACGCTGGCGGTGGCGATCCTGATTTCCGCGGTGGTGTCGCTGACATTGACGCCGATGATGTGCGCACGGCTGCTGAAACACACGCCGCCGGAAAAGCAGGGCCGTTTCTATCGCGTCACCGGCGAATGGTTCGACGCCATCATCGCGCGCTACGGCCGCATGCTGGAATGGGTGCTGGCGCGGCAGACCGCCACGCTGTGGGTTGCAGTTGGGACTGTTGCACTGACAGCATTGCTGTACGTATTCGTTCCCAAGGGATTTTTCCCCTTGCAGGATACCGGCGTGATCCAGGGCATTTCCGAAGGTCCGCAGACAGTGTCGTTTGCCGGCATGGCCGAGCGCCAGCGTGCGCTGGCAGAAGCGGTGCTGGAAGACCCGGCAGTGCAGAGCGTTTCATCTTTCATCGGTGTCGATGGCGTGAATACCACGCTCAACAGCGGCCGCATGCTGATCAACCTGAAGCCGCATGCGCAACGTAATCTTTCTGCGGCCGGCGTGATTGAACGGCTGAAACCGCGCGTGGCGAAAATTCAGGGCATGACGCTGTACATGCAGCCGGTGCAGGATCTGACCATCGAAGACCGCGTCAGCCGCACGCAGTACCAGTTCACGCTCGAAAGCGCCAGCGCCGAGACTCTGTCCGAATGGACGCACAAGATGGTCGACAAGCTGGCTACTTTGCCGCAGTTGGCTGACGTCGCATCCGATCTGCAGGATCAGGGCTTGCAGGCCTATCTGAACATCGATCGCGACACCGCTGCGCGGCTCGGTGTGACCACGCTGGCAATCGACAACGCGTTGTACAACGCCTTCGGCCAGCGCCTGATCTCCACCATCTTTACGCAAGCATCACAATATCGCGTGGTGCTGGAAGTAAAGCCCGAGTACAAACTCGGCCCGTCCGCGCTGAACGATATTTACGTGACGGCGACGGGCGGTTTGCAGGTACCGATTTCAGCCATCGCCACCGTGCAGGAGAAGAGTGCCACGCTGGCCATTAACCACCTTGGCCAATTCCCGGCTTCCACGATTTCGTTCAATCTCAAACCGGGTTATTCGCTGGGTGACGCTGTCAAGGCTATCGAGGCCAGTGAGGCCGAGCTGGGGATGCCGGCCAGCGTGCGTACCGGTTTTCAGGGCGCCGCTCTTGCGTTCCGCGCCTCGCTGACCAACACGCTGCTGCTGATCCTCGCTGCCGTTGTCACGATGTACATCGTGCTGGGTGTGCTGTACGAGAGCTATATCCATCCCATCACCATCCTGTCCACCTTGCCGTCTGCAGGCGTGGGCGCCTTGTTGGCATTGATGCTGTCGCGTACCGATCTCGGCATCATCGCCATTATCGGCATCATCCTGCTGATCGGTATCGTCAAGAAGAACGCGATCATGATGATCGACTTTGCGCTGGAAGCCGAACGCAAGCACGGCAAGTCGCCGCACGACGCCATTTTCGAAGCCTGCCTGCTGCGCTTCCGCCCGATCCTGATGACAACGATGGCGGCTCTGCTGGGCGCGCTGCCGCTGATGATCGGCAGTGGTGTCGGTTCCGAACTGCGCCAACCACTTGGCATCACCATGGTTGGCGGGCTGATTGTCTCGCAGGTGCTGACGCTGTTTACGACACCGGTGATCTATCTGTTCTTCGACCGTTGGGCGCAACGCTGGAAGCGCGATGACGATGTTGAGGCGCCGTCCGTTCCCGATCACGCAAAGGGCAGTGCGCCGTGAGCATGTCCGAGCCATTCATCCGCCGCCCGGTCGCAACGACACTGTTGACGATCGGTGTGACGCTGGCGGGTGCGCTGGCGTTCCGCCTGTTGCCCGTGGCGCCGTTGCCGCAGGTGGATATCCCAACCATTTCTGTTTCGGCTTCGCTACCAGGTGCCAGTCCGGAAGTGATGGCGGCGACGGTAGCGACGCCGCTGGAACGCGCAATGGGCCGCATTGCCGGCGTGACCGAAATTACCTCGAACTCGTCGCTGGGCAGCACCAATATCGTGATGCAGTTCGATCTGAATCGCAGCATCGACGGCGCCGCACGCGATGTGCAGGCGGCGATCCAGGCGGCACGTGCATCGCTGCCGTCCAGCCTGCCGAATAATCCGACCTATCGCAAAGTCAATCCGGCCGATGCGCCGGCCATGATCTTTGCGCTGACCTCCGACAGTCTGGCGCCGGGGCAGATTTACGACATTGCCAACACCGTGATTGCGCAGAAGATTGCGCAGGTCAGCGGCGTGGGCCAGGTGTCGGTCGGCGGCAGTTCTTCGCCGGCAGTACGGGTGGAGCTGAATCCGACGGCGCTCAATAAATACGGTATTGCGTTCACCGAAGTGCGCAGCGCAATCCAGGCCAATAACGTCAATCGTCCGAAGGGTACGGTCGAGGATGGCGACAAGAGCTGGCAGATCTACGCCAACGATCAGTCGCGCAAGGCTTCCGACTACATGCCGATCATTGTCGCGTATCGCAACAACGCGCCGGTGCGGTTGCAGGATGTGGCGGAAGTGGTCGATTCGGTGCAGGACCTGCGCAATGCCGGTTTCGCCAATGGCAAACCGTCGGTGGTGGTGGTGATCACAGCACAACCGAACGCAAATATTATTGAAACGGTTGATCGCGTGATGGCGATGGTGCCGCAGCTTCGCGCATCGCTGCCGGCTTCGGTCGATTTCGATCTGGTGATGGAGCGCACCACCACCATCCGCGCGTCGCTCAAGGAAGCCGAGCGCACCATGGTGATCGCCGTCGGCCTGGTGATCATGGTGGTGTTCCTGTTCCTGCGCAATTGGCGCGCCACGTTGATTCCCGCCGTCGCGGTGCCGGTGTCGCTGATCGGCACGTTCTCGTTCATGTACCTGGCCGGTTACAGCCTCGACAATCTCTCGCTGATGGCGTTGACCATCGCCACCGGCTTTGTGGTTGACGATGCCATCGTGGTGCTGGAAAACATCACTCGGCATATGGAAAAAGGTGTGCCGCCGATGCAGGCGGCGATCAAGGGCGCGCGCGAGGTGAGTTTCACCGTACTGTCGATGAGTTTGTCGCTGATTGCCGTGTTCATTCCTATTTTGCTGATGGGCGGCATCATTGGCCGCTTCTTCCGCGAATTTGCCGTCACGCTGTCGATTGCCATTATGGTCTCGCTGGTGGTCTCGCTCACCACCACACCGATGATGTGCGCGCGGTTGCTGAAGCCGAAACCCGAACCTGACCCGAATGCGCCGCCGAAGCCGCCGGGCAGGCTGTCCCGCTGGAGCCGTGCCCCTGGTCAGGCGATTTTCAGAGGCTACGAAAAAAGTCTCGGCTGGGCGTTGCGCTTCCCGTTCCTGGTTTTCCTCACGCTCGTTGCTGCCATTGGCCTGAATTTTTATCTGTACACCATCGTGCCGAAAGGCTTTCTACCACAGCAGGACACCGGCCGCATTTTTGGATTCATTCAGGCGGACCAGAGCATCTCGTTTCAGGCGATGCGGGTGAAGATGATCGAATTCCTCGAGATCGTGCAATCCGATCCGGATGTGGTCAGCGTCGCTGCATTTACCGGTGGCGGACAGCGCAATGGTGGGCGGATGTTCATGTCGCTAAAGCCGTTAAGCGAACGCGAAGCCACTGCCGAGCAGATTGCGACGCGATTGCGTCTCAAGCTGGCAAAGGTTGCTGGCGCAAATCTCTTCCTGCAGCCGGCACAGGATTTCCGCGCCGGCGGGCGCTCGTCCAATGCCAGCTACCAGTTCACGTTGCAGGGTGACGATGTGAATGAGTTGCGCAAATGGGCGCCACTGTTGCAGAACGCATTGCAGGACGCGCCCGAGATGACCGATGTGAACACCGACCAGCAGGTCAAAGGCCTGCAGATGAGTCTGGTGATCGATCGTGCCGCAGCATCCCGATTGGGTGTGACGGTGGCCAATATCGACACCGCGCTGTATCTCGCATTTGGCCAGGCGCAGGTCTCGACCATCTACGCCGAGAACAATCAATATCGGGTGGTGATGGAAGCGGCGCCGCAGTATTGGCAGAGCCCTGAGGCACTGAACGGCATTTACGTACTGTCGAATACCCGCAGCCAGGTGCCGCTGTCGGCGCTTGCGCGTTACGAGCCGACCACCGCGCCGCTGTCGGTCAATCACCAGGGGCAGTTTGCCGCCACTACGCTGTCATTCAATCTCGCCGACGGTGTAGCGCTTTCCACCGCAATCCAGAAAATCCGCGACACCATGGCGCGCATCAACGTGCCCAACACCATCACCGGCACCAACCAAGGCACCGCGCGCGTGTTCCAGCAGGGCCTGGAGAACCAGCCGTTCCTGATCCTGGCGGCGCTCATCACCGTTTATGTGGTGCTGGGCATGCTGTACGAGAGTTACATCCATCCACTCACCATTCTCTCCACGCTGCCCTCGGCGGGGGTGGGCGCGCTGCTGGCATTG
>JAEUNB010000112.1 GCA_016790625.1 Betaproteobacteria bacterium | reverse complement strand
ACAGGAATTCGAGCGATCGATATTGGTGCGATTGGAAGCCCGACGATTTACCCAGGCTTTCGCGAAACGACGAATACTCGGTTGGCGTCAAGGTCGAGAGAATGTCCCACGCCTGAATCAGGTTGTTCATGATGCGCGATACGCGCGCCAGCATCTTGAACGCAGGCGACAAATCGCCGCTGATGACTTGCTGCCGGGCAGCGAGCAGCTCATGCAGCATCAATTTCATCCAGAGCTCTGTGGTCTGATGCTGGATGATGAACAGCAATTCGTTGTGCTCAACGGACAGGGGTTTTTGTGCCGTCAGCAATTGGTCGAGACCGAGATAGTCGCCATAGCTCATCTCGTTCTTGAAGCTTAAGTGCGCGCCCTCCGGCGGCTGCGACGTGTTGGTTAACTTCGCGCTCATGATCTGGGCTTCAGTAAAGCGGCAGTGTTGCTTTCAGCACCGTGCCGGTCTGCGATTCGGTGATGAAGAGTTCGTTGGGATGGTGCGGGTGAACCGTCACGTTGGTCGTCCAGTCGCCGCGTGACGAGTCGATGCGGTATCGTGCCTCTCCCCGCTTGTCGAACTGCCACACGCAACCGAGTCCATGGTGAGCCACATACAGATTGCCGTCGCTGTCGATGGCAAGACCGTCCGGGCCTGTGCCGCCGGAGAGCTGGATGAATTTACCGACTTTCGACACGCCACCCTCCACCAGCGGCACGCGCCAGACGGCATTGTCGCGGGTGACGGCGAGGAACAGGAAATTCTCGTCGGGGCTAAGCACCAAGCCATTGGGACTGGGAATGCCATCGAGCAGTTGTTGCAAGGTGCCATCCGCTTTCAGGCGATACACCGCACCGCAGGCATCGTGCAGGCCGCTTTGCCCCTGGTCGGTGAAATAGAGATCGCCGGCGCTGGAAAATGTCAGGTCGTTGACGCCGATAAAGCGGCTGGAAATGAAATGCGTCACCAGCGGCGAAATGCGACGTGACTCGACATCCATCGCCAGAAGGCCGTGACGGTAGTCGGCGATGATCAGGCGGCCATCCGGGTGAAACTTGAGGCCGTTCGGCCAGCCGTCGTACTTGACGATCAGATCCCACTCGCCGGTAGGTGTGACACGAAAAATCCGGCCGAAGGGAATGTCCACCAGCCAGAGGCGTCCGTCGGCATCAAAGCACGGGCCTTCCAGAAAGCTATGGACGTCCCGGCCATGCAGGTTTGCATCAACCCAGGGGTTGTGAGCGCCCGACTCGTGCAGGTAACTCGGCAGCTCGAAAGCACTTTCAGTAGTCAGGGAGAGTGGAACGTTGAACATGGAGCCAATATGCCGTCGTTGTTAATGAACAGGACGACATTATGCGACATCGCAACTGTGGCGGTGTATGGCTATATACACCGGACATTTACTTCATCTGCGCTGGCAGCCAGGTGATGATGCCCGGGAAGAGATAAATCGCCAGCACCGCTGCCATCATCAGGAAAAAGAATGGCAACGCGACCCGGGCGATGTAAGTGATTTCGCGCTTGGTCATGCCCTGCAGTACGAACAGATTGAAACCAACCGGAGGCGTGATTTGTGCCATTTCCACCACCAGCACGATAAATATGCCGAACCAGATCGGATCGATGCCAGCCTTTTGTATTGTTGGCAGGATCACACCCATGGTCAGCACCACCATCGAAATGCCATCGAGGAAGCAGCCAAAGACGATGTAGAAGATCATGAGCCCGAACAGCAGCCAGAACGGGGTCAAGCCTAGTGCCCCGATCCATTCCGCCAGATGCCGCGGCAAGCCGATGTAGCCCATTGCCAAGGTCAGGAAAGCTGCACCGGCCAGAATCAGCGCAATCATGCAGTAAAGACGGGTCGCCCCCATCAAGCTGTCCCTGAAGGTATTCCAGTTCATTGAGCCTTGGGTGGCCGACAAACCCAGTGCGCCGATCACGCCCAGTGCTGCCGCTTCTGTAGCCGTGGCAATGCCGACATAGATCGATCCCAGCACGAGCGCGATCAGCAACACGACGGGAATCAGATGTCGTGACTCATGCAATTTCTGAACGAAAGTGTAGTGGGTGTCAGGTGCGGGAATCTTGTCGCGGTTCAGCAGCGACCAGACGATCACATAGCCCATGAACAGCGTGGCCAGCAGCAATCCAGGCAAAACGCCGGCGATAAATAGTTTGGTGATTGAGGTATCGGACGCGACGCCGTAAACGATCATGATGATCGAGGGTGGAATCAGCAATCCAAGCGTTCCGGCACCTGCCAGCGAGCCGATGGTGATGTCGTCGGGATAGCCGCGCTTTTTCAGCTCCGGCAGCGTCATCTTCCCGATGGTCGCGCAGGTGGCGGCACTGGATCCGGAGACGGCAGCGAAGATGGTGCAGCCGATGATGTTGGTGTGCAACAGGCGACCGGGAATGCGGTTGACCCAGGGCGCCAGGCCCTTGAACATGTCTTCGGACAGTCGCGTGCGGAACAGGACTTCCCCCATCCAGATGAAAAGCGGCAGAGCAGTCAGCGTCCATGACGAGGCTGAGCCCCAGATGGTGACGGCCATCGCATCGCCCACCGGTCGATTGGTGAACAGTTCCATGGCGATCCAAGCGACGCCCAGCAGACCGATGCCGATCCACACGCCCGCACCCAGCAGGACGAACAACGCCACGATCAAAGCGAATGTAATCAGGAGATCCATGACGGTGGCTATTCCATCAGCTTGAGTTCAGCGGATTCATCAGGGCGCGATTTCCTGCCACTCAACAACAAGGCGAACTCATCGATCAGCGCGATGAAAAGTACCGCAGCGCCCAGCGCCATGGCAATCTGTGGTATCCACAGCGGTGTGGCATCGTTTCCTTGTGAGATGTCATTGAACGTCAGCGATTGGTAGACCAGCCGTGCGGAAAACCAGGCGAATGCACCGGAAAAAAACAATGCGACCGCATGCGCGATCAACTCCATGCGATGACGCCATTGCGTGCCGAGGCGCTCCAGCACCAGCGTGACGCGAATGTGCTCGCCGCGCTTCAGCGTGTACGCAAGCGCCAGAAAGCCGGCGGCGGCCATCGCATAACCAGCATAAGCATCCGAGCCGCGCAGGTTGAATCCCAGCAGGCGGCCGGCAACGCTGGCCAGCACCATGGCGAGGCAAGCGATCATGAATAGCGCCGCCAGCGCCCCCGATGTGCCGTACAACAGGTCAAGGAATTTACGCACGCAAGACCTCGCGAAATGCGGTGATCAAATGACATCGGGGTGCCGTGGCACCCCGATGTTTTCAGTTACTTGCGATACGCGTCCAGCACAGCTTTGGCATCCGCACCGGCGCTCTTCTCCCATTCAGTCAGCATCGTTGCGCCAATTTTCTTCAGGTCGGCCTTCAACCCTGCGCTGGGCGCGGCAATCACCATGCCGTTTTGCTCCATGATTACCTTGGTCGACTTGTCGCGTGCCTCCGAGCGTTGCCATCCACGCGCTTCGGCTTCGGCCGCAGCCTTGAGAACGGCATCCTGCGTCGCCTTGTCGAGGCCGTCGAATGCCTTCTGATTGACCACGACCAGATTTTTCGGCAACCAGGCCTGAGCGTCGTAATAATACGAGCCCTTGCCCATCGAATCCCATACCTTGATATCGACACCGGTAGCGCCTGAGGTCATATGCGCTTCAACCACACCGGTGGATAGTGCCTGCGCTAATTCTGCAGCCTGTATGGTCGCGGGTTGCGCACCCAACAATTCACCGATGCGATTGGTTTGTGGGCTGTAGGCACGCCACTTCACACCCTTCAGATCGGCGGCGGAATTGATAGCTTTCTTCGAGTAAACCCCCTGAGGTGGCCACGCCACGCCGTAGAGCACCTTAATCCCTTGCTTGGCCATTCTCGCTTCGATCGCTGATCGCGACACCTTCCACAGCTTCATTGCGTCGGTGTAGCTGTCGGCTAGAAATGGCACCGAATCGATGCCATACATCGGGTCTTCGTTGGCCAGCGCCGGCAGCAGGAATTCGCCGGCCTGCGCCTGTCCGGATTGCACCGCACGCTTGATTTCGTTCTGCTTGAACAGCGAGCCGTTGTCGTGAACCGTGATCTTGAGCTTGCCGCCGGTAGCCTTATCGACGTCAGCCGCGAACTGCTTGACGTTCTCGGTGTGGAAATTGGTCGGCGCGTAGCCGGTGGGCATGTCCCACTTGGTTTGGGCCTGTACGGTGGTGGCAAACGTGGCGACCAGGCCTAGTCCGGCCAGGGCAGCGGTGATGCGATTCATAAAAACCCCCTTGTTGGTGAAATGAAGCAATCGACTGATGCGACGACACGATGATAGCCAAGGCACCTGCACATACCGAAATTCACAGGCGATGCGAGGAGCCACACTTGTCAAATTATCAATACGTTGATAAATTGTCAATAAATTATCGACGTTCTTTCGGAAAGAGTCATGACAACGTCTGCCAAGCGGGTAAAGGCTGCAAGGGCAAAAACGGCAACGCCGGCTGGACGCGCGAGAAGCAAACGCGACACTCAGCCAGCTCCGCTCGATCCGATCGCGCCGAGACTGTTCGTGTCCTCATCGCATCTGGTTTCACCAAAGAGCCGTGAACTATCCGAATTTGAATTTGGATTAATCATTGCTGGTAACGCGTTCAACCGCTGGGTGATCCGCTGCATGGCTGCGGCGGGGTTAAAGGACCTGACAACGCTGGATGCGCTGCTGCTGCATCACGTTAACCATCGGGCACGAGAAAAGAAGCTGGCTGACGTCTGCTTCATGATGAATATCGAAGACACACATGTGGTTTCGTATTCGTTGAAAAAGTTGGTCGGTATGGGTCTGGTCGACTCGGAAAAGCGCGGCAAGGAGGTGGTGTTCTTTACCACCAAGACCGGCCAGGACTATATCCAGCGCTATCGCGAGGTGCGCGAAGCCTGCCTGGTGGCGTCGCTCTCCAAGGACGGCAGTGAGAACGCGCAATTGGGAGAATTGGCCGGTTTCCTGCGCATGCTGTCCGGTATGTACGATCAGGCGGCCCGTGCCGCAACCTCGCTGTAAGGGCGCCGATATGAGCAAATGGCAGTTCTGGATCGACCGAGGCGGCACATTCACGGATATTGTTGCCCGATCCCCGACGGGGGCGCTGATCACCCATAAATTGCTCTCGGAAAATCCGGAGCAATATCGTGACGCCGCCGTGGCCGGCATTCGACACCTGCTGAATGTGCCCGGCGGTGCAGCGATTCCGACGGATAAGATCGACGCGGTCAAAATGGGTACCACTGTCGCCACCAACGCGCTGCTCGAGCGCAAGGGCGAGCCGACGGTGCTGTTCATTACTTGCGGTTTTCGCGATCAGCTGCGTATCGCCTACCAGAATCGTCCGCGCATTTTCGACCGTCATATCCGCCTGCCCGAGCTGCTGTATGGCGAGGTGGTGGAAGTGGCGGAGCGTTTCGGCGCCCATGGCGAGATAGTGCTGCCGCTGGATATGGAGCAGACCGCCGCCCAACTAGAGGCTGCCTTCGCTCGCGGCTATCGCTCCATTGCCATCGTGCTGATGCATGGCTATCGATATCCCGCGCATGAGCAAGCCGTGGCGGAACTGGCGCGAGCGGCAGGCTTTACCCAGGTCTCCGTGTCGCATCAGGTCAGTCCGATGATGAAGATCGTCTCGCGCGGCGACACCACCGTGGTCGATGCCTACCTTTCCCCCATCCTGCGGCGCTATGTCGATCAGGTAGCCGGCGAACTGCCGGGGACACGGGTCATGTTCATGCAGTCCAATGGCGGTCTGACCGACGCGCAGAAATTTCACGGCAAGGATTCGATTCTTTCCGGCCCCGCAGGTGGCATTGTCGGCATGGTTCGCACGGCGGCGCTGGCGGGCTTCGACAAGATCATCGGCTTCGACATGGGAGGCACGTCAACCGATGTCTCGCACTATGCGGGCGAGCTGGAACGCGAATTCGACACGCAGGTTGCCGGTGTGCGCATGCGCGCGCCGATGATGTCGATCCACACCATTGCCGCAGGCGGGGGATCCATCCTGCACTTCGACGGCCAACGCTACCGCGTCGGGCCCGACTCCGCGGGCGCCAACCCCGGTCCGGCCTGCTATCGGCGCGGGGGACCTTTGACCGTCACCGACTGCAATGTGATGCTGGGGAAAATCCAGCCCGCGCATTTCCCGGCCGTGTTCGGTGCTGGTGCCGATCAGCCTCTGGACGCCGCTATTGTCCGGCAGAAGTTTCTCGATCTGTCGGAGAAAATTGCCAGCGCGACAGGAAAACGGCAAACACCAGAGCAAGTGGCTGAAGGTTTTCTCAGCATTGCCGTCGCCAACATGGCCAACGCGATCAAGTTCATTTCGGTGCAACGTGGTCACGATGTTACTGAATACACCTTGAGCTGTTTCGGCGGTGCCGGCGGTCAGCATGCCTGTCTGGTAGCGGATGAATTGGGCATGAGTAGGGTCTACGTGCATCCGCTGGCCGGTGTGCTGTCGGCTTATGGAATGGGTCTGGCCGACATCACGGCCATGCGTGAAAAGGCAGTGGAAATCCGTCTCGACGAGCAAGCGATCGTGTTGTTGCGACAGGAGCTAGACCGGCTTGCGGCAACCGCAGTTTCTGAGGTGACGTCGCAGGGCGTAAGTGATGCGCAGGTCAAGGTCAAGCGTAGCGTCCACTTGCGTTATGAAGGAACCGATTCTGCCCTGGTGATCGATTTCGGTGATATGGACTCGATGCAGGCCCAATTCAATGCGGCCTATCGAAAGCGCTTCAGCTTCCTGATGGAGAACCGCGCATTGGTGGCAGAGGCAATCAGTTGCGAGGCCATTGGGCAAACCGAATCGGCGGGTGCGCATATCGTTGAAGCGGCGCCATCGCAACCTGCTGCGCCAACTGCCGTCGTACCTATGACCAGCGGCATGAGGCAAATGCAGGCCCCGCTTTTCATTCGCGAGCAACTGGCGCTCGGACAGAAAATTGACGGCCCGGCCATCATTGCGGAGCGGAATGCGACCACCATAGTCGAACCGGGCTGGCAAGCGGAGGTTTCTCCGCTGAACCATCTGGTCCTGACCCGCATCCAGCCACGCGCAGTTAGCTACGCTGCGGGGACGCGTGCCGACCCGGTGATGCTGGAGGTGTTCAACAACCTGTTCATGTCGATCGCCGAGCAGATGGGCCTCCGGCTCGCGAATACCGCGTACTCCGTCAATATCAAGGAGCGGCTCGATTTCAGTTGCGCGCTATTCGATGGCAAAGGCAACCTGATTGCCAACGCGCCACACATGCCGGTGCACCTGGGCTCGATGGGCGAGAGCATCAAGACGGTGGTACGAAAAAACGAAGGCCGCATGCGGCCAGGCGATGTCTATGTGTTGAACGACCCCTACAACGGTGGCACCCACCTGCCGGACGTGACTGTGGTCACGCCGGTATTCCTGGACAAGAGCGAGCCTGAAGTAAGCGGCGAAGGTTCCGGAGAGCCGGTCTGGCCCGACCCGCTGTTCTATGTTGGCTCACGGGGGCATCACGCCGATATTGGCGGCATCACGCCGGGCTCCATGCCGCCGTTTTCGCGCACGGTCGAAGATGAGGGCGTGTTACTGGACAACGTCAAGCTGATTTCCAGAGGCGTGATGCTGGAAGCCGAAATGCGCGCCCTGCTTGCAGGCGCACGTTATCCCGCACGCAATATCGACCAGAACATGGCCGATTTGCGTGCACAGATCGCCGCCAACGAAAAAGGCGTTCAGGAACTGAAGCGCATGGTGGCGCACTTCGGTCTCGATGTTGTCCGCGCATACATGAAGCATGTGCAGGACAACGCCGAGGAGAGCGTGCGGCGCGCCATCGGCAATCTGCAGGATGGCGAGTTTGCCTACGAAATGGACAATGGTGCCGTTATTCGCGTTAAGGTCGTTGTCGGCTCAGATCGGCGCAGTGCAACCATCGACTTTACCGGCACCTCGGCGCAGCTTGCGTCCAATTTCAATGCGCCGTCTGCTGTCGTCTATGCAGCAGTGCTGTATGTATTCCGCATGTTGGTCGATAGCGACATTCCATTGAACGCCGGTTGCCTCAAGCCCCTGACCATCATCATCCCCGAGGGATCGATGCTGAATCCCAACCCGCCGGCGGCAACCGTTGCCGGTAACGTGGAAACGTCGCAGTGCATTACCGATGCGCTGATAGGCGCCCTGGGCGTGATGGCGGCCAGCTACGGCACGATGAACAATGTGACCTTCGGCAACGACGAATACCAATACTACGAAACGGTTTCTGGCGGCACGGGCGCTGGTCCCGGTTTCGACGGATGCGATACCGTGCAGGCGCACATGACCAATTCGCGACTTACCGATCCGGAAATACTGGAGTGGCGCTATCCCGTACGTGTGGATGAACACTCCATCCGGCATGGCAGCGGCGGTGGTGGTAAATGGCGAGGCGGCAATGGCGCGACGCGACGTATCCGTTTCCTCGAGTCCATGACAGCGGCGATTCTGGCTGGGCATCGTCGCGTGCCCAACTTCGGCATGGCAGGTGGCGAACCGGGCGGGTTGGGCAAGACCTGGGTTGAGCGTCGTGACGGCAGCCGCACCGAGCTGTCATATTCC